>DASXBE010000206.1:0-7605 GCA_036491815.1 Candidatus Dormiibacterota bacterium | reverse complement strand
GCGCCGATCTGCATCGAGCTGACAACGAACTCGAGGGGAAAGAGGCTTCCGCTCTTCCGCTTGCCCATCGTCTCGTGGGCGCCGCTCACCGGGATGTCGAGCTTCTGGCGCCGCTGAAGGTAGTTGTCGAAAGCGCTGCGGTGAGTGGTGGCGATGAGGATATCGCTCGGCTGGCCGATCAGCTCCTGCTCCGAGTAGCCGAAGAGCTTGACCACCGCCGGGTTGCCCGATTCGATCACCCCGGCGTGGTCGATGGTGGCCAGGCCGTCCGACACGTTGTCCAGCACCGACCGCATGCGGTTTTCGCTCTCTTGCAGGGCAATCTCGGCGCGCTTGCGTTCGACGAACTCCCCGATCTGCGAACCGACGTCGTTCATCACCGCGGCGAGCCCGCCGTCGAGCTCGCGAGGCGCCCAGGTGTGAAGCGAGATCATGCCGACCACCCGCCGGCCGCTGCGCACCGGAAAGCCGACGATCCCATGCAGCCCCGCCGCCACGGCGGCGCCGGAGCGGGCTGATGTGTCGCCCGCGAGGTCGGGCAGGGCGACCGGTCCGCCTGACTCCCAGACCTTCCCGGCCAGGCCTTGCCCGCGCCGGTAGCTGACGTCCTTGGCGGTCGCTTCGTAGGCCGATGTGTCGCGTCCGGGACGCTTCCATGAAGCGACGAAGTGCATCGCCTCGCGCTCGCCGTCGACCTCCCAGTACTCGGCGAGCTCCCAGTCCAGGGTCCGGCACAGCCCCTCGAGGACCCCAGGCGCGGCCTTGTCCCATCCCGGCGACGTGACGAGCGCCTGCGTGACGGCGAACCGCGCCGCCTGAAGCACCTCGGCCCGCTTGCGGTCGCGGATGTTGACCGCCACGTTCTGGAAGTAAAGCGGCTTGCCGTCGCGGCCGCGCACGATGCGGGTCGTGAGGTCGACCCAGACGGGCTCGCCGTCCTTGCGCGTGTAGCGCTTCTCGATGCGCAGACCCTCGTCCTCGCCGGCGAGCATCCGCCTCATCGCGTCCTGCAGCGCCGCAGCGTCGTCAGGGTGCGTGATGTCCACCATGGACAGGCTGCGGAGCTCGGACTCGCTGTAACCGACGAGCTGGCAGAAGGCCGGGTTGACGGTGGTGATATGGCCGTCGATGCCCGCGAACACCATGCCGGCCTGCGCCTGCTCGAAGAGCGTGCGAAACCGCGTTTCCAGCTCCCGCTCGGCCTGCTCTGCCCGGAGCTTCTCGGTGACGTCGTTGACGAGGCTGAGGAGCTGGTGGCTGCGTTTGGAGCCGATCCGGTGGATCGCCACCTCGACCTCGATTCGGCGGCCGCCCTTGGCGACCATCGTGATGTTGTAGCGGACCGGCGCTTCGTCCCCGACCTCGCGCCGCGCGAGGTTGGCCTGCAGCTCGGCGCGGTCCTCGGGCGCGGCGAGGTCGATGAGGGACGGCAGCGCAGCGAGCTCCTCGCGCGTGTAGCCGCTCAGCTTGACGTACGCGTCATTGCCCGCAACAAACTTGCCGTGCTCGCTGATGAAGAGCCCCTCGCCGAGCTCGCTCAGCGCGCCGAGCAGGGAGGCCTGCCGCTCCAGGTGCATGCTCAGGTCGCGCTCGACGGCGCGGCTCGTCAGGTAGGCGAGCATGCCCAGGCCGAGGAGCACCAGAGTCCAGATCACGACCGCCGAGATCGAGACCATGAGCGCGACGATCGCGTACACCCAGAGCGCGCCGAGCCCAAGGCCCGCGACCGCGAAGACGTACCCGAAGTGCCTGGTGCGCATGCCCAGGTCGAAGTGGAGGAGGACGGCGGCGAAGCTGACCGCGGCGAGCGGGGGCAGGTCGTCGCCGAGCCAGTGGCCCGCGCGGCCCAGGACGATCACCGCCAGGATCGCGGCGACGATCATGACCGCCAGCTGGACCCGGAGGTCTTCCGCCAGCCGCGAAGACCGCACGTAGACCGCGACCACGCCGAAGACGATCCCGACCAGGATCAGCGCCATCTCCTCGCGGAGGACGTCCGCGGGCATTTTCGCCTGTGTGAATCGGTAGGCGACCGCCACGATGATGGCCAGGACGGCGACTCCGTTGATCAGGGCGACGCGAGAGGAACCGACGAGCCGGGAGCTGCGAGCCGGGGCCCAGGCTGCCCCGAACAGCGGATCCGCCACGTCCGCGGTGCGCGACATCAGCTCAGACAACCCGAACCACGATAACGTTCGAGCCCCAAGTTCGCTGCGCGGATTTCCGCCTCCACGGCGGAGGCGGCTGGGCCCGAGGGGTTACTTGCTGGGTTTCGCCTGGGGTCGCTGCGGTACGGTCCGCTTGAGGGGTGGCCGCCGCCCGGCGGTGAGCGGGTTCAGCTTGTCGCCGTTCCCGTCCGCCGATTGGGCCGCCTTGCCGGCCGCCGCGTGCAGGGTGCGCAGCTTGGTCAGGCGCTCCTTCTTGGCCGCCAGCGCGGTCTTGAGGGCGTCCGAGAGCTGGGTGTCGTTCATCGGGACGACCCGGAGCCGCGCTTCCAGCTCCAGGACCTCCACTTCGGCCCTTGTCAGTTCGAGATCGATTGTTTTTGCCACGTCGTCCTTCTTATATCCGTTTCAAAGCTACCGAACCTACTAACTACCCCGCAAACGCCCAAGTTATGCCATGAGCTGTGGAGAGGCTTTCACCCCACGCTCAGCTGTGCATTTGCCGAACAGGTCACGGACTGGCCACAAACGCTCTGGTCGCTGATCTGCAAGCTCAGGATCCCGGTCGTTGACGAGTAGTTGGGATAAGTTAGGGTGATCGAAACTGAGCCCGCCTGATAGGTCACGGCAAATGAAGTCGGTGGCGGGCAAATGGTCGGCGCTGCGGTAACCCCGCAGGTCTTGTACCCCAACCAGGAGATTGACTTGACTATCGGCTGTTTTCCTGGCGTGCCCCCTGTAAATGTCAACGGCGTGGTCGTGATGCAACCAGGACCGCCCGCCGTGCGGGCGTAGGGGCACTTGCCGTCCGACAGCGCAATGTGCGAAAACAGGTGATAGGTCGGGCTCACGGCTGCCGTCACGCCCAGTCCGTCCGTCACCTCGGCTGTGAATTGGAGGCGTCCGGGGACTCCCCCGAAGGTGCCTTTCAGCGTTAATGCGGTGGGCGATAGGCTCGTCCCCGCGGGCAGCTGTCCCAGGAACGAATAGGTGTACGGGCCGACCCCGCCCCCGACCGTTCCGAAGCCGCCGCACACCGTCACGCACCCGAGCTCCACTGAGCACTCGGTGGCGCAAGGCGGCAGCAGGGTTGCGGTCAGGTGGGGCTTGATCAGGACCGACCCCGAGAGCGTGGCGACAGCCGCGGCGGCGTCGGTCACCCGGATCGTGAAAGCGAACGTGCCCGCGTGGCTGGGTGCGCCCGACACAGAGCCGTCCGAGGCAAGGCTGAGCCCGGTCGGGAGGGCTCCGCCGCTGACGGTCCAGGTGTACGGCTGAACCCCGCCGCTCGCCTGGAGGCCATAGCCGCTCACCCCGACCCCAACCTCCCCGACCGCAAAGCCCGAGTCGGAAGCCTGGAGCGGGGCGGGCGGCGTCGGTGTGGGCGCGGGCGACGGTGACGGCGAGGCGCTCGGGCTGGGTGAGGTCTGGTCCACGGTGTTTCCGATCTGCGGAGCGCAGGCGGCGACCACCAACAGCACGGCTGCAAGCGCCAGCCGGCGCGACCACCTTCCCTCCTCAATTCCCGAAAGCACGAGTTTGCGTTGCGAAGTGTAAGTTGACGAACCCGAATTTGTGCCGGACGACCACCGGGCGCCTCAGGGCGAGCTAATCCAGGGAGATCGCGTCCCGCAATTTTTCGAAGAATCCCTTCGAGACCTTCTCGGGCTTGCCCGTCAGCCCCCCGACCTTGCGGAGCAGGGCCTTCTGCTCCACCGTCAGGTCCTTCGGGACCACGACCTGGACCACGACGTACTCGTCGCCGCGCCGGCCTCCCCGCACATCCGGCATGCCCCGTCCCTGCAGTCGGAACGACTGCCCGTTCTGGGTGCCGGCCGGGATGGCGATCTCGACCTGGCCCTCCAGCGTCGGGATCTCGATCCGGTCGCCCAGGGCCGCCTGGACCATGTTGATGCGCAGCTCGAAAACGACGTCCTGATCGTGCCGCGCGAGCTGCGCGTGGGGCTTCACGGTCAGCACCACGTAGAGGTCGCCCGGAGGGCCGCCGCGCACTCCGGCCTCCCCCTCCCCGCTCAGCCTGATCTGGGAGTCGGTGTCGACGCCCGCAGGGATCCTCACCGCGAGCCGCCGGCCCTTGTTGAGGCGGCCCTGGCCCCGGCACTGCACGCACGGGCTCTTGAGGATCCGGCCCGCGCCGCCGCAGGTCGGGCAGGCCGCTGTCGTGACCACCTGGCCGAAGATCGACTGGGCAGCCCGTCGCACCTGGCCCGACCCGCGGCATCCGGGACACGTCTCATCGCCGGTCCCCGGCTCGGCCCCGCTGCCGGAGCAGCGGTCGCACGTGGCGAGGCGGCCGACCTCGATCTGCTTCTCGACGCCCGTGAAGGCCTCTTCGAACGTGATCGTCAGGTCGTAGCGCAGGTCGGCGCCGCGGTTCGACCGCTCGCGCCTGCCGCGTCCGCCGCCGAAGAACGTGTCGAAGATGTCGCCGAAGGGCATGTCCGAGAAGTCGACGGCCGGACCGCCTCCGGCTTCCACCGCCGCGTGGCCGAACAAGTCGTACGTCCGGCGCCGGCCGGGGTCCGACAGGACGTTGTAGGCCTCGCTTGCCTCCTTGAACCGCGCCGCCGCCGCCGCATCGTCGGGGTTGCGGTCTGGGTGGGAGTCCATGGCGATCTTGCGAAACGCACGCTTGAGCTCGTCAGAGGAGCACTGGCGGGCGACGCCCAGCACCTCGTAGTAATCGCGCTTGACCGCCACCCTCTTCGAAGCTATTCGGTGGTCGGGTCGCTGTCGGATGAGGCGGCGAGCGACGGCCGGGCAACCCTGACGAGGGTCGGCCGCACGACGCGGTCGCGGACCCGGTATCCCCGCCGCAGCTCGGACACGACAGTGTCCTCCGGCTGCTCGTCCGTCTCTTCGTGCCCGATCGCCTCGTGCAGGTTGGGGTCGAAGTGCTCGCCTACCGCCCTGATCGGTTCCAGCCCGTGCGCGCCCAGGGCCTCCTCGAGCTTGCGGACGGCGAGCTGCAGGCCGCGGATCCATGTCTCGTCCACGCCTTCCGGCTGGTGCTCGAGGGCGTTGTGCAGGTCGTCCAGCGCGGGCAGGACGCGACCGATCAGCTCGGACGAGGCATGCTGGATGGTCTCGAGGTGCTCCTGCCGC
Organism: Candidatus Dormiibacterota bacterium; assembly: GCA_036491815.1. GTDB lineage: Bacteria > Chloroflexota > Dormibacteria > Dormibacterales > Dormibacteraceae > DASXBE01. The sequence goes on along the minus strand of DASXBE010000206.1, from coordinate 2,314 downwards.
GAGCGCTTCTTGAAGTTGTCGAAGTCGGCGGCGAGCCGCAGGTAGCGGTCCTTCGCCTCGGCCAGCCCCGACTCGAGCTCGGCCATCTTCTCCATGACCTGGTGTGGGTTCATCGGGGCCCCGGCGCCGGGGGGCGCCGGCTCGCCGGCGGCCTGGCCGGTTTCAGGTGTGCGCGGCTCGCGGGGGTCGTGAGGATGCTTGCGGGTGCTCATCTCTTCCTTTAGATACCGCGGGCGGCGGTCCCGCCAAACCCGCTCACGCCAGCTCCGCCATGCGGCCGCTGGCGGCCTGGGCGACGGCGCGGAGCCGCGCCACCGTCTGGCTGTAGGCCATCCGCGTCGGCCCGATCACACCGAGGACGCCCTTCAAGCGGTTCGACGGGCCATAGGTGGTCAGGACCACGGCGCAGCCCTGGAGCTGGCTCGAGGCGTTCTCCGAGCCGATCACGATCTGGAGGTCCGACTCACCGATGAGCTGACGGAGCAGAACGGTGAGGTAACGGGTCTCCTCGAGGACCTCGAGGACCTGCTGCAGCCGGGATGACTCCGCGAACTCCGGCTGTCGGACGAGGTTGCGCACGCCGTCGTGGACGACCAGGCTCTCGGATCCCTTCTCGTACAGGTCGAGCAGGGTGACGACACGGCCGAGGAGCTCCTTCTCCAGGCCGAGCTGCGCCGCCTCGTAGTGGCGCCGGACCTCGTCGCTGGCGCGGCCGCCAAGAGAGCTGTTGAGGCGCGACGCCAGGCTCGAAAGCTCGACTTGCGTGGCCACCTCGGCCACGTTCACCACCTGCTGGCGCAGCAGGTTCCCCTCGAGCAGGAGGATGAGCAGGACCTCGGTCGGCTCGAGCGACACGAGATCGACGTGCTTGATCCGGGCCTGCGAACCCTGCGGCGCGCTGGCCACTGACGCGTTCTGGGTCACGGCGGCCACTGTCATCGCGACCTTCTCGACCAGGCCCTGGACGTCTGCCGGCGCGCTGCGGAGCTCGTCCTGGATGAACACCCCGACCCGCTCGGGGATCTGCTCCACGTCCATCAGGAAATCGACGAAGTAGCGGTAGCCGGAGTCCGTGGGAACCCGCCCGGCGGAGGTGTGCGGCTGCGCGAGGTAGCCCTGGTCCACGAGCCCCGCCAGCTCCGAGCGGATGGTCGCCGCCGAGAGGTTGACGAAGTAGCGGCTCTGCAGCGCCTGGGAGCCGACGGGCTGGGCGTTGGTGGTGAACTCGTTCACGACCGCGCGCAGGATGGCTTGCTTTCTATCTTCCATGTCGTTTCAGCACTCTAACGGCGAGAGTGCCAATTACAGTACCGCGAGGGCGATCTGGTTGTGCAGGTCAAGGCCCCTCCGGGTGGGGATGACGCGCCCGTCTCGCCGCTCGATCAGCCCGTCGCGCTCGAGGCCGGCGAGCTCGGCCTGGAAGCCGGCGGGGGCGGCGATCCCCTCGGCGGTGCGCAGCCCGAGCATCAGGGACTCGGCGCCGGCCTTGCGGGGGTCCAGCTCCTCGCCATCCGCGCGGGGCGAGGCCGCCGCGGCGATGTAGTCGCGCGGCTGCGCCACATTCCACCAGCGCCAGGCTTGCGATCCGTCGCTGGCGTATGAGTGGGCTCCGGCGCCAGCCCCGTAGACGGGGCGGCAGCGCCAGTACGCCCGGTTGTGCCTCGATTCGAACCCGGGTCGTGCCCAGTTCGAAACCTCGTACCTCTCGAAACCAGCCGACTCCAAAGCGGAGCACGCCGCGTCGAGCTGATCCCATTGGAGGTCGGATTCGACCTCGGGCACGCGGCCGGCCGCGCGGCGGCGGAAGAGCAGGGTTCCCTCCTCGAACGACAGGCAGTAGGTCGAGACATGCTCGGGAGCGAGGTCGATGGCCCGGCGCAGCGTATCCAGCCAGACCTCGAGGCTCTGGTACGGCACCGCGTAGATGAGGTCGATGCTGATGTTGGAGAACCCCATGTCGCGGGCCAGCCGGTAGGCGCGCATGACCTGAGCGCCGTCCGTCCTCCGCTCGAGCACAGCCAGGGCTCGGGGGTCGAAGCCCTGGACGCCGAGGCTCAGCCGGTTCACCCCACCGGCGAGCCACGCCTCGGCTCTCGGCTCGTCGGTGCTGGCCGGGTTGGCTTCGAGGGTGACCTCCGCGCCGGGCGCGACCGCGAAGTTGGCCCGGATGAAGGCCAGCAGCCGGGCGATCAGGTCGGCCGGCAGGAGGCTGGGCGTGCCGCCGCCCAGGTAGATCGTCTCCAGGGGCGCGAAGGGATGCCGCGCGCGAGCCGACAGGAGCTCGCGCTCCAGCGCCGCGACGTACTCGGGCATG
>DASXBE010000205.1:0-3024 GCA_036491815.1 Candidatus Dormiibacterota bacterium | reverse complement strand
CGGGAACTACGTCGTGATCGCCCATGGGTCCGGCGTCGAGACCCTCTACGGCCACCTCCTCGCGACCAGCGTCACCACCGGCCAGATCGTCGTGAGAGGCCAGCAGGTCGGGCGCGAGGGCTCGACTGGCTTTTCGACCGGGCCGCACGTGCATTTCGAGGTCCGGGTGAACGGCGCGGTCATCGACCCGATGCCCTACCTGCCGATCCCCGGCACCAACCTGGCGGGCTGACCAAGAGCGGCGAGCGCGCTCTGCGGCTCGGGCCGATCGCGACAGAGACCGATGGTGCCCCCGGAGGGAATCGAACCCCCGACCTTGACGTTAGGACCGTCCTGCTCTATCCCCTGAGCTACGAGGGCAACGTGGCAAAGTCTAAGAAGAGTCCCACGAGAGCAGCGTGAGAAGGCCCGAGAGCCCTCAGAGGTTGTCTTTCGAGGATCGGCGCCGACTCCTCTCAGGAAGCTCTCAGCTTGCTCCCAGGTACGCATCAGGGCCCGTCCCGTAGCTTTCGGATCGTGGAAACAAGAGCGGCCAACCAGGCCAGGGTGCGCGCCCGCGACCAGGCGATGCGGACGCTGAACCGGCTGACCACCGGCGTGGCGATCTCAGCCGTCGCCGGAGTCGGAGTGTTGGCAGTGATCAGCGCGACCACGATTCCCGGCACCGCTTCCGCCGCCACCTCGAACTCGGCCACCGGGTCCGGCACCGACTCGTCCACCTCTAGCTCCTCGTCCAGCACCTCCTCATCCAGCACGTCGTCCGGGCTGCAGTCCTCGAGCGGCGTGAGCTCATCGTCGAGCTCGCCGGTGGTGGTGTCGGGCGGCTCGCGCTGACCCGCCGTGCCGGACACATTCCTGTGGTACGTCACGCGTGGCGCGGGTGCGATATCCCTTGTCCTGCTCAGCGCGGTGGTCATCCTCGGGCTGCTCTCCACGATGCGGGTCGAGGGGGCCGGATGGCCGCGATTCCTGGTCACGGGCCTGCACCGGAACCTCGCCCTGATGACCCTCGTCTTCTTGACGCTGCACATCGTGACGGCGGTCGTCGACCCATTCACGCACCTGGGCTGGGCCGCGGCGGTGATCCCGTTCTCGTCGTACTACCGGACGCTGTGGCTCGGGCTCGGCGTGATCGCGTTCGAGCTGCTGGTCGCGATCGTGGTGACGAGCCTGGTGCGCGGTCTGCTTGGCCAGCGAACGTGGCGCGCGATCCACTGGCTCACGTACGCGGCGTGGCCGATCGGCGTGATCCATGGAGTGGGCACAGGCACCGACGTCTGGTCGCTGTGGTTGATCGTGCTCACCGTCCTCTGTGTGAGCGCGGTTGTGATCACGGCGGCGTTCCGGCTCTTCGCGGGGCCGTTTGACCCGCTGAGCCCCGCGCGCTCCGCGTTTCGCGGCAGCCTCGACCGCGACGAGGCGCCATGAGCGCCCTTCGCCTGCTTGCGGGTCGCGACCTGCGCTCGGGATCGGAGAGCCTCGCCGAGCACGTCGGTCGGCTCGGACCACTGCCGCATCCGGGCTCGGATCTGATCGAGACCCTCGTCTCCAGCGGGCTGAGCGGGCGTGGTGGCGCTGACTTCCCTGTCGGCTTGAAGTGGCGAGCCGCCGCGAGCGGGCCGCGAGGCTCCGCGGTGGTCGTCGCCAACGGTGCGGAGGGCGAGCCGCACAGCAGGAAGGACCGCCTCCTGATGACCTGCCGCCCGCACCTGGTGCTCGATGGCGCGTTCCTGGCGGCCCGGGCCATTCGCGCCAAAGAGGTCATCCTCTACATCGGGGAGCACCACCAGTCGTCGCGCGTGGCGATGGAGCGGGCGCTGGCCGAGCGCACCGGTTACGAGCGCGGCCAGGTGCGCCTGTTTGCCGCACCGGCCCGTTACGTGGCGGGCGACTCGAGCGCGGCCGTGCACGCGGTTGCCTCAGGCGTGGCGCTGCCGACCACACGCAAGGCTGCCTCGGCCATGGTGCAGAACGTCGAGACGCTTGCGCACGTCGCGCTGATCGCCCGTTCAGGCGTCCCGAGCGGCACCCTGCTCGCGACCGTCGCGGGCGCTGTGGCCCACCCCGGCGTGATCGAGATCGAATCGAACCGGACGCTCGGCGAGGCGCTGTCCATCGCCGGAGGGGTCACCGAGCCGGCTCGCGCGATCCTCTTGGGAGGCTACTTCGGATCGTGGCTCGAGCTTCAGAGGGCCCTCGACCTGCGCCTCGACCCGCTCGAGCTCAAAGCCGCGGGTCTCTCGCTGGGCTGCGGCGTGATCGGGGTCCTGCCCCAGTCCAGGTGCGCCGTCTGCGAAACCGCTGGAATCATGCGCTACCTCGCCGGCGAGAGCTCCGCCCAGTGCGGTCCGTGCTACTTCGGTCTGCGCGCCCTGGCCGATTCCTGCAGCCGCATCGCCTATGAGGGCGCCAACCCGCTCGACATCGGCCGCCTGCAGCGCTGGGCCAAGGACGTCGCGGGACGGGGAGGCTGCCGGCACCCGGACGGAGCCGTCAGGTTCCTCCGGTCGGCGCTCGAAACCTTCGCCCCGGAATTCGCCCACCACCCTGCCCACAGCGCGCGGCGAACGGCATGAGCCGCGAGCACCATCTGGTGGTCGACAGGATCAAATGCGACGGACGTGGCCTGTGCGCCGAGATCCTGCCCGAGCGCATTCACCTCGACGAGTGGGGTTACCCGATCGTCGCGGCAGGTCCGATTCCCGACCACCTCATGGCACTCGCGCAGAGGGCGGTGGAGGACTGCCCGGTCCTGGCCCTGGCGCTCGCACGGGCCGAGAACGGGAAGAGGCCCCGGCGGTGAGCACCACGGTCTTTGCGATGGTCGACGGCCACGCCCTCGGGGGCCTCATGCGAATCGTCGTCACCAGGCCCTCTGGAATGTCCGCGGCCCGTGCCGCCGCGGATGCCGTCGTGGCGGCGATCGATCTGGCCGCCAGCCGCTTCCGCGAGGACAGCGAGCTCAGCCGCTTGAACGCGAGCGCCGACCAAGACGTGGTCGTAAGCCCCCTGCTCGCGGCGGCC
>DASXBE010000204.1:0-7930 GCA_036491815.1 Candidatus Dormiibacterota bacterium | reverse complement strand
GAGGCCGAGCCGGCCGCGCGGCCGCCCAGGCCGCCCGTGCGATAGCTCCTGGTGTAGCTGAGCGTTCCGTCCGAGTTGCGATGGTAGGCGGCGATGGCGTTGCCCTCGAGGTCATTCGTCTGCACGAAAACCGCGTGGGCGCCGCCCGCTGGTCGGTCATCTGATGCCTGGGCGCTGGTGCCGGCCGCGAAAACGGCGACGACAACAGTGCTCAGCACCCCCAACAAACGAATCGAGCTCCTCATGGTCTTGCCTCCGGTTAGCTGTTGACTGGTTCGCTCCGGAGGCTGACACCGGGCTGTTTAGCGCGCGTGAAGGCGCGTCACGGGATCGACACACACGGACCGTCGGTCAGGCGGCCGGCAGGGCGAACCAGAACCGCGTCACGCCTTCCGCCGAATCGGCGCCCACGGCGCCGCCGGAGGCCTCGACGAGCTGTTTGACGATGGCGAGCCCGATGCCCGCCCCGCCGCGGGCCGAGTCGCGTGACTTTTCGACGCGGTAGAAGCGGTCGAAAACGTGCGGCAGGTCCTGCGGAGGGATGCCGTCCCCGGTGTTGGTGATGTGAACCACCACCTGTGAGCGCTGCGACTCGGCGCGGATGGAGGTCGACCCACCCGCCGGTGTGTAGCGGGAGGCGTTCTGAAGGAGGTTGGCGAGGATCTGGGCCACGCCGTCAGGCTCTGCGCGCGCGGCGAGCCGGTCGGGCACCGCAAGCTCGACCCGGATCGCCTTCGCTTCGAAAGCGGGCCGGGTCACCTCGATCGCGGACCGGATCGCCTGGGCGACATCCATGCGCCGCCGCACGATCACGCGGTCCGCGCGGTCGTTCTCGGCGAGGGCGTCGAGCGACCGCGACAGGCGGACGAGGCGCTCGGCCTCCTCGTAAAGAGAGCGGAACTGCTCGGGGGTGGGCGCGATCACGCCGTCCCGGAGGGCCTCGATGTACCCCTGCAGGTTGGTCAAAGGGGTGCGCAGCTCGTGCGCTGCGTTGACGATGAAGTCCCTGCGGGTCCGCTCCTGGTCTGAGAGCGCCAGCGCCATCTGATTGAACGACTCCGCGAGGGATGCAAGCTCGTCGGGACCGCCGTTCGGCACGCGCGCGTCATAGTCCCCGCCGGCGATGCGGTGCGCAGCCTCGGCCATTCCGTGCAGCGGTCTCGTGAGGCGCGTCGAGAGGAGCACGGCCACGGCAACGCTGATCAATGCCGCCACGAGCACTGCGGCGACGAAGGTGGTGGCCACCCCGTGGTCGAACATGGCCTGGGCCTGGGCGGCCGGGGTTCCCGCCTCGGTCATCAGGTGGTCGAACGTGGACTTGGCCACGACGAGCACCCCGACAGCGATCACCGCGATCGCCACCAACGCCACAGCCAACGAAACGACTGTGATGCGCATCGCAAGACCGCGAGTGACGGGGAACCGCGACACCGGTCAGGCCAGCGCGCGGTAGCCCGCGCCGCGCACGGTCACGATGTAACGCGGCCGGACCGCGTCCTCGCCCAGCTTTTCGCGGAGCCTCCCGATGTGGACATCGACAGTGCGTTCCATGGCGTCACCCTGGGCGCTCCCGTACAGAGAATCCAGCAGGGCCTGCCGCGTCAGGACGCGGCCGCGCGCGCGCACGAGGGCGGCCAGCAGCCGGAACTCTGCTTGGGTCAGCTCGAGGTCGGATCCCTGCCGCCTGACCGCATGCCGGTCGAGGTCGATCGTCAGGTCGTGGTGCTCGAGCACCCCGCGAGCCTGGCCTCCGCCGGCCGACTCGCTGGCTCGCCGCAGCACCGCTTTGACCCGGACCACGAGCTCGGCCGGAGAGAATGGCTTGGCCAGATAGTCGTCCGCACCCTCATGGATGCCAAGCACGCGGTCGGCGACCGCCCCGCGCGCGGAGAGCATGACGATCGGCACGCTCGAGCGCTCGCGGACGATCCGCATCAGCCCCAGGCCGTCCAGCTCGGGCAGCATGAGATCGAGCACGATCAGCCTCGGCTGGCAGTCGTCGATCACACGGAGCGCGGCCCGCCCATCTGCCGCCGTGACGACACCGAAGCCTTCGCGTTCGAGATATGTCTTGACCAGGGAGACGATCTTCGGGTCGTCGTCCACGACCAGGATCGGCGGCGACATGGCGAAACCCATCGTAGGCGGAACCGTACGGCGCCTATGTGACGCCCGCTTGAAGCTCGCGCGGATAATCCAGCCTGTGCCGGACTGCTGCTCGCCGAAGGGTTACCGCTGGATCTTCAGCGAGCGAAGCGCTCGCGCCGAGGCCAGAAGATACCGGCGAAGGGGCCTCGACTCCACCTCACGGCGGATTGTCGAGTTCCTGTTGAGCCAGGGACTGGAGGGCCGCTCCGTGCTGGAGGTCGGAGGAGGCGTCGGCTCGATCCAGATCGAGCTCTTGAGGGCCGGCGCATCGCACGCCACCAGCGTCGAGCTGACACCGACCTACGAGGCCGCGGCTCGCGCCCTGCTGGTGGAGCGCGGGCTCGAAAGCAAAGTCGAGCGCCGCGTGCTGGACTTTGCCGAGGCTGGCGGGACCGTGGAGCCGGCGGACATCGTGATCCTGAACCGCGTCCTCTGCTGCTACCCCGACATGCCGAAGCTGGCGGCCGCCGCCGCCGACCACGCCCGCCAGGTGATGGTCCTGAGCTTTCCGCGCCGCTCGTGGTGGACGCGCCTCGGCGTCGAGCTCACGAACATCGTCTTCTGGCTGACCCGTCGGGAGTTCCACATCTTCATTCACGCCCCGGCCTCGATCATCGCGACCTCACAGGACCACGGCCTGAAGCCGGCCCTGAACCGGCCCGGTGCGTTCTGGACGGTGCTCGCGATGCAAAGAGCCGGCCCGGCCTGAGGAGGGCGGCTTAGCGCGTCATGGTCAGGACGTCGCCGAGGACGAAGCCCTGGTCGGTGATGTCGTAGCGGTGGACCAGGGGCCTGTGTTTCAGGGCGCGCGTCTTGAGGATCGTCAGCGCCCGAATCAGCTCCGGTCCATCCTGGACGTACTGCAGGAGGACCACGTTGTCCGCCAGATGCGAGACGCCGTCCTCCGAGATCCGGCTCAGCTGGAAGAGGTCTGGCACCTCGACGATCATCATGAGGCTGATTCCCGCGCGCGTGAAGCGCTGGACCAGAGAGAACATCCACTCGCGAAAGCGCATGGGGTCACCCGCCGCGTGCCTCAGATCAGGGAGGCTGTCGATGACCACGCGGCTCGCGCCGGTCTCCTTCACGATGTCCATCAGGTCGTAGATCCACTCGTCGATGTTGACGTCGACCAGCCCGCGGCTCATCACGTGCACCTTCGGCTCGTCGAGCGACCAGCCAAAGCCCTGGACGATCCTGCCCAGCTGCGTCTCGTTCTCCTGGAAGGTGGCCAGCAGTCCAACCTCTCCGTGCTCGGCGCCGTGATACAGGAAATGCAGCCCCATCAGCGTCTTGCCGATGCCCGAAGGTCCCGCGACCAGCGTGGCTGCGCCGGCCCAGTAACCGCGGTCGCCGAGCAAGCTGTCCAGGGCGGCGATGCCGGTGGCCGTGCGGCGATCCGCCAGCTCGTAGCGCGGCATCTCCTCGTTCCGCGCGAGCCGGGGAAAAACGCTGAGCCCACCTTCCGTGATCCGGTACATGTGCTCGCCGGAGCGGAAATCGCTGCCCCGCAACTTCAACACCTGAAGCACCCTCATCTCGCGCTCACCGACCTGCTTGATGTCAAGCGCGATGATCCCATCCGCGATCGCGAACTCAGCCGCCTGCTGCGCGAGATCGCGCGAATACGGTGCGTTCCACAGCGCTGTCGTTGCGCTGGCGGTCAGGCGCCGCGTCATGGCGTAGAGGAAGCGGCGGAACTCGCTCGGGTCGGAGGCCATGGCGCTGAACGCGCGAAAGCTGTCGATGATCATGATCGCGGGCCTCAGCTCTTTGAGATAGCGATCGATCGCGGGGATCACCGAATCCAGCCCATGCTCGCCCAGCACCTGGCCCAGGTCCTCATAGATGATCCGGCGGTCGCGCACGGCACCTGAGTCAAAGAACTTGAGGCTCTCGCCGTACCGAAGGATCTTGTCGAGCGGCTCGGACAGGGTCGACAGGAAGAGCACGGAATTCTCAGATGTGGCGTTGTGGAACGCGACCTGCTGGCTCAGGATCGTCTTGCCGCTGCCCGGCACGCCGACGAAGAGGTTGATCGCGTGCTTGAGCAAGCCTCCGTTGAGGATCTCATCGAGCCGGGGATTCCCGGTCGGCAGGCGGTCGTTCAAGCCTGCGCCTGGTGCGTCCGAGCCGCGCGCACCAATGCACTCGTGCCAAGCAGGTCTCGCATCGTCGAGACGAGACGCAAGGGTTCGAGTGGCTTGCGCATGAACCCGGCCGCCCCCGCGTGCATCGCGTCCGCGGAGCTGTCGATCGCCGACACGGCGATGACCTGGGCCGTGCCGCGACCCGCGAAGTCGTTGAGCAGCTGGAAACCGGCCGCCGCCGAGATCAGGAGGTCGACGACGACCACGTCAGGAGAGCGGGCCTCGAACTGTTCGCGCGCCTGGGTCGAGTCCGTGGCGATGGCGACGTCGTAGCCCTCGGTCCTGAGGAAGTATTCGGCCAGCTCCGCCGCGTAGCTGTCGCGTTCGACCAGCAGGACTAGAGGGCGCCGCTCCCCGGAATCGTGGAGCGCAGCCGGCAGGCGACCGGCGCTGAGCTCCTGCCGGAGCAGGCGATGGGCGTCGGCCGCGCTGGCCCCGGCGTCCATGTGGAACTTGATGAAGCGCAGCTGCTCCACCTGGGTGCGCGAGTAGAGCCGCTGGGCGCCATCACTCCTCTGGGGGGCCACTGCCCCGTAGCGCTCTTCCCACGCCCGCAGGGTTGAAGGCGGGATGTCCAGCATCCGCGCCACCGCTCCGATGCTGTAGACGGCCTGTTCTTGGTCGCGGGTCAAGCGTGCCTCGCTCTAAGTCTAGGCACTCGCGAAGTTCGGCATGTGTGGAGCGATCCGAACCTAAAAAAAAGGTATTGCGTAGGTCTTATGGAAGTAGTAAGATCCCCGCTGGAGGCAAAAGTTGACCTTTCTTGGAGGGATAGGCATGGCGGGATCGAGCTACTTGGCCACCCGACCGGGGGGCGACGATGAGGTCCAGAACATGATCGAGCACTGGGTCTCCGTGATCGATCGCTGGGTGCGCAAGTTCGATCATGAGATGGGGGGAGGTACGGCTGACGGCGCGGATCCGGCGGGCGACGCTGCTTTGTCGCCTGACTCCGCGCCCACGCCGGTGCCCGAAAGCTAGGGTTTCCGGCGCGCCCGCGCCCGCAGGTGGTAGCGTCGAGCGCGCTGTGAGCGGCTCGAAGTCCTGGTCGCCCGATGACTTCCACCTGGGGGCCGAGGTCCGGTCCAGCGATGGCCGGACGATCGGCAAGCTGCATCGGTTGCTGGTGGGCGCCGCCGATTACGGGCTCAAGGCGCTGGTCGTCAAGGAGGGCCGGGAGTTCTCGGGCCATCTCCTCTCCCCTGGCTCGATGCTGCTGGCGGACGAGCTGGTCGTCCCGAGACAAGCGATCAGCACGGTTGCGCACGAGCTGATCGAGCTTCACATCGCCGCGCAGGCTGCGCGCCGCCTGCACCCCTACCTCAGCTACCGCTATGAGGCCGAGTCTGCAGGCGAGGAGCTGTCCGACCTGGGGAGCGCGCTTGGTGCATCGCCGTCGATACCCGGATCCATCGAGGAGGTCGCGCACAAGCCCGCGAGCGAGCTCGAGATCGAGGCCGGCGAGAACGTGATGCTCGGACGGACCGGCCGGAAGCTGGGCGAGGTGAAGGATGTTCTGTTCGACGGCGAGGATCTCGTCGGGGTGGTCCTCCTGCCTCAGGGCCTGCTCCAGCACGAGGTGATCCTGCCGCGCCGATTCCTGCAGCGCAGCGACGACCTGGCGCTCTTCGCCGAGCTCGGCGAAGAGGACCTGGAGCACCTGGAGCCGTTCCGGCCGGACGACTGACCGGGCGGCGGCGGCTCCGCCCGACCTGACCTCTATGCCGACCAAAAGGCGTAGCGGCTAGGCCGGCAGGGCCTGAAGGGCGGCCACGGCCTCGTCCAGCCGGGACCGCGGCAGGCGACCGGACAGAACCGCTCCCTTGATCGCGTCGAACGTCGCGTCGGCGACCGCCAGGTGGTGGGCGACCATGACCATGTCGCCGCCGGCCAGGAGAAACTCCACCGCCGCCTCCGGTGTCGGCGTGCTGTTCGTGATCGCGCCCATCTCCATGTCGTCGGAGATGATCGCGCCGCGGAAGCCGAGCCCGGTCCTCAGCATCGCCACCGTCGCCGGCGACAGGTCGGCGGACCGGACGGGGTCGATCGCCGGGTAGTAGAGGTGGCCGAGCAGCACGAAGTCGACGCCGTGGGAGACCGCGGCCTGAAATGGCGGCCATCCGCGAACCTGGATGGTGGCCAGGCTCTCGTTGATCCTGGGGAGCTGCGTCTCCGAGCTGACGCTCGTGTCGCCGTGGCCTGGAAAGTGCTTGGCCGCAGCGAGCATGTGGGCGGCGTGGATCCCGTCGACCACCGGTCCGACCGAGGCGGCGACAGGCGCGGGCTGTGTCCCGTAGCAGCGGCCCCACATGATCGAGGCGGCCCCGCTGCAGACATCCGAAACCGGGCCGAGGTCCAGGTCGAATCCGAGCGCGTGCAGCGCTGTCGCCATCCGCGTCGTCTCCGCCTGACCGACGGGCATCGGCCCGCACGGCACCGTGCTGACGGCAAGGCAGACATAGCCGCCCTCCTGGTCGGTCGCCGCGATCAGGCGATGGCGCGAGGTGCCCCGCACTCCGGCCACCAATGAGGTCATCGACGCCGCGGAGGTCGCGTTGTGGTTCAGGTTCACCACGAGGAGGCCGCCGTACTGGTGCTGCCTGAAGTCGGCCAGGACCGAGTCGGTGAGCAGTCCCTGGAAGCCGACCATCATCACCGCCCCCACCTCCTCGTCGAGGGTCAGGCCGCCGGGGCCAAGCTGGGCCGCAGGCGATGCGATCGGCGAGGGGGCGGCCGACGGCGAGATCCCAGGGCTGGGCGAGGGAGTCCGGGCCGCGGGCGGGCTGGAGCACGCCACGAGGACCAGTCCGGCCAGCAGGACGGCGGCGCGACGCAAATGGGGCTTCTTGATCGGATTCACCGTCAGGTCTAACGGCCGGTCGGCGCCGTCGGTTTCCTCACGCCGCCTCGGACTCTGCTTCGGGCTCCGATTACTTTGCCTGCCCGCGGGGGTCTGAATCAAGATGGGCACAACCACGGTCGTGCTCGATTGCGCCCTCTGCCCGGAGCCCGACCTCGGCACGGTCGAGCGCCTGGCCCGCCTCCACCTGGCAGCCCGCCGGAGCGGATACGAGCTCACGCTGGCGAACGCGAGCCCACGCCTGGTGGACCTGATCGGCTTCGCGGGGCTCGGAAGGGTTCTACGAGTCCAGGTGAAGGGGCAGTCCGAACAGCGGAAACACCCGCGCGGTGTCGAGAAAGAACGTGAGCTCGCTGATCCGCCCGCCTGACACTTCGAGGACCTGCAGCGCCCATGGATCGAAGCCGCCGTCCGGGCTCGGCTTGTACTGGCCGAAGGCGGGTGAGCCGTTCGCGGCGAATGTCGGGATGACCCGCGAACCCTTGCATCCGATGCCCGGCCCGACCCACCAGGCGAAGATGTCGTCGCGCCCGCGAAGCCACATGTCGTAGGGCGGCATCGACTGCGTGGCGTCCTCGCGGATGAGCGCGGCGAGGGCGGTCATGTCGTAACGCTCGAAAGCCTTGACGTAGCGGTCGAGCATGGCGCGGTCCGAGTCGCTCAGCTTCGGCAGCGCGTCGCTGGAGCTCACGTTGCTCTTCGCCATGGAGGCGCGGGCTCGCTGCAGCGCGCTGTTGACCGACTGGACCGACGTTTCGAGCAGAGCGGCCAC
>DASXBE010000203.1:0-9786 GCA_036491815.1 Candidatus Dormiibacterota bacterium | reverse complement strand
TCGAGCCGCGAGGTCGTGCTCTTCATCGACGAGCTGCACACGCTCGTGGGAGCGGGCGCGGCCGAGGGGGCGATCGACGCCGCCAACATCCTGAAGCCGGCACTCGCCCGTGGCGAGATCCAGTGCATCGGCGCCACGACGCTGAACGAGTACCGCAAGTACATCGAGAAAGACGCGGCCCTGGAGCGGCGCTTCCAGCCCGTGTTCGTCGACCAGCCGTCGCTGACGGAGACGGTCGACATTCTCAACGGGGTCAAGGCGCTGTACGAGAAGCACCACCGGGTTGTGATCACGGACGCAGCGGTCAAGGCGGCCGTGACGCTGAGCGACCGCTACGTGAGCGACCGGGCTCTTCCTGACAAGGCGATCGACCTGATCGACGAGGCGTCGGCCCGCGTGCGGATGAAGCTGACGACGACTCCGGACGACTTGAAGGAGCTGCAGAAGGAGATCCGCAAGCAGCGGCTGGACCAGGACGAGTCGGTGAACAAGCAGGACTTCGAGGCGGCGGCCAGCGTGCGGGACAAGGTCAAAAAGCTGCAGGACAAGCTCGCCCTGAAGGAAGCCGCCTGGCGTGACAAGCTCGGCGAAACCGTGCCCGAGGTCGGAGAAGAGGACATCGCGCAGATCGTCGCCTCATGGACCGGTGTGCCGGTTTCACGGCTGGTCGAAGAGGAGACGGCACGGCTCCTTCGCATGGAGGAGGAGCTGCACAAGCGCATGGTCGGCCAGGACGAGGCGATCGTCACCGTCTCGCAGGCCGTGCGCCGCGCCCGCGCCGGGCTCAAGGACCCCAGGCGACCCATCGGGTCATTCATCTTCCTGGGCCCGACCGGCATCGGAAAGACCGAGCTCGCCCGCGCCCTTGCCGAGTACCTGTTCGACTCCGAGGACGCGCTGATCAAGCTCGACATGTCGGAGTTCATGGAACGGCACACCACAGCGCGGCTCGTGGGTTCGCCTCCGGGCTACGTCGGTTATGACGAGGGCGGCCAGCTGACCGAGGCGGTGCGCCGCCGGCCCTACTCGGTGATCCTGTTCGACGAGATCGAGAAGGCGCACCCCGAGGTCTTCAACATGCTGTTGCAGATCCTCGAGGACGGCCGCCTGAGCGACGCGAAGGGCAAGATCGTCAACTTCGCCAACACCGTGATCATCATGACCTCGAACCTCGGGATTCGAGACGTGAACCAGGCGGGCACCACACTGGGTTTCCAGCCCGCCGTCGTCGACGAGGCCGAGGAAGTCGAGCGCAGGCACAAGAACACGAAAGAGAAGATCGACGAGGAGCTGAAGCGGATGTTCCGCCCCGAGTTCCTGAACCGTGTGGACGCGGTCGTCGTGTTCAAGAGCCTGACCACTGGGCAGATCCGCCAGATCGTCGACCTGCAGCTGGTTCGCCTTGGCAAGCACCTGGGCGAGCAGCAGATCACGATCGAGGTCACGGACGCGGCGAAGGATCTCCTCGCCAAAGAGGGGTACGACCGGGTCTACGGTGCCCGACCCCTGAGGCGGGTGATCACGAGTCGGATCGAGGACCAGCTCTCCGAGCACCTGCTTCGCGGGAAGATCTCGCGCGGCGACACGGTGCAGATCGACGTGGAGGGCGAGGACGGGCTCAAGTTCACGCCGGTCAAGCACCGCCACAAGGAGCCCGCGGGCTCGGGGGCGGGCACCAAGCCCTGACTTTCGGGACGCTCGGGTCTTTACAACCTGGGTTGATCGCCGGTTTTTTGCGGCCTAGAGTCGTCGGCGGTGTGCCGGCGGGGGAGGGTCGGCGGGAGGAGGGAGGGCCCCACAGAGATCCGTCTCTGATGGGCCGCGATCCTAGATCTTGAGCCAGCCCTCCAGGCTGCGAACCAGTTTGGCCGGCGTGGTCTGGCTCTTGATCAGGTGGTCGAGGGCGCCCAGGCGGGCTCCGCGCTCGACCAGCTCCTGCTCGTTGAAGTTCGAGAGGATGACCACGGGCAGAGCCTCGGTCGCGGGGTCCGCCCTCAACGCCTCGAGGACTCCGATTCCGTCGAGCTTGGGCAGGCGGATGTCCAGGAAGATGATGTCGGGCATCGTGCTGCGGGCGAGCTGGAGCGCCATCTCGCCGTCAGAGGCGAGCTCGACGTGATACCCGTCCAGCTCCAGCTTCAGCTTGTACATCTGAGCGACTGACGGGTCGTCCTCGACGAGCAAGACGCTGACATCGTCCGGTTCAGTTTTCGGCATCACTCCCAGACTTGCCATCCCTCAAGGAAGAGAACGCCTGGGGAACAGCTTGTGCCCAACCGCGACAATGTAAGCAATCGTGAGCGTACCCGCCCCGCTCCGCCTGCGCCCCCTCGAGATCGGCGATCTGCTCGACGAGACCTTCCGAATGTACCGGCGCCATTTCCTTCTCTTCGCGGGCATCTCGGTCATCCTCTCGATACCCACCGCCGCCCTGTATGGCTCTTACTTCGCCCTTCTGGGCGGGTTCGCGCAGCAGACCTTCAGCGGCCAGTCAGCCAACACGACGGCCGTCGTGGGCAGCCTCTTCGGCCTCGGCCTCCTGCTGGTGCTCATCATCGTGCTCATCCCGTTCACGTACGGGGCGGTGACCTACGCGGCATGCGAGTCCGCGATGGGCCGGTCGGTCACCCTCGGAAGCATGTTGAGGGGGGTGCTCCACCGCTACTTTCAGCTGCTGGGTTACTGGCTCCTCATCGGCCTGATGTTCAGCGTCGGCATCTGCCTTTTCCCGTTGTGGATCTGGATCGGCGTCTGCTGGGTGGCCGTGATGCCGGTCATGTTCGTCGAGGGCGCCGGGCTCGGCACCGCCATGGGGCGCAGCTGGCATCTGGTCGAGGGCCGATGGTGGAGGACGTTCCTGGTCCTGTTCCTGATGGCGATCGTGTTCTACGTCGTGCAGCTTGGCCTGAGCGCATTCCTCGTCATCGCGCAAGAGCTGCTGCTGCTCCTGGTCTCCTCTTTCGTGGTGGTCGCGATCAGCGGCGCGCTGCAGACGATCGTGGACGCGCTGGTCAACCCCGTGCTCCAGATCGTGATCGTCCTCGTCTACTTCGACCTCCGGGTTCGCCGCGAGGCGCTCGACCTGTTCCAGCTTGCTCAGCGGGCGGCCGGCCCGCAGCTCGCGCCCTGAGGCCCAACGTCGCGGTCCAGGTCGTCGCCGCCCTCGTCGCGGCGGCGGCCATCGGCCTAGGCGCTGCGCTTCCGGCGTCCGCCGCTTCACAGCCCTCGGCCTACCGGGACGCCGTGCAACAGGCCTACGACATCATCAAAGACGCCTCGCCCGGGGACACCGCTCCGGCCGTTCACGCCGCGGCGGTGCTTCGGGCGGCCATCGGCGGGAGCGAGCCGGAGATCACCGCCGACCTGGTCCGGAGACCGCCGGACTACGCAGACGCGCGGACCCGCCTGCAGGCGCTCTTGAGCGCCATTGACTCTCCGGCCACGACGGCGGACCCGGCAACCGCGCAGCAGCGCCTGCACGACGTGATGTCCATGCACCGCTACGACGCTTTGCACCGTCCGCCGTCCTGGATCGACAACCTGATCCAGTGGTTCAAGGACCGCCTGGCCCAGCTCCTGCGGCTGCTCGGCGGTGGTGGTGGCCCGGCCTCGCCGCAGTGGATCTTCTACCTGGTCGGTATCGGCACGGTGATCGCCCTGGCGGTCGTGGTGTTCCGCTCTACGCGGGGCCGGTTCACCCAGACCATCAGGGCCACCACACCAACCGGTCCCAGGCCGCCCGCGGACTACTTTGCCGACGCGGACCGTCTGGTGGCCGCCGGCGACCGCGTCGGCGCGATTCGCGCCCTGTGCGCCGGCGTGGCCGCGACGCTGGCCGGCGAGCGGACGTGGGAGGGAAGCCCGCTCACCGTCCGCGAGATCTTTCGCCGGGCACCCGACTTCGCAAGCCTTCGACCGCTGCTGACCCCGTTCGAGGCCGCGGTCTACGGCGCTCGGGACGTGGACGAGGCCACCTATGCGCGGGCCGCGCAGGTCGCCGCGCCATACCGCCAGGCTGTGGTGGAGGCCGCGGCATGAAGGCGATGCGCGGATGGGTCGTCGCCGCTGTGGTTGCCATCCTGGTGGCGGCCGCCGTGTACCTGACACAACCGCAGCAGGACTCGCCCGAGCATGCCTCCAGCAGCGACGCGGCCAACGGGACATCCGCTGCGATGCTTTTCTCGCAGTCCATGGGCCACCCCACCGACCAGATCGCCGGCACGTTCGCGCCGTCGGCGACGCTGAGCACGGGGATCCTGTTCGTGTTCACGCCCACGAGCCCCTTCACCGCGGACGACGCGCAGCTCACCGTGAACTGGGTCCGCTCCGGTGGCGTCCTGGTCTACGCCTCTGAGCAGGGCGACCAGCAGCTGGACGCAGCCCTCGGGGTTTCGCGGCTTGGGGGATACGCGCCTGCGGCGACCCAGTCCGGCAATCCCGTCCTCGATGGAGTGAACCAGGTCGCCGGCAACGGGTTCGTCATGCCTCTCGACCCCGCGGCGGGCCAGGTCCCGGTCCTGCGCACCGCGGCAGGGTTGGCCACCGCTTACATGCAGCGCATCGGGTCCGGCACAGCAGTCGTGCTCGCGGACCCGCTCGTGCTCTGCAACGGCTTCCTCGAGAAGCTGGACAACGGACGGCTGCTCAGCGACCTGCTCTCCCTGGCCGGGCCAGGGTCACGCGTCGGTTTCGACGAGTATCACCACGGCCTGATCCTCAGCGACTTCGCCCCGCAGGCATGGGTGACGACCCCATGGGGTGCAGGCCTGCTGTGGCTGCTGGTCGCGGTCTTCGTCGGGCTCATCCTCCGGGGCCGCTCTTTCGGTCCGGTCATGAAGCGTGCGCCGGATGTCGTGAGGTCGGACGTCGAGTGGTCGGTCGCTGTGGGCGAGCTGCTGCGTCGCTCGAGCGCGCGGTCGGTGACGCTGGGCCTTCTGGCTTCCGCGACCGAACGTTCCGTGGCGTCGCGCACCGGCCTTCCGATGCAGCCGCGGGAGCAGTTCTGGAATGCTCTTTGGGTGCGGGCCCCCGAGCTTGCCGCCGAGCTGGCCGAGGCGGAGAACGACCTGAACCGATCCGCCGCGACCGAATCGGGCCTGCTGAGCGCGGCCCAGCGGTTGCACAGGCTCGCGCATCCGGTCGCGGAGGAGCGCCATCGGCGCAACCTCCCTCAGGGGCCGGCGTGACAGCCACCGCCGTCTCGGCCCCGCAGTTCTACGCTCGCTTCTACGAGCAGCTGGCCAAGGCTGTCGTCGGACAGGAGGACGCGATCAGGCTGTGCGCGATCGCCCTGGTGGCGCAGGGCCACGTCCTGCTCGAGGGCGTGCCGGGGACAGGCAAGACCCTGCTCGCCAAGTCCATCGCGCGGGCGCTCGCGCTCGAGTATGGTCGCATCCAGTTCACTCCCGACCTCATGCCGGCGGACATCGTCGGCACCTCTGTGTATGACCTCACGAGCCGCACTTTTGCCCTCAGGCGCGGCCCGATCTTCACCAACATCCTGCTGGCGGACGAGATCAACCGCGCGCCCGCAAAGGTTCAGTCGGCGCTGCTCGAGGCGATGGAGGAGCGCGGCGTGACGCTCGAGGGCCAGCAGCTCCCGCTGCCCGGGCCGTTCTTCGTCCTCGCGACCCAGAATCCCATCGAGTACGAGGGCACATACCCGCTGCCGGAAGCGCAGCAGGACCGCTTCCTCTTCAAGGTCCGCATGGACTATCCGACCGCCGCTGACGAGATGGAGGTGCTGCGCCGCTGGGAGTCTGGCATCGAGCTCCGCGACCCGGTGAAGGCCGGCGTCGAGCCCGCCCTGGGTCCCGCCGACATCGATGCCTGCAAAGCGCAGGTTTCGAAGATCGTGCTGGACGAGCGAATCCGCCGCTACGTCGTCGATCTCGCGCAGGCGACGAGGAACGCGCCGGAGATCGCCCTGGGCGCGAGCACCCGCGCCGAAGTCCTTCTGATGCTTGCGGCGCGCGCCTACGCGGCGTTCGACGGCTCCGACTTCGTGACGCCGGACCATGTGAAGGCGCTGCTCGCGCCCGCCTTTCGTCACCGCTTGATCCTGCGGCCCGAGGCCGAGGTGTCGGGCCAGACGCCGGACAGCGTGCTGCAGTCGGTGGCGGCCCGAGTGGTGCCCCCGCGCTGACCCCGGCTTGATCCGCGGTCTCGCTCCGCAGCCTCGCCTGCTGTGGGCGATCGCCATCGGCGCCGGCCTGATCGCCCTTTCGGTCGTGTCGCCCGTCATCGGCTTCGTCGCCATCGTGTACAACGCGGGCCTCGTCATCCTGGCCGTCCGCGACCTGGCGCTGCTGCCCTCGCGCTTCGGATTCAACGTCCACCGCGTCGTGCCGCAACCGTTTTCGCTCGGAGAGCCCGAGGAGGTGTCCGTGGTGATCCAGAACCCGCTGGCGGCCGGCTTGCGGGCCGAGGTCTCCGACCACGCGCCGGCTGACCTGCGACCAGAGCCACGGCAGGTCGCGGGTCGATTCGATCGCGCCGGCCGCCTCCAGGTCACATACCGCACGATGTCTCCTCACCGCGGCGCTTTCCGCTTCGGTTCCGTCGACATCCGGGTCTTTCGGGACGATGGCTGGTGGCGGCGGCAGGTCCGGCTCAAAGAGCCGCAGGACGTCGCGGTATTTCCCAACATCGTCGCGATCAAGCGGATCCAGCTGAGCCTGCGGCGCGGCCTGCGGGCGATGGCCGGGCTGCGGCGGGCTCGCCCGCCCGGCGCGTCGACCGCTTTCGCCGGGCTGCGCGACTACGTGCGGGGTGACGACGTGAGGCGCGTGAGCTGGACCGCGACCGCGCGCCGGGACCACCCCGTGGTGGTTGAGCTCGAGGCCGAACGCGGGCAGCAGGTGATGATCGCTCTCGACTGCGGGCGGCTGATGACCGCGCCGGCGGGCGACCTCGACAAGCTCGACCACGCGATCAACGCCGCGCTGATGCTGGCCTGGGTCGCCCAGGCCTACGGCGATCGCGTTGGGCTGATGACCTTCGACGACCGGGTCACGAGCTTCGTCAAGCCCGAACGCGGGACGACGCAGCTTCGCCGCCTCACCGAGGTCTTGTACGCGATCAAGGCTGAGTACGTGGAACCGGACTTCGGGCACGCGATGACGCACCTCGCGCTGCGCCTCGGCCGCCGCTCGATGGTCGTCGTGCTCACGGACGTCCAGGACCCCGAGGCTTCGAAGGAGCTGGTGGCGCACTGCCTGCGGCTCGCCGCCCGGCACCTCGTCCTCGTGGTCGCCATGTCAGACCCGGCGGTGATCGGCGCCCGCGACGCCGCGATCACCACCTCCTCGCGCGCCTATGAGTGGGCGGCCGCCGAGCAGTTCGTGGCGAGCCGCCGCGAAAGCTTCGAGCTGTTGCGCCGCGGGGGCGTGCTAGGCCTGGATGTGGTCGCCGGCAGGCTCTCGCCTGCGCTCGTCGAGAGGTACCTGGAGCTCAAGGAGCGAGCGCTGCTCTGAGGAGCGGTGGCGCGGCCGCCCGCTCATCAACAGATAGGTGTACAAGAGGCCGCCGGTCGCGAGGCCGATCGTCAGCTTGAGCGGGAAGGGCGCGTCGGAAGGCGAGATGTTGCCCTCGATCGTGCCGGCGACGATCAAGAGCGGAGCCAGGCCGAGCAGGAGCGTGAAGGCGCGCCGGGCGGCGAGCACCAGCGCGTCGGACCTCGACAGGTTGCCTGGCGAGATCAGGGCCCAGCCCATCATCAAGCCGCCCGCCCCCTGGGCGATCACGATCGAGAGCTCGAGCACGCCGTGGGCGATCACGAAGTCGAAAAGGCCGCCGCCGATGCCGTAGGCGGCGGTCAATCCGAAGAGCCCGCCGAGGCTGATGCCGTTGGAGATCATGACGTAGATCACGGGCAGCCCGAACACGACACCGAATGCGAAGGCGAGCATCGAGACGTAGATGTTGTTCGTCATGATCAGCCCGCCCTCGGTGACGCGCTGGTCGGGCGGGATGTGCGTCCACAGCTGGTGCTGGTGGACCTGGTCGATCAGCTGGGCCGGTGCGATTGCGTAGGCGGCGTCGGGGTGGGCGAGCACGACCACGAATGCGACGAAGGCAGGAACGAAGAGCAGCGCGCCTGCCGCCACGACGAACGGCCATGATTCGCGGTAGGTGCGCGGCAGCGTCTCGACATAGAAGCGGCGCACACGCTGCCAGATGTTCCCGCCGCGCCGGTACACCACGCCGTGCCCTCGGGCGACCAGGCCGTTGAGGTAACGGTGGACCGGTTCCCCTGGCCAGTCACGCTGCGCGCGCGCGAGGTCGGCGGTGGCGCGGCGGTAGAGCGCCGCCATGGTGAGGACCTGTTGCGGAGCGAGCCGGCTGAGACTTCCGCCGCCTCCTCGGGCCAGCAGGTCCTCGAGCCGGTTCCAGTCATCGCGACGGAGCGCCACGAAATCCTCGGCCCTCACGGAAGCAAAATAGCCGGAATGGAGCCTCAGCCGGACGCGGAGCTCGTCGTGGCCACTCCAGAGCGCGTGTCATTCGATTATCAGGTCGCGGGGATGGGTACCCGCGCGATCGCTCAGATCCTGGATCTCTTGATCGTGGCTGGGATCTTGGTCGCGGTGTCGTTCTTCGCGCTGGTGTTCGCGGTGGTCCAGGCGAACACGGTGGCCACGCTCATCCTTGTGATCGGCAGCTTCGTGGTGATCTTCGGCTACTTCTGGCTCAGCGAAGGCTTGTGGTCGGGCCAGACGGTGGGCAAGAAAGTCTTCCGGCTGCGAGCGGTGGGGGATCGGGGCGAGCCGCTCACGTTTGCCCAAGCCGCGATCCGCAACATCGTCCGGATCGTCGACTTTCTCCCCTATGGCTACGGCGTGGGTACGATCGTTCTGTTCGCGAACGGTAGGGGCAAGCGGCTCGGCGACCTGGCGGCGGGGACGATCGTGGTCAAGGATTCAGACTCCGTCGCCCTGTGGCAACTGCCCGGTGGACGCGCGACCTATCCGCCGCCGCCGCCCGCCGCGGGGGGATCGGCCGCCGTGGTGCAGCCGGCCGCGCCGGCGTCCGCCGCGGAGGTGTTTTTGCGCCGGCTCGACCCGGAGCTGCGGCGGTTCGTCAGCTCATATGCGCGCCGGCGGGCCGAGCTCCCGATAGAGCTCCGGGCTCAGCTGGCGGCCCAGCTGCAGCCAGGCCTCCAGCGTGCGATGCCGGAGATCTTCGCCCAGCACGGACCGCTGGCGACCCTGGACTACCTGGCGAACCTGGAGGGCCAGTAGGCATCTGTTCGTGTTGGCGGGAGTTACTGAGTGTTACCCGAGACGCGAGGTCAGAGGATGAGGCGGATTAGGCGGACCGACCCGATGACCAGGCTTAAGGCTCCACACGCTGCGACGGCGAAACGCTGAAATCTGGGCATTCGATAGGGCTGCTTCCAGGCTAAGAGGAGCGCTCCCAAGCCCATGAGGATGAAAGCTACCTGGCTTGCCGCATCCATGTACTCGAGCGTGATGGTAGGTCCGCGACGGTAACCCCAGCATGGGGATGGACTCCTTTCACGGGAGCCAATCACGAATCTGTCGTTCGCTGAGGTTCCCTCCTGTGATCGGAGTCGCAACCCGCCGGCCGGCTAGCTCGCTCTTTCGTCGCGCAATCGCCGCCACCCCGGCGGCGCCGGCCGGCTCGACGATCAGTCCGGAATCGGCGAAGAGCACCCGCATCGCGGCCACGATCTCGTCTTCGCTCACGAGCATCACCTCATCAACCACCCCGCGCATCAATTCCAGCGCCTCCGGCACCGGCACGCGGACGGCGATCCCGTCG
>DASXBE010000202.1:0-18891 GCA_036491815.1 Candidatus Dormiibacterota bacterium | reverse complement strand
GGCGCTCAGTCCGTCAAGCTCAGCCTCGCCGCCGGGCTGCTGGGACTCTCGATCGTGGTGCTGTTCATGATCGTGTACTACCGCATCCCCGGGCTCCTGGCCAGCCTGGCTCTGCTGTTTTATGCCGGCGCGGTCCTGGCGGTATTCAAGGTCGTGCCGGTGACCCTGACGCTCGCCGGCATCACCGGCTTCATCCTTTCCGTGGGGATGGCGGTCGACGCCAACGTGCTGATCTTCGAACGCTTCAAAGAGGAGGTCAGAGCAGGCCGCACGATAGGGGCGGCGGTCGATGCGGCGGTCAGGCGCGCCTGGCCGGCGATCCGCGACTCGAACACGTCGACCTTCATCACCTGCGTCATCCTCGGCTTCATCGGGCCGTCCCAGGTCAAGGGTTTCGCGGTCACGCTCGGCATCGGCGTGGTGGCGAGCCTCATCTCGTCGATCATCGTGACCCACAACCTGCTGGCGATCGTCCTGACCGGTGGCGGACTGCTGCGGCGCCCTGTGCTCCTCGGCGTGGACCGCGCGCGAAGTGTCTGACCTAGGGCCGCCGGAGCAAACCGCCGACATCGTCGACGAAGCGCCGGTCAGGGAGGAGATCGCCCCGGTCGCGGCCGTCGCCCCTCGGGAGCCGCGCGTGCGCAGGCTCAACCTCATCGGGATGCGCAACATATTCTTCGCGATCTCCCTGCTCATCATCATCCCGGGCATCATCTCGATGGCCACGAGGGGATTCCTGCTGGGCATCGACTTCGCCGGCGGTACCGAGTTCACCGTCGCCTTCGCCAGCCATCCATCCCTGGCGGAGGTCCAGAGCAAGGTGGACGGGGAGAACCTCAACGGGTCGGTGATCTCCACCGGCAGCGGCGGCTTCATCATCCGGTATCCACCCCTGACGACCCAGCAGCAGGCGTCGGTGATCAGCGACCTGGAGGGCAAGCTCGGGAAGGCGGACGTCACGCAGATCCTGGAGGTGGGACCGACGATCGCCGGTGAGACGATCGAGTTCGCCCTCCTCGCCGTGCTCGCGGCGTCGGTCGCCATCCTCTTCCTGCTGGCCATCCGTTTCCGGAACGTGCCCGGCGGATGGCGCGCCGGTTTTCAGTTCGGCGGGTCTGCGCTGTTCGCCCTGCTGCACGACGTGTTTCTCCTGACGGGCGTGTTTTCGATCCTCGGCAAGGTGATCGGCCTGCGCATCGGCGAGATTGACAGCCTGTTCGTCACCGCGGTCCTGACCGTCGTGGGTTTCTCGGTTCACGACACGATCGTCGTCTTCGACCGGATCCGCGAGAACCTTCGGGTGAGCCAGCGCCTGTCTTTCGAGCAGATCGTCAACCTGAGCATCATGCAGACCGCCGCGCGGTCCATCATCACGAGCTTCACGGTCGTCCTAGTGCTGGCGTCCATCTTCATCGCGGGTGGAACCACGCTCAGAGGATTCGCCCTGGCGCTGCTGATCGGCATCGTCTCGGGCACCTACAGCTCGATCTTCAACGCCGCGCCTCTGCTGGTGGTCTGGAGGCGGCTGCAGCCACTTCGATAGAGGCCTGCTAAGGTGGCTTGAGACACCGGACATGCCGACCTGGCCCATATCGTCAATCAAAGAGCTGCTCGAGCCGACGCTCAACCACCTCGGTTATGAGCTCTACTCCCTCGACCAGTCGGGTTCCGCCGGCAGGACGCTTCGGGTTTCCATCGATCGGGCCGAGCCGATCACGATCGAGGACTGCGAGCGCGTGAGCCGGGTCGTGGGACCGCTCCTCGACCACGCGGAGCTGATCGAGGGGCGCTACGACCTCGAGGTCTCCTCGCCTGGCGCAGAGCGGCCGCTCAGGGGCCGCCTGGATTTCGACAGGTTCAACGGCAAGCGGGTCAACGTCCGCTATCGCACCGGCGAGTCCGAGACGGTCGTCGAGGGGCAGCTCGCCGCGGTCGACGATGCCGGAATCGCCGTCCAGTCGCTGGCCGCGCGAGGCCGTGCGCCGGTGATCATCCACATCTCATGGGAAGACGTTGTCGCGGGCAGGCTCGCGGTCGCCATCTGAGCCGGCCGCGGAGCCGGCTATGCCGCTGCTGGCCGAAGCGCTGAACGCGCTTTGCGCGGAGGTGGGCATTCCTTTCGAGGAGATGCTGCACACCGTCGAAGGCGCCCTCGCGGTGGCGTACAAGCGCGCGTTCAGCCCGCCCGGCGAGGTCAGCGTCAAGCTGGACACGGTGACGGGTGCGCTGGACGTACGCAGCCGGCTCGTCCGCCCGGACGGATCGACGATCGTCCAGATGCTTCCCTCTGAGGACTTCAAGCGCATGGCCGCGCAGACCGCCAAGCAGGCGGTGCTGCGCCACATCCACGACCTCGAGCGCGACAAGGTGCTGCGCGACGTCGCCGAACACAGGGGCGAGCTGGCTTCGGGCATCGTCGACCGGATCGAGGCCGGCGTCGTGTACGTCGACCTCGGACGAGCGGAGGGCGTCATGCCGCCCGAGGAGCAGATACCTGGGGAGCAGCTCCATCCGGGCCGGCCGGTGCTCGTCGTGCTGCTCGAGGCCCAGCACAACTACAGGCAGGCGCAGGTCCGCGTCTCGCGCGCGTCGAGGTCTTTCGTGCACCAGCTGCTCGAGGCCGAGGTGCCCGAGATCAAAGCCGGCACCGTGCAGATCCGCGCCATCGCGAGGGAAGCAGGTCTGCGGACCAAGATCGCGGTCTCCGCGACCGAGCCGGGAATCGATCCTGTGGGCGCCTGCGTCGGCCCGAAGGGGGTCCGCCACCGCGCCATCCTGAGCGAGCTCGCCAACGAGCACATCGACATCGTCCCCTGGTCCGACGAGCCGGAGGCGCTCGTCGCGGCGGCGCTGGGGCCGGCCAAAGCCGACCTCGTCACGATCGACCGCACGACCCGCACCGCCACCGTCATGGTGCCGCGCGGGCAGCTTTCACTGGCCATCGGCCGCGACGGCCAGAACGCGCGCCTTGCCGCGAAGCTGACGGGTTGGCGGATCGACATCAAGCCCAGCGAGAGCGAGGAGCCCCCGGCTGACCAAACCGCGCCGTGAGCCGGTCCGGACCTGCGCCGGCTGCCGTAGCGAGGGCGTCAAGGGGCAGCTGATCCGCGTCGTGCGCGCTCCCGCCGGCGGCGCGGTGCTCGACCGATTGGGCGCGGCCGCGGGCCGCGGCGCCTACCTGCACGCGGATCCAGCCTGCATCGACATCGCGCGCAAACGGCGGGCCCTGGAGCGGGCGCTGGGCACCCAGGTGCCGCCTGAGCTGTGGTCGGAGCTTGCCGCGTGGATGCCGCGAGCCCCCTCCGCCTGAGGCTGCCCGAGCCGGCAGGGGAGAGGGCGGCCCAGGTTTCGAATTCGCCTGGACCGGCATAATCAGTAGTCCGGATGAAGGCACACGAACTCGCGCGCGAACTTGGGATCAGTCAGAAAGAGCTGGTGAACTTCCTGCAGCAGCGGCGGCTGACCCGCAACGCCGCGGCGCCCCTGGCGCCTGCCGCGATCGAGGCCGCCCGCTCGGCCTTCCGGCCGTCCTCGGTGGCGGTCAAGATCGAGGCCAACGGCGACCGCCGCGCGGTCCTTCCGCCGACCCTGTCGGTCAAGGATCTGGCCGAGAAGCTCGGCGTGAGCCCGGTCGAGGTCATCAAGAAGCTGATGACCTCGAAGATCTTCGCCACGATGAACCAGGTGATCGACTTCGCGACGGCCGAGATCGTCGCGGACGAGTTCGGCTTCACCGTCGAGCCGGTCCTGAGCGAGGACGTGGTCGCCGTCGAGTCTTCCGAGGGCGAGGGAGATGTCGTCACAACCTCTCGCGAAGAGCTGTTCTCGGTCGCCAACGAGGACCCCGCCAAGCTCAAGCCGCGCCCGCCGATCGTGACCGTGCTGGGCCACGTGGACCACGGCAAGACCTCGATCCTCGACGCCATCCGCAAGACGCGCGTCGCGGCGGGCGAAGCCGGCGGCATCACCCAGCGCATCGGCGCCTACAAGATCGAGACCGCGGACGGCCACCCGGTGGTCTTCATCGACACGCCCGGGCATGAGGCCTTCACCGCGATGCGCGCCCGTGGCGCGCAGGTCACCGACCTCGTGGTCCTCGTCGTCGCCGCCGATGATGGCGTGAAGCCCCAGACCATTGAAGCGATCCATCATGCCCGCGCCGCCAAGGTGCCGATCATCGTGGCGATCAACAAGATGGACAGGGAGGATGCGAACCCCGACCGCGTCCATGCCGAGCTCGCCGAGCAGGGCATCGTGACGCGCCACTACGGCGGGGAGCACGAGTGCGTGCACCTCAGCGCCCGCACCGGCCAGGGCATCGACGATCTGCTCACGACGATCGTCCTCTCGTCTGACATCCTCGAGCTCAAAGCGAACCCAGACCGCAACGCGATCGGCACGATCGTCGACGCCCACCTGGAGCGGGGCCGGGGTCCCGTCGCAACGGTGCTCGTCCAGGCAGGGACGCTGCGGGTCGGCGACGACTTCGTGTGCGGACACATCTACGGCCGCGTGCGAGCGCTCGCCGACGACCGCGGCCAGGCCGTGGAATCCGCGCCTCCCGCCACCCCCGTCGTGGTCTCGGGCATGAGCGAGGTCCCTCAGGCGGGCGACATCTTCCAGGTGGTCGGCTCGGAGAAGGCGGCGCGTCAGATCGCGCTCACCAAGCTCACCGAGAAGCGCACCCTGGAGGCGGCGCGCGACATCGCGCCGCGGATCACGCTCGAGGAGCTCGCGCGCCGCGCGAAGGAGGGCGAGGTCAAGGAGCTGAGCCTCGTCGTCAAAGCCGACGCCCAGGGCACGCTCGAGGCTGTGCTCAGCGCGCTGCAGAAGATCGAGGACCCCGTCGTGGCGATCAAGATCGTCGGCCAGGGCGTCGGCGCGGTCAGCGACTCGGACCTCCTGCTGGCCAGCGTCTCGAACGCGATCATCGTGTGCTTCAACCTCAAGCCGACACCCGCCTCCATCGCCGCCGCCGAGCGGGCGAAGGTCGAGGTTCGGTACTACGACGTCATCTACAAGCTGACCGAGGACGTCGAGCGCGCCGCCAAGGGTCTGCGTGAGCCGACCTACCGCCAGATCCACGAGGGCAGGGTGGAGGTGATCACGCCGATCAAGATCCCGCGGCTCGGCGTGATCGCCGGCAGCCGCGTCCTGGAGGGCAAGGTCAGCCGCGGCGGCTGGGTCAAGCTGACGAGGGGCAAAGAGCAGGTCTTCGAGGGCCGCATCACCTCGTTGAAGCACTTCAAAGAGGACGTGCGCGAGATGCCGGCGGGCCAGGAGTGCGGAATCGCGCTGGAGGGCTACGAGACCTTCGTGCCCGGCGACACAATGGAGACGTTCCGGCTCGAGCGGGAAGAAATTTAGCCGGCAGCTCCATCTGCCGACTGCGGAGGTCGTCATGACCAGCTACCGCGCCGACCAGGTTGGCGAGCAGGTGCGCGAGGAGATCATGTCCATCATTCGGCGCGAGCTCAAGGACCCGCGGATCGGTTTCGTGAGCATCACCGCCGTGCGCATGTCACCGGACCTGCGCCAGGCCCGCGTGCGCGTCAGCGTGCTGGGCACCCCTGAGGAGCAGAAGGCATCGCTCGCCGGCCTCAACTCGGCGAAGGGCCTGATCCGGCACGACCTCGGGCGCCGCCTGCAGAACCTGAAGTTCTCGCCCGAGCTGCGCTTCGAGCTCGATCCGTCTATCGAGTACAGCGTGCACATCGCCGAGCTCTTGAAAGAGGTGCTGCCCCACCGAGAAGATGACGGGCAGGAGGCGGCGCCATAGCCAAGGCCAAGAGCAAGACTCGTCCCCTATACGACGAGATCAAAGAGCTCATCGACGCGAACCAGGAGATCCTGATCTTCGGCCACAAGGACCCCGACGGCGACACGCTGGGATGCAGCCTGGCGTTCGCGGAGGCGCTGCGGGCCGAGGGGAAGGACGCCTGGGTCCTGCTGTCGCCTCCGCTGCCGCAGATGTATGCGTTTCTCCCGGGCTACGAGAGCATCCTGTCGGAGCCGCCGCACGGCGTCGATCCGCAGCTCGTCTTCTTTTTCGACTCGGGAAACCTCGAGCGATCCGGGAGCGACGTGCGGGCCATCGCGGCGCGCGCGACCATCGTCAACATCGACCACCACCCCTCGAACTCGCGCTTCGGCGACCTGAACGTGATCGACCCTGATGCCTCGGCTGTCGGTCAGATGGTGATGGAGATGCTGGACCACTTCGGCTACCCGATCACCCCTTCCATGGCGATGAACCTGTATGTGGCGCTGCTCACGGATACCGGCGGCTTCCGCCACGAGAACACCACGCCCAAGGCCCTCGAGGACGCGGCCAGGCTGGCGCGCCTCGGGGCGGACCCAGGGCACATCGCCACCCTCGTCTACAAGATGCGGCCGGAGACAACGCTCAAGCTGAGCGGGCTGGCGCTCGCCACGATGCAGGTCGAGCTCGACGGGCGCCTTGCCTGGGCCACAGTCTCGCGCCGCATGCTGCGCGAGGCTGACGCCGTGATGGCCGAGTCCGAGGGCATCATCGACACGCTCAACAGCATCGCCGGCCTCGAGCTCGCGATCCTCTTCAAAGAGGTACAGGACGAGCTGACCAAGATCAGCGTGCGCAGCCGCGGGGCGGTCGACGCGGCCGCGCTCTGCGCCGAGTTCGGCGGTGGCGGACACATCCGCGCCGCAGGGGCGGAGATCGGCCGTCCGCTCGACGAGACGGTGAAGCTGGTCCTCGCCGCGGCCAAGGAGGCGATCGGTGCCGCCTCGACCCAGAGCTGACCAGGCGGCTTTTCCCGCAGGCGTCGTCAACGTCGACAAGGCGGCCGGCGAGACCTCCTTCTCGGTCGTCAGCCGGCTGAGAAGGCTGTCCGGCGCCCACCGCGTGGGGCATGCCGGCACCCTCGACCCGCTGGCCACCGGGGTGCTTCCGATCCTCTTCGAATCCTCTACGCGCCTGGCCGAGTTCGCCCTGCGGCTCCCCAAGACGTACGTCGCCGACATCCACTTCGGCTCCGTCACCGCCACCGATGACGCGGAAGCGGAGCTCGAGGCCGTGGGCGATCCCAGTGCGCTGACGGCCGAGGTCGTGCGCGAGGCGCTCGCCGGCTTCGCGGGCCGGATCCTCCAGGAGCCGCCGGCCTACTCGGCCGTCAAGGTCGAGGGCAAGCGCGCCTACGCGCTGGCGCGAGGCGGCGCGCCCACCCGGCCCAGCGCCAGGGAGGTGGAGGTTTACGAGGCGACGCTGTTGAGCTTCGAGCCCGGCCCGAATGCCGTGGCCAGGGTGGAGATCCGCTGCGGAAGCGGCACCTACCTGCGCTCGATCGCCCGCGACCTCGGTGCGCGGCTCGCGGTGGGCGGCTACCTCGGGCGCCTGGTCCGCACGGCGTACGGGCCCCTTGGCATCGAGTCCGCGGTGCGGTCGGATGCGCTCAGCTCGGCCGAGGCGATCCGCGACCGGCTGCTTCCGGCCGAGGTCATACTGCCCGAGATGGAGCGGGTCCGGCTCAACGTGGAGCAGGAGGCGATGGTCCGCCAGGGCCGCGCCGTGCGCGTTCTCCCCGAGCCCGGACCCGGCCTCGTCCGCGCTCACGACCTCGATGGCAAGCTCGTCGCGCTCGGGCACACCGACCCGCTGCGGCGCACCTTTGTGCCCGAAAAGGTGTTGAGCTGAAGGTCCACCTGGGACTGCCCACGGACCCGATCGGGCCTGTGGCACTGACCGTCGGCAGCTTCGACGGCGTGCATCTGGGGCACCTGGACGTGATCCGCCACGCGGTCGCGGGCGCCCAGGCGCGCGCCGCCCAGCCGACGCTCATCACATTCGAGCCGCATCCCAGGTGCGTGCTCGACCCAGCCAACTGCCCTCAGTCGATCACGACGCTGCAGGAAAAGCTCGCCCTCCTGGAGACCGCGGGGATCGCGCACGCGATCGTGGTCCGGTTCGACCGTGAGCTCGCCTCGTTGTCTCCCCAGGAGTTCGTGGACCGCCTGGGGACCGTCATGGAGATCCGACGCTGGGTGATCGGGTACGACTTCGCCTTCGGCCGAGGCCGGACGGGCAGCGCGGAGTGGCTGCGCGAGCACGGGCACGAGGTCGAGGTGGTCGCCCCATTTCTCTTCGAGGGACGCGAGCTGCACAGCTCCGAGGTGCGGCGCCTGGTCACGGCGGGCGAGCTCGAGGAGGCGAACCGGTTGCTCGGGCGCGAATACTCGATGGCCGGCCCGGTGGAGTCGGGGGACCGCGTTGGACGGACCCTGGGTTTCCCGACGGCGAACATTGGCATCGAGCCCAACAAGCTGGTGCCTGCGCTGGGGGCTTATGCCGGAAAGGCCCGAGCCCCGGAAGGCGAGTTCGTCGCCGCCCTTTCCGTCGGATACCGCCCCACCTTCGGGGGCACTCAGCTTCGCGTCGAGGCGTTTCTTCTCGACTTCGAGGGCGATCTTTACCAGCAGCGCCTGGAGCTGCGGTTCAGCAAGTTCCTGCACGCCGACATCAAGTTCCCCGGTGCCGCGGAGCTGGTGCGTCAGCTCCGCCAGGACGTCGCCGATACCCGGCGCATCGCCGGCCAGTGACGGCCGTGCTCGTGATCGGCGGCGGAATCGCGGGCTACTGCGCCGCGCTCGCCGCCAGGCGGGAGGGCGCGGAAGTGACCATCGTGGCCCGTGCGCCGGGAGCCACTGCGCTCTATTCGGGCGCCATGGAGATAGTCGACGACCTTGGCACGATTCTCGAGTCGCAGCCGCATCACCCGATCACTCGGCTGGGCCTGGATGCGGTCCGGCTGTCGACGGAGCTCGACGGCGCGGTGCAAAGCGTGCGCCTCGCGCTCGAGAAGGACGGACTGCCCATGGAAGGCGGCTGGCGGACGAGCGGCCTTTACTCCGATATCCACGGACTGGCGCGGCCGGGCAACCTCGTGCCGGCGTCGGTCGCGCGAGGAGAGCTGCGCGCCCTTGGCGGCCGCCGCGTGGCCGTGGTCGGTCTGCCGCAGGTCGGAGACTATGACGCGGGGTCGGTGGCGCAGGCCCTCGCGGAGCTGCACGGCATCGACGCCTTCGCCGAGGAGGTGACGATCCCCGACCTATCGTCGACCGCGTCCCTCACGGACCTGTACGGGCGCCGCGCGCCGGTCCTCACCCGCGCCAGGTCGTCCGCCGTCGCCTACCCGCCCGGGTTTGCCAACCTTCCGGCCGACGGATTCGAGCTGCTCGCGGCGGCGCCTTCGCCCCATGGGTGGCGGCTGCAGCAGGCGATCGGGCTGGGGACGGTCAGGGGCGAGCTCACCTCCTTCGATGTGGCAGGCGGGCGGATCACGGCCGCCCGCGCCGGCGAGCGAACCTTTCGAGCCGACGCATATGTCCTCGCCACCGGGCGGTATATCGGAGGAGGTGTCGAGGGCGGCCGCGTCCCCTCGGAGCCGTTGCTCCACCTCGGCGTCTTTCATGACGGCTCGTCCGTGACCGCCGCCGGCACGCGCCTGCAGCACCTGCGCTACCTGGACCCGGCCGTGGGGCTGCGCTCGGGGCTGCGAACGGACAGGATGCTGCACCCGCTGGACGGGCAGGGGTCGGCTCCGCTGTCCAACCTGTACGCGGCGGGCGCCGTGCTGGGTGGATACGACTACGCGGGGCCGTGCGGGTTTGGGGTGCCGATCCTGACGGGCTGGCTCGCGGGCCGGTTGGCGGCGCAGGGGGCGGCATGAGAGCGGATCTCGAGAAGATCGTCGGCGCGGCCGCCCTCGACGAACGGCCGGTGCGAGACATGTGGCCGCTCGGGATCATGGAGGCGAGGGCAAAAACCTCCCCTCCGAAGGTTCTGGTCGCCCGTCCCTCCGGCCGCGAGCAGGTCAGCGCGCTCCTCAAGTGGGCCGCCTCGACGGGCGTCGGCGTCGTCCCCATGGGCGGCGCCACCGGCGTATGCGGCGCGCTGTCGCCGGGCGCGGGCGAGCTCGTGATCGACATGTCGGGGTTCGACCGGATCATCGACGTCGACGAGGAGAACCTGACGTGCACGTGCGAATCCGGCGTGAACGGGCTGGTCCTCGAACGGCACCTCAACTCGCTCGGCCTGACCCTCGGCCACTACCCGAGCTCCCTGCCCGGCACGACAGTGGGCGGACTCATCGCGACAAGATCGTCGGGCCAGGAGTCGAGCCGCTACGGGAGCATCGAGGACATGGTCCTCGGGCTGGCGGTGGTCCTCCCCGACGGTTCGTTCGCCGCTCCCCGACCAGGCCCACGGTCCGCCGCCGGTCCCGCCCTTCACCAGCTGTGGCTCGGGGCCGAGGGCGCGCTCGGCGTCGTCCTCGGAGCCGTGCTGCGGGTGCACAGGATGCCGGAGCTCGTGGTCGGTAGGGGCTATGCGCTCCCAGACGTGGCAAGCGGCCTCGACCGCATGCGAAGGCTGATGCAGTCGGGCATGAGGCCGCTTGTCATGCGGCTCTACGACGCCGACGACACGGCGTTCAGCGGATACGACCTGCCCGATGGCGGCTGCCTCCTGGTTGTAGCCACGGCGGGGCTGGCCGAGCTCGCCACCGCCGAGGCCGCCGCGGTCAAGCGGATCGTGGGGGAGGGCGCTGACCTCGGCGAGGCGCCGTGGCAGCGGTGGGAGCGGCATCGGTTCGATCTCTCCGCGGAGCGGTTGACGTCAATGCTGGAGCCGGCCGGCGCGTACCTGGACACGATCGAGCTCGCCGCGCGGTGGACGGCTCTTCCAGAGCTGCACGCCCGGGTGCGTTCCGCAATAGCGGTCGGCGGAATCGCGTTATGCCACTTCAGTCATGCCTACGACCAGGGCTGCTGCGCGTACTTCACTTTCGGAGGCTCGGAGCCGTCGGAAGAGGAAGCGCGGGCATCGTATGGACGTGCCTGGGAGGGCGCGATGAGCGCCGCCCTCGAGCTTGGAGCGACCATCAGCCACCATCACGGAGTCGGCCAGGTCCGGTCGCGCTGGATCGCCGACGAGATGGGGGGCTGGATGCGCGTTTGGCGAGCGGTGCGAGAAGGCCTGGACCCGGCGGGCATCATGAACCGGCACGCGGTGGGAGGAGCGACATAGGCGGCCGGGCCGGCGCGCCGGTCCTGTTCATCGTCAACCCCGCCTCGGGTCGCGGCAGGGCGGGACGCGAATGGAAGTCAATCGAGGCCTGGCTGCCGTCCTCGGGCATTCCCCACGAGACGGTGTTCACCACGCGCCCACTGGAGGCGACGGACATCGCGCAGCGCTCGGTCAAGGATTCGCGGCCGGTGGTGGTCGCGGTCGGCGGCGACGGAACCCTCAACGAGGTCGTGAACGGTTTTTTCCGAAACGGAGCCCCGATCCCGACCACGTCCAAGCTCGCGATGGTACCCCTGGGCACCGGCGGCGACTTCCGGCGCACGCTCCGCATCCCGCTCGACACAAAGGCGGCGATACAGGTCATCAGCACCGGCCTGCCGCGGCGGCTCGACGCCGGATGCGTCACCTACCAGGACCATGACGGCACCACAGGCGTCCGTCACTTCATCAACATCGCCGACGCCGGCTACGGCGGCGAGGTCGTCCACCGCGTCAACCGGTCGCGCAAGCGGCTGGGCGCGGCGTCATTCACCGTCACGGCCCTGCTCGCCCTCGCGGGTTATCGGAACAAGCCGATGACGGTGATCATCGACGGCAACACGCGCGAGCTTGCCCGAGCTCAGCAGGTCGTGATCGCGAACTGCCAGTACTTCGGTGGCGGGATGCGCATGGCGCCCTCGGCGTCGCCGACCGACGGCGTCTTCGATGTGGTGCTGGTCGGGAATGCCGGGAAGATCGAGACCATCCGCGGCATGAGCACGATCCGCGAGGGCAAGCACCTGGACGAGCGCAACCCCAAGATCGAGCTCCTGTACGGCAAGCGCATCTCGATCACCTCCACGGAGAAAGTGCGCATCGACCTCGACGGCGAACAGCCGGGGTACCTCCCGGCCCTCTTCGAGATCCAGCCCAGCGCCATCGAGTTCATCGCGCCGCGCTGAGCGCTTCGGCCACGCCTTGGTCGTTGCCGCGATAGTCTCGTGGGCATGACCGCGGGCGTCGTCGCATCCCCTCACCGCCTGGCGAGCGAGGCCGGTGCTCGGATCCTGAAAGATGGGGGCAACGCAATCGACGCGGCGATCGCCGCCAATGCCGTGCTCTGCGTCGTCTATCCGCACATGACCTCGATCGGGGGCGACCTGATGGCCATCGTGTGGCCGGCCGGCGCCCAGTCGCCTGTCGGCCTCGTGGGGGCCGGCCGCGCGGGTGAGCTGGCGTCAATCGCCGCCGTGCGAGAGCGCGGATACGAGGAGATGCCCCTGCGCGGCGCGCTGCCGGTCACCGTGCCCGGCACGGTCGAGGCGTGGGGCAGGCTGCTCGAGCGCTTCGGCACGTTCGGCCTGGGCGCGGTCCTGGAGCCCGCGGTCGCCGCCGCGCACGACGGGTACGTGATCACACCTCAGCTTTCCGCGAACCTGATGGTGGCGTCCGAGTTTTTGGCTCGGGAGCCCGAGGCGTACGCGCTCTACCCGCCGATGGAGGCCGGCATGCTCCTGCGCAATCCACAGCTCGCCACCGTGCTGCGCGACATCGGCCGCCGCGGAATCGGCGGATTCTATCGGGGCGACCTTGCGGCGGCGATCGCGAAAACGATCCAGCGGCGCGACGGCTTCGTCACGGCCAAGGACCTTGCGAATCACCATTCGCAGTGGGTTGAGCCGGTCGCCTTCGCGTACCGGGGAGTGACGATCTACGAGCTTCCACCGCCCACGCAGGGCCTCGCCGCGGCGGCGATGCTCGTGAGGCTCGGGGCCTTGCGGGTGGATGAGCTGCAACCCGGGCCGGCCTTCATCGCCCCCTTTCGCAAGGCGCGGGACGAGAGCTACGCGCTGCGCGACCGCTACATCACAGACCCGGAGTTTGCCGCGATCCCAGCCGGCGAATTCCTGACGCCCGGCCGGACCGTGGCGCCGCGCGGATCGATCCGCGATGCCGGCGACACCGTCTACCTGTGCGCCGCGGACGAGCACGGCAACGTCGTTTCCCTGATCCAGAGCCTGGCGTTCGACTTCGGCTCCGGCGTGGTCGCGGAGGGAACCGGCGTGCTGCTCCACGATCGCGGCTGCTATTTCAGCCTCGACCCAGCTCACGTGAACCGGCTGGAGGCGAAGAAAAGGACGATGCACACGCTGATACCCGCGATGGCCGCCCGCGATGGCCGGCCTTGGGCCGCCTTCGGGACCATGGGAGGTGACGGCCAGCCCCAGCTCCAGGCCCAGGTGCTCATGAACCTCGTGGACGGCGGCCTGGCGCCGGACGAGGCGGTCGCGCGGCCGCGGATCAGGATCCTCGCCGGCGGTGAGAAGACCTCAATCGAGGCAGATTATCCTGGGGCGGGCGGGCTGGCTCGCTCCGATGCTTCGATCCACCTGATGCCGGCGAAGCACCACCAGTTCGGCCATGCCCAAGCGCTGGTCATCGACGGGCCCAGGGCCTGGCGGGCGGGCGCCGATCCGAGGTCGGACGGATCGGTGGAGTTCGCGGGCTAAACGGGCCCCGCCGTCTGCCTCGTATACTTTCCAGCCAGTTTGGCAGTAGAGACGGACGTCAAAGGCAAGCTGATCGCGGAGCACAAGCGCGCGGACAAGGACACCGGTTCCCCCGAAGTTCAAATCGCGCTGTTCACCGCACGTATCCGCGAGCTCACCGAGCACCTGAAGACGCACGCCAAGGACCATCACTCGCGCCGCGGCCTCCTCCTCCTGGTGGGCAAACAACGGCGTCTGCTGAACTACCTGAGGGACTCCGACGTGGGGCGCTACCGCGCCCTGGTCGCCAAGCTCGGGATCAGGAGATAGAAGGCGCCCTCCTCGGTGGAGGGATTAATTGAATCCGGGAGGACCCCACGCTGGTGGCGCGGGTCAGCTCTTAGAAGCCCCCACTCAGGCCAAAACCTAAGCGGCGGCTGCTAGGAATCTGACCAGATCGCGCCTCCGAGGGTCGTCCTCCCACATTTGCGTGGAGGTAATGACGTGGCCATAGTCACGAAAAACGTAGACGTCGCCGGAAGGCGGCTTTCGATCGAGACCGGCAGGGTGGCCGAGCAGGCGAACGGCGCGGTGATCCTGCGCCAGGGCGACACCGTGGTGCTCAGCACCGCGGTCATGTCCAAGGAGCCGCGTGAGGGCATCGACTGGTTTCCCCTCACCTGCGATTACGAGGAGAAGCTGTACGCCGCGGGCAAGATCCCGGGCGCGTTCATGCGCCGCGAGGGACGGCCGAGCGAGACCGCCATCCTCGCCTCGAGACTGACGGACCGCCCGCTGCGGCCGCTCTTTCCCGAGGGGTTCCGACTGGATGTGCAGGTCGTCTCGACGGTGCTCTCGGTCGACCAGGAAAACGACCCGACCATCCTGAGCATCAACGGAGCGTCGACCGCGCTGGTCATCTCCGACATACCGTTCCAGGGCCCGGTCGGCGCGGTTCGGATGGGCTTCATCGACGGCAAGCCGGTGGTCAACCCGCCGATGTCGCAGATGGCTGAGTCGCAGCTCGACCTCGTGGTCGCCGGCACGGCGGACGCGATCCTCATGGTCGAGGCCGGGGCCAAGGGCGTGAGCGAATCGGCGGTGGTCGACGCCCTATCGATGGCGCACGAAGAGATCAAGCGAATCTGCGCCGCCCAGGAGGAGCTGCGCCAGCAGGTCGGGCTCGAGAAGCGCGACCACGTGACGCCCTCCTACCCGCCGCACATGGTCGAGATCATGTCAGAGTACCTCGCGCTGCGCCTCGACAAGGTGCTGTACAGCCCGGACAAGGCGAACCGCGAAGCCGGCGTCGACGACCTGCGCAAGAAAACGCTCTTCGAGCTCGGCGAGCGCTTCCCCGACTACGCGGACATCCTGGGCAAGCTGTTCGACAAGGCGGTCAAGGACCGTGTGCGCCAGCGGATCGTCGAAGAAGGCGTGCGGGTCGACGGTCGCGGCCTGAAGGATGTGCGACAGATCACAGTCGAAGTCGGTGTGCTGCCGCGGACTCATGGCTCGGGGCTGTTCACGCGAGGCCAGACCCAGGCGCTGACCATCGCGACACTCGGCTCGATGTCCGACCAGCAAAAGCTCGACGGACTGACGGACGAGACGTTCAAGCGCTACATGCACCACTACAACTTCCCGCCGTTCTCGGTCGGGGAGGCGCGGCCTCTGCGGGGGCCCGGCCGGCGCGAGATCGGCCACGGCGCGCTCGCCGAACGCGCGCTGCTGCCGGTCATACCGCCTGTCGAGGAATGGCCGTACACGATGCGGCTCGTCTCGGAGATCCTGAGCTCCAACGGGTCGACCTCCATGGCCTCGGTCTGCGGATCGACCTTGGCCCTCATGGATGCGGGCGTCCCGATCAAGGCTCCCGTGGCCGGGATCGCGATGGGACTGATCACCCGTGAAGGCAAGTTCGCGGTGCTCACCGACATCCAGGGCGTCGAGGACGCGTTGGGCGACATGGACTTCAAGGTGGCCGGGACGCGAGAGGGCATCACCGCGCTCCAGATGGACATCAAGATCAAAGGCCTGACGCACGAGATCCTGGCCCAGGCGCTCGAGCAGGCGCGTGAGGCGCGGCTCTTCGTGCTGGACAAGATGCTCGCCGTGCTGCCGAAGCCACGCACCCAGATGAGCGACTTCGCGCCGCGCATCACCACGATCACGATCAACCCCGACAAGATCCGCGACATCATCGGCAAGGGCGGCACGATGATCCGGAAGATCACCGAGGAGACCGGCGCGCAGATCGACGTCGAGGACGATGGTCGCGTCTTCATCGCCGCGGTCGACCAGGAGGCCGGCAGAAAGGCGATCGAGTGGATCAAGAGCCTGACCGACGAGGTCGAGGTCGGCAAGATCTACAAGGGCAAGGTCGTGAGGATCATGCCCTTCGGCGCGTTTGTCGAGGTGCTGCCCAACCAGGACGGGCTGGTGCACATCTCGAAGCTCACCGACCACCGCGTCGAGCGCGTGGAGGAGGTGGCCAACGTTGGCGACGAGATCGTGGTCAAGGCGACCGAGATCGACAGCCAGGGAAGGCTCAACCTCAGCCGCCAGGCGGCCATCGAAGAGCTGACCTCGAAGGGCGAGCCCATCGAGGAGAAGATCGACCACGACGCGATGGCTCTCGCCCTGGCCTCGCCTGCCCCTGAGCCTCGCGAAGGTGGCTTCGGCGGGCGGGATCGTGGCGGCCGCAACGGCGGTGGCGGCCGCAGCCGCGGACCGCGCCGAGACTGAGCCCGGGCGCGCTGTGACCGAGCCGATCAAGACCGCGGTGGCCGGCCATCGCGGGAAGGTCGGCTCGGTGCTTGCCACGGCGTTCCAGTCGGAGCCGGGCATCGAATATGTGGGCGGGATAGGCAGCGGCGACGACCTCGCCGCTTTCCTGCGCAAGGCCCGGCCGCGCGTCCTCGTCGACTTCACGCGGCCGTCGGAGGCGCTGCACCACGCGCTTGCGGCGGTGGCGACCGGCGCGTCTCCGGTGATCGGGACGACCGGCCTTGCGGCGTCCGATGTGGACAAGATCGCCACCGCGTGCCTGGCTTCGGGCTTAGGTGGCATCGTGGCGCCCAACTTCGCGGTCGGCGCGGTGCTGATGATGCACCTGGCGGAGATCGCCGCCCCGCACTTCGAGGCGGTCGAGGTGATCGAGATGCACCATGCCGGCAAGCTCGACGCCCCGTCCGGCACCGCGCTCGCCACCGCGAAGAGGTTGGCGGCCCGGCGCGGCACCAGGCCGTTCGGGCACAAGCAACCGGAAAAGGAGACGCTCGCCGGAACCCGAGGTGGGGAGGAGGGCGGCGTCGGTGTCCACAGCGTGCGGCTGCCTGGCCTGGTCGCGGACCAGGAGGTGATCTTCGGTCTCCCGGGCCAGACCCTGACCATCGCGCACCGGACCACGAGCCGCGAGTCGTTCATCCCCGGCGTGCTGCTCGCCATCCACGCGGTGGTGGGCGGCCAGCGCTTTTACCGCGGGCTGGACGAGCTGCTTGGCTTGTCCCTTGACTGATCGGCCGGACCGGGTGGTGATCTGGAAGTCTCAGCTGGAGAGAAACGACTTTCCACCCGTCTGCGCGATGACCGGCGCGCCCGCGGAGGTGTGGCGCAGGTTCAACTTTGCAACCACCCCGGGTTGGGCGTTTTTGGGCGGCGCTTTGATAGCCGCGGTGATGGCGCGTCGCGCAAGCGGCTACCTGCCTCTGACCCGAGCCAGCGTCCAGAAGCTGAGGCTTGTGACCTGGGGCTCGATCGGCATGTTGCCGCTCGCCATAGTCCTGTGGATCGCGGCGGCCCTCGTCGCCCCATCAGAAACGGATTCCTTCCGTTCCGGCGTCACGGCAGTGCTCGTGCTGCTCGGTCTGGTCTCGCTCTTCGGGTTCCTGATCGGCTTGTCGATCGTGCGCAAGATGGTCGCTCCGACCGCGATCGTGAAAAGCCAGCAGCCCGGCTACTACGACGCGCTGATCGAGCTGCGCCACGTACACCCCGTCTTCGTGGCCGAGGTGCAGAGGCTCCAGCACTTGCGCGCGGCCCAGATGGGAGCCGCCTACCAGGCTCCATATCCGACTGGGACTTGGAAGTAAACTGACCGCGTGCCCAGCTCCAAGCGACTAAACGTTGCTGTCGTCGGCGCGACCGGGATGGTCGGCCAGGAGATGCTGCGTGTGCTGGCTCAGCGGAGATTTCCAAGCGAGCGTATCTCGGCGCTCGCGTCGGAGCGCTCCAAGGGCCTGACGGTGCCGTACAACGGCACCTCGATCAAGGTCGAGCCCATCGACGAGAGGGCTTTCAAAGGCATCGATATCGCCCTTTTCGCGGCGAGCGGCGACATCGCGCTGATGTACGGTCCGGTGGCGGCAGAAAAAGGCGCCCTGGTGATCGACAACAGCTCGGCATGGCGGATGAAGGAAAACGTGCCGCTCGTGGTGCCCGAGGTGAACCCGGAGGACATCCGCGAGAACGAGGGCATCATCGCCAATCCCAACTGCTGCGCGATCCCGCTCACGGTGATCCTGCACCCCATTCGGAGTGCCGCCGGCCTCGAGCGCGTGGCGGTGTCGACCTACCAGTCAGCCTCGGGAGCTGGGCGCGCCCTGGTCGACGAGCTGGAGGAGCAGACCCGAGCGATCGCCAGCGGCACGGAGCCTCCCGTCGCGGCGTACCCGTACCAGCTCGCGTACAACGTGGTTCCGGGCGGGTGGCGGCCCGAGCCCGACGGCTACAACGAGGAAGAGGTGAAGATCGTCAACGAGACGAGGAAGATCATGCACCTGCCGGAGCTGCGCATAGTCGCCACCTGCGTCCGCGTGCCGGTTCCCATCGGCCACGGGGAGTCGGTTTTCATTCAGACGAAAAAGAAGCTGAGCGCCGACGAGGCACGGACGCTGTTCTCCGCCGCGCCTGGCGTGATCGTCCAAGACGATCCGCATGCCAAGCTCTACCCGACACCTCACCGCGTCGCGGGCAAGGACGAGGTGTATGTTGGCCGCATTCGTGAGGACGCGTCCATCGACAACGGCCTGGCGCTCTGGATCGTGTCTGACAACCTGCGCAAGGGGGCGGCGCTGAACGCGGTGCAGATCGCGGAACAAGCCATCGAGCTGGGAGTGCTGAACCAATGACAGTCGAGATCGGTCGCCTTCTGACCGCCATGGTCACGCCGTTCAAAGCTGACGGATCAGTCGACTACGACGCGGCGCAAAAGCTGGCGG
Organism: Candidatus Dormiibacterota bacterium; assembly: GCA_036491815.1. GTDB lineage: Bacteria > Chloroflexota > Dormibacteria > Dormibacterales > Dormibacteraceae > DASXBE01. The sequence goes on along the minus strand of DASXBE010000202.1, from coordinate 139 downwards.
CGATCCTCGTCGCGGACGGGTCGGATGGAGTTGTGGTCTCCGGCACGACGGGCGAATCGCCGACCCTGCGCGACGCCGAGAAGATCGAGCTGCTGCGGGCCGTCAAGGCCGCCCTGCCCAAGCACGACGTGGTGGCGGG
>DASXBE010000201.1:0-3781 GCA_036491815.1 Candidatus Dormiibacterota bacterium | reverse complement strand
TCTTGCGCCCATGGACAGTGAGCCACTTGTCCTTCGAGGCGATCCGCTTGAAACCCTCGAGTGTGCCGCGCGTGTGCAGGCCCTGGTCGGACCAGCTCGCCACCACGAAGGCCGGAACCTCGACCCGCGACAAATCCGGCGTCTTGCCCTCCCAGTACGCGTCCCAGAGCGGGTGCTCGGCGTACATGGCGACCGTGTCCTCGACGCGCTGGTGCGAGTACGGAACTCGCCGCGACCGCCACATCGGCCCGAAGCGGTTCTCCGGGATCCCACCGTGGTAGGCCAGCTCGCGGTACCGGTCGCTCACTCCCTCCCACGGGTTGATGGCCGCGAGGTGGGGCGGGCGCTCGGCCGCGGCGCGCCACTGGATGATCGCCAGGTAGGAGACCCCGGACATGCCCACTTTTCCGTTGCTCCACTCCCGGGAGCCCGCCCACTCGATCAGGTCGTACACGTCGAGCGCCTCCTGCTCGCTGTAGAAGGTCGCGTCCCCCTGCGAGTTCCACATGCCGCGCGGGTCGACGTTGATGACGGCGTAGCCGTGGCGCGTCCAGTACAGAGGGTCGGGGGCCTCGAAGCCGGCGTATTTCGAGATCCAGGCCGGGTCGACCCCGTGGTTCGGGAAGATGTCGTACTTGACCGGCGCGTGCTTCCCGTAGGGCCCCCAGGCCACGATCACCGGAAGGGGCTCCACCCGCGCCGCCGCCACAGGCTCGGGGCGAAAGACGTCGGCGTAGATCTCCACCCCATCCCGCATTGGCACCGCCGCGTCGTACTCGATGAGCATCCCGTCCGCATGGACGGTGCGGGGGTTCAGCGGCGGGCAGCCGCCCTCCGCCGGCGGCAGGCCGGGTAGGAATCGTGTCTCGATAGCCTCGTCGGTCAAATTCGCCCCCGTCAACACCACTGCCGATCGAATCCGCCGCACTTGCGCTTGCGGCGCGCGGCAATTATGGTACTCATCACGGCGGTAGGGTGTACGCCGCGGGGCGCGCTCATGGGAGGTTTCAGATGGGGATGCAGAGGAATTGGCTGGCCACGCCGGCGGCTCTGGCTGCGGGCCTTCTCCTGGTCGCGTGCGGCGGCGGTGGGGGCAACGGCTCCGTGCCCACGCAGAGCGGCGACCTGAGCCTCGGCGTCATCGCGCCGTTCACCGGTCCCGCCGCGCAGTTCGGCACCCTCCTTTCGGCTCCCTGCCACGCCAGCACCGACCTCATCAACGCCGCCAACGGGATCATGGGTCATAAGGTCAGCTGCACCTCGATCGACGACACCGGCGACCCCGCCGATGCGGTGCCCAACGTGACCCGCGCCATCGCGACGGCGACCAACCTCGACTTCGCGATCGGCCTGGAGAGCAACACGGCGGCCACCACCGTGCCGGTGGTCAACAAGGCCAAGATCCCCTTCTTCACGACCAACGGCCTCGTCGCCTTCACTCGGAACAGCTACCCGTACTACTACCGCATGACTCCCGGTGACGACGCCAACGGCGCCGCATTCGCCGTCTGGGCCGTCAAGCAGGGTTACAAGAAGATCGCCGTCGTCTTCCAGAATGGGATCGGTTCGGAGGGCAACCTCCCCGGACTCCAGGCGGCCATGCCCAAGCTGGGCGGCAACGTTGCGCTCAACCTCACCATCCCGGCCGACGCCGCCTCCTACTCCTCCGACGTGGAGCGGGTCATCCAGGCCAACCCCGACGTCCTCGTCTGGTCGGCTGACGTGCAGACGACGGCCACCTTCCTCGCCAACTACAAGCAGCTGAACAGCGGCAACCTGCCGCCGATGGTGACGGCCACCGACTCGCTCGTGCCGGAGTTCTTCAACGCGGTGAAGAGGGCGGTCGGCGTGGACTACGTGACCAACAAGATCTGGCTCGTCGGGTCTTATTTCGACATGACGACCCCGGCCTTCCAGGTCTACGACGCCGCGCTGAAGGCCGACGCCGCGACCAAGGACATCGAACCCGTGCTGAGCACAGTCGGCCCGCCGGCCGGCGCCTATGACGGAGTCAACATCATGGCCCTCGCGATGATCTTGGCCAAGACCACGGTGGGCTCCTACTACAACCAGTACATCCTCCAGGTCGTGCAGCCCAAGGCGGGCGCGGTGGTCGTCCACGACTACGCCGACGGGGCCAAGGCGCTAGCCCAGGGCAAGCAGATCCAGTACATCGGGGTGCTCGGCCAGCCCACGTTCGACAAGTACCACAATTCGGCGGGTGACTTCGACGCGAACAAGTTCAACGCCGACGGCAGCTCGACCATCGTGGGCAAGATCGCGGGATCCCAGGTCATCCAAATGCTTGGATAGGGGCCTTTCACCTCTCGCCAAGCGGGAGAGGGAACGGAGCAAGCCCAGATGCAGCTCCTCGTAGAGGCGATTGGCTTTGGGATCGCGTCGGGCGCGGTGATCGCCCTCGGCGCGGTGGGCTTCTCGGTCCAGTTCGGGATGAGCAACATCCTCAACATCACCTACGGATCCCTGATGACGCTCGGCGCCTATGCGGGCCTGTTCTTCGTCGACCGTTCGGTCAACGTGTGGGTCGCGCTGGCGATCGCCGGCGTCGTGGTCGGAATCGTCTCGGTTCTCTTCCACCGCCTCCTGCTGGCGCCGCTCGTGCGCCGCGGCACTCGAGCCTTTGCCCTCGTCATCGTCACGGTATCGGCGGGCGTCGTGCTCCAGTACCTGATCGTCGCCTTCGCCGGCACCGACGCCAAGACCTACGGCGAGCAGAGCGGACAGACGTTCCACCTCGGTTGGATCGTTCTGACCGCGAGCCAGGTGGCGATCATCCTGCTCACGACCGCCCTGATGATCGGGCTTCATCTCCTGCTCACCCGCACGACGCTTGGCCGCGCCATGCGCGCCACGGCCTCCAACCGCATCCTGGCCCAGAGCTGCGGCATCGACACCGGTCGGGTCAGCGATCTCGCATGGCTCCTGTCCGGCGCGCTCTGTGGGGCGGCGGGCGTCGCCCTGGCGATCACGACGGTGAGCTTCGACTTCACCCTCGGCCCCGTCTTCCTGATCCCGATGATCGCCGCCGCCGTGCTGGGCGGGATCGGACAGCCGTACGGCGCCATGCTCGGCGGCCTCGTGGTCGGTATCGCGGGCCAGGTCGCGGCGGCCTTCGCCAACCCGCAGTACAGCGAGGTCGCGGCCTTCGCCATCCTCATCGTGATGCTGCTGGTCCGCCCACGCGGCCTGTTCGGCGCTGCGTGGGCGACGAGGCGCCTGATGGCCTGAGGTGGAGTACTACCTCGTGGTCCTGCTCGTCTATCTGGCGACCGACCTGCTCGCGGTCTGGGGTCTCAACCTCGAGTTCGGCGTCGCCGGAGTCGCGAACCTCGCCTTCATCCTCACCATCGCGGCGGGCGCGTACGCCTACGCGGTGCTCACCCTCGGGCCGCCCGCCGCGGCGGGAAACTTCCAGCAGTACGTCGGCGGCTACACGCTCCCGTTTCCGGTAGCGGTGGCGGGTGGCGCCGTCGCGGGCGCCGCCGTCGGCGTGCTGGTCGGCGTGACAGGCCTCAAGCGCCTTCGCCAGGACTACCAGGCGGTGGCGATGCTGGTGGTGTCGCTCATGGCCGCCACCGTCGTCGGCGCGGCGCGGCCGTTCCTCAACGGCAACGAGGGTCTGGGCCTGATCCCGGGACCGTTCTCCGACCTGGACCCCCAGCTCCAGGAGTGGCTCTACGTCGCGATCGTGTCCGTGGTTTGCGTGGCCGGCTATTTCGTCCTGCGCAAGTTCACGCGTGGCCCCATGGGGCGGACCCTG
>DASXBE010000200.1:0-4936 GCA_036491815.1 Candidatus Dormiibacterota bacterium | reverse complement strand
AAGCGGGCGTAATCCTCGGGGGTGATGAGGAAGCCGAAGTCCGGGGGGATGGGCAGGGCGGCCCTCACGAGCAGCGTCGGCATCGTCAGCGCTCCCCAGAGCTCGTAGGGATCCTGGGTCAGCCTGTACTGCTCATCCTCCCACGGCGCCGCCTTCTGGGTCCGGAATGAGACGCCGCCCTCGACCTCGACCAGCTCGTAGTCGAAGAGCCGCTCCCAGGGCTCGAATGGCTGGTAGTGAGGCATCGACCTGACGAGGTTCATGAAAGCGTCGCGGCTTGGGTAGACGGCACCAAGGCGATCAAGCCCGGCGTAGACGGGGACCTTGACCGACTCTTCGGGAACGCCCGCGGCATCCAACAGGACGAGCTTCCTGACGCGTTCGGGCGCCTTTTTGGCGACGACCATCGCGATCCAGGCACCCATCGACCAGCCGATGAGGTCGAACGTCTCAGCCCCGAGCTGGTCGGCGATCTCGATCACGTCGGCGGCATGGGCGGTCCATCCGTAGGTGCCTGGCCCGGTCTTGTCGCTGCGGCCTCTGCCACGTGGATCGAAGGCAAGCCTGCGATGACGCTCGTCGTCGAGTGCGGCGTAGATGACGTCGAAGCTCCGCAGGTTGGCGCTCAGCCCGGGGATGCCGATCACCAGGTGGCCCGAGCCCGACACCTCGACGGCGATTTCGCCGGAATGCAGCCTCACCCTGTGAGTCTCACTGATCAGGTGACGCCCACGGCGCCACCAGCGCCACGACATCGGCGTTGAGGTCCGCCAGGCGGCGGCGGTGGGCGTCCAGGCGGCCTGGGGATCGCGAGCCTGGCGTCCATTCGATTCTCAGGTGGCCCTCCGACTCGTTTGGCTGCGCGAGGGCGGACAGCTCCTCAGAAGGGATCAGCAGGCACTGTTCGTGGAACCGCGCCTCGTCGCGGAGCCACGCCAGGACGACGAGGTAGGTGGTCGGGCTCGGCCGGAAGCTCGAGGCGAGGACCATCACCGCGCCGGTCGGGTGGCTGCTGTCGATGCCCACCGTCTTGATCTGGAGGCCCGCGGCTCGGCGCGTCTGCAGGTGCAGGGCCACCAGCTCCGCGGTCTCGAGGTCCGGGAACGGCCGGAAGAGGTTGAGGTCAGGGCTTGCGGACAGCAGGCTCACCACCTCCGCCTCGCCCTGGAACCCAACGTCGCTGCGCCACGATGGCCGTGGCTCGAGGCCTGGCAGCTCCGGGGTCATGACGGTCGACGCGAAGCCGAACCTCTCCACGAGCCGCTCCGTGGGCACCAGGTAAGGAAGCCAACGGCTGTCCGAGCGGGGGCGCATGCCGAAGCTCATCGAGTAAACGGGCTCGCCGTGCTCCGACGTCGATTCCGCAAGTCGCTTGAAATCGCCCACCGGGACGGCCAGCATCGTCGGCCCGAGGCCACCTTCCACGACCAGGCCACCGACGATCAGCGCTTCGTCGTCGAGCAGCGCAACGGCCCAGACCGCCAGGCGCACCTCGCCGCCGTTGAGGCTTGACCGACCCTTGGCCTGCACCCGAAAGTAGGCGCCATCCGTCAGGCGGTGGACCATCGCGTCGATGCCGCGGTCCGCCAGCGGCAGGAACACATGCAACCCGCCGGCGGACTGCTCCACGAGTGCGGCCCAGAGCCGGAACTCGAAGACCTGCCCCGACGCGCTCGCCTCAGCCCTAGTCCAAGCGATGTCCAAGCTCAAACGTACCTGAGGATTATTCGCGTTCCGCTACGTTCTCGGCTTGAAGACTCCGTAAATGCCTCTCGGTACCAATCCCAGCCGGCGCGGGTCAGCTCCGCTGCATGGTGGCCCAGGCTTGGTCCCACGCCCGGTCCCTGATGTCCCCCTCGCGCATCAGGAAGTACACCGGTCCGTACATTCCCGAGAGCATCTGGGCCGACTCTTCCGAGTCGATCTGGGCGATCAGCCTCCAGGTCCTCCTCCCGTCGAGCAGGCGCCTGGTCTCATCCCGCCTGTACGCCCCAGGGTCGCCGGCGTCGACTCCGTTGGAAGCAAGCTGCGCCGCGATCGCCGGATCATGCCTGGTCTCGCCGGGCCATCCAAGGGCCCGGTGGATGGGGCGAGTCCGGCCGGCCGAGTGTCGAAGCTCCAACGACTGCAGGACGGATTCGTAAGCGTCGGCCTGATCTCGGTCCAGCTGCAAGCTCTGGATCTCAATCGAGTCGTTTTCCGGCAGGGTCAGATCCCCAATGACACCGAGGTGGACCTCAGGAAAGACACGAACCTCGGGTGGCGCCAAGGCGAGGCGCGACTCGACCGGGGAGTGGCGAATCGCCCAGCGGCCCCGGTCGCTCGGCCGGTATCCGCCTGGCTGGGAGTTGGCGTCGTAGAAGAGGCTGAGGACTCCGCCTTCCGGCAGCAGGGGATCCCAGCAGACCTGGTGGACCTGGCCCAGGTCGATCTGGCCCAGGCACGGGAGCGGCGCACCATGTGGGTCGCGCGGCCACTCGAAGGCGTCGTCCACTCGCGGGAGGCCTCCCAGCTTGCTCACGCCGCCCGCCACGTCGCCGGCCACGACCAGGCGCGCCGATGGCCGCGCGAAACCGGCAATCTCGTCCCAGAGCGCTTCCAGCTCAGGGGGCCGCAGGCCCTCCAGCGCGGTCAGCGCGTGAACGACCTCACCCGTGGCGGCAAAGACCGACTCGGCGAGCCGGCGAGCCTCGGCCGTCTCAGCCGGCGAATCGCGCTCCCTCTCCATCCTCGATTACAACGCCCAGAGCGACGGGCTGCCCGGAAATGCAGCACGTCGTGTCGTTCGCGCGGGGTCAGCCCGGGTCCACCTGGTCTGTGCGCCTTCGCTTGCCAAGTCTCTTGCGCCCCTGCCCAACCCGCTTCGGCGCCGGCATGTGGGATTCGCGTCGATCAAAGATCGCCACCTCGATCGGCAGCACGCCGAGGTTGACGAGCGCCGCCCACAGGCCGCCCGCGAGGACCCCGATGAAGGCGCCCACAAGCCCCGCGGCCACGGCGACCGCGGGGATGACCAGGTACCAGTGGTCGGATATGGACTGGAGTGATCCGGCCTGGTCTCCAAGCGGGATGAGCTGCTGGGTCACGCCGAGGCTGAAGCCGAGCTGCGCCTGCCAGTCAAGGATGGAGCCGGCGAACCAGCTGGCAAGCGCGCCCAGCGCGGCGCCGAAGAACAGGCCGAAGACGAAACCGGCAATGGCGCCGGCGAACATGGCGCTGCGGATCGACAGCCTGACCAGGAAGTCGCTCACCATGCCCGGCGCCTCAGCCTCGACAGCAGCAGGATGGCGACCACCAGAACGGCCGCGGGCAACGCGAAGCCGTAGGCGAGATATGACCCGAGATGGGAGTGCCTGGGGCTCGTCACGAGGGGCACCGCGACTCCCGAGGATCGCGCGCCCGGCGCAGGCGCGGGTGGCGCCGTGAGCGAAAATGCCGCCGCTGCACTCGCCCCGGCCGGCCGCAGCCTGCCGTCAGGCCGGTAGAGGCCAAAGGTCTCGAGCGTGATCCCAGGCCGCTCGCTCCAGTAGTCGTCGAGCGTCCACCACACCGCCGCCGCCAGGAATCCGTTGGGCTGGGTGCCGAAGCGTGGTGCGAGCTGCGCGTAGTAGGTATTGAACACTCGCTGCTGCTGGGCCACGTCGGTTGGGTTGTCGGCCCAGTGCCCGAACTCGAGAACCAAGACCGGCTTTTGTGGATAGGTGTGATGGATCTGGTCGAGGGCGGTGTCGATGGCCACGCCCGACAGCCGGCCGCCATACAGCACCCCGTAGTAGAGGGTGACGCCGACGACGTCGAGGCCGGCGCTCGTCGAATCCGTCGGGTCCGAGCCGAATGATGCCTGCCCGGTGAGCCGCGTCCCGTCGATCCGTCGGTCGGTGGCCTGCAGAGCGCTCAATGCGCTCACGCGCTCTGCCTGTCCCGCGGACTCGTTGGCGAACCCGTGGAAGAGCACGCTCGGACGGTTGAAGTCCCGCAGATCCATCTCCTCCAGCATCTGCTGCGCGATGCCTCGGTTGAGCGCGATCGTGAACGTCTGGGGCGTGTAGTGATAAAGCGGGATCTCCTCCCACACCGCGAGGCCGAGCCGGTCCGCCAGGACGGGCAGCATCTGGTTGGGCGGATGGTGGTCGACGCGGATGAGGTCGGCATGTATGCGGATCGCGCGCATCAACATGGCGGCAAGCTCGGCCGGTGCGGTCAGCGGGCCGCCCGCAGGTGCTCCCTGCGCGACCGGCTCCTGGCGTTCCTCGTGCAGGGCGACGCCGTTGAACGCGATCGGCTGGCCGTTGAGAAGGATGCGCGGCCCCGTCGAGTCGACCTTGACCTGGCGCAGGCCGAAGCTCGTGTAGAGCTCGTCGGTCGGGACACCGTTCGCCGTTACGGTGACGTCGAGCACATAGAGGTCCGGGGAGCTCGGAGTCCACAGGTCGGCCGAGCGGATGGCGAAGGGTGCCGCGATGCGGACCACGGTATCGCCGCTCAGGTCGCCGATGTCCGTGTTGTAGTCGAGCAGAGGCGTCGCATCGGGAGGTACGAGGCTGTACGCCACCGGATCGAGGAGGTTGGAAGCGGTGACCTCCGCGGGCCAGAGGCGCACGTCGACCGAGGCGGCAGCGCCCATGGCGTCCGGGCCGCGGTGCTGTACGACGATCGAAACGTCGGCGCCGTCGAGGTGCGGCGTCACATCGGCGCGCACCACGCTCAGGCTCGGCGTTCCCTCGAGCCACGCGTCGCCGACGATTCCGCCGTAGTTCCACCAGTCCGCCAGCCCCCAGGGCACGATGTCGTCGCGGGTGCCCCAAGGCGGATTGTCGACGCGGACCAGGAGCGTGTTGAGCGTGCCGGGCTTGAGCGCCTGGGTCGCGTCGAGGGCAAACGGGGTGTCGCCGCCCTCGTGGTAGCCGAGGTACTGGCCGTTGAGCCACAGGTCCGC
>DASXBE010000199.1:0-28478 GCA_036491815.1 Candidatus Dormiibacterota bacterium | reverse complement strand
TCATCGGGGATGCTCACCACGGTCGCGTGGCGTCGCGATGGGCGCCTGAGCTACGCGCTCGAGGGCGCGATCTTCATCACCGGCGCCGCGCTGCAGTGGCTGCGCGACGGGCTCGGCATCATCGCGAGCGCGGCCGAGGCAGGGCCGATCGCGGCCTCGGTGCCCGACAGCGGGGGTGTCTTCATGGTGCCGGCCTTTGCCGGTCTGGGCGCCCCGCACTGGGACCCATACGCACGCGGCGCGATCCTCGGCCTCACCCAGGGCAGCGGCCGCGCGCAGCTCGTGCGAGCTGCGGTCGAGTCGATGGCGTACCAGACGTGCGATGTGGTGCGGGCGATGGAGGAGGACACCGACGCGTCGCTCAGCGAGCTACGGGTCGACGGTGGCGCTTCGGTGATGGACGTGCTGTGCCAGTTCCAGGCGGACCTTCTCGGCATCCCCGTGCGCCGGCCGCAGCAGGTGGAGACGACGGCGTTGGGCGCCGCCTTTCTGGCCGGCCTGGGCGTGGGTGTGTGGTCGGACGCGGACCTCCAGGATCTGTGGAAGCTCGACCGCGAGTTCGAGCCGCGAATCCCGCGCGACCAGGCGGCCGAGCTCCAGTCGCGGTGGCGCGATGCTGTGAAAAGGTCGCTCGGCTCCGCCCGGCACCCCCTGGGCACGGATAATCAGTAGCCTTGAGCACCCCCGCCCCGGCAGCGCCGACCCGCCACCAGAACCTGTACGCGCACCAGGTCTGGCAGCAGCAGCGGTTCTTCGCCGCGATCCTCCTCCTGGTCGGCCTGGCCATGGCGGGCCTCGGAATCTACGGGGGACACATCAACCAGCCCTCGACGGAGATCTGGCTGCTCTACATCCCCAGCGGCCTCGCCCTCGGCGGCGCGGTGTTGCTGTACCGGCACCGCAGCCACATCCAGACGCTGGATTCCGGCGTGAAGGTGTCGACCATGTTCCACAGCGTCCTGATCCCGTACGACGCCGTGAAGTCGGTCAAGGCGCTCACGCTTCGCACACATTTCCAGGACCGGCGGAGCCGCATGGTCGTGCCGATGATGAAGGCCCACATCGACAAGCCCGCGCTGTTCATCAGGGTGCGCGGGGACGAGGCCGAGCTCGCCACGATGAAAAAGAGCCTGGGCGCGCGCCTCATGTACGAGGACACGATCGCCGTGCCGGTGCCCGACCCGGACGCCGTGGTGTGGGAGATCAGCGAGCACCTGCCGGAGCGCTTGGGCCAGAACCAGGGCGGAGGCAGGCGGCGCAAAAAGCGGCGGTGAGCGGGATACGCGCCTACTCGCTGGAGGAGGCTGAACCCGGCCGCGAACCCAAGCGGGGCAAGTACTTCGACCGGTGGGATCTCGTACTGATCCTCGGCCTGGCGGCGGTCGCTTTCGTGCTTCGCTTCTTCAGCCCGATCCTTCCGGACTTCTTCGTCCACCCGTTCCAGGGGCCGGCGATCACCAACTGCGTGTCGAACACCCCGATCGACGCGGCGGGTGACACCGGGACGCTGTGCGGGCTCGCCTACCCCTTCAACCGTGGCTACGCCGACGCCCAGGGCGTGCTGTCGCCGCCCAACGGCCAGGTGTTCGACGAGATCTACTTTCCGGTTGACGCCCGGGACGACATCAAGGGCATCGAGCAGTGCCGGCCGACCACCGTCGATTGCAAGTACAACTACTTCGATCCTGAGCCGCCTCTGGCGAAGCTGATCATCGCCGCCGGGGACTGGGGCTACGGCTGGTACCGAGCGCATTTCCAGGGCGCGACGGGGGACTACATCGACCTCGGGTTCAACACGTTCGGTTGGCGAATCGCGGGCTGCCTCTTCGGAAGCCTGTGCGTCCCGATGATGTATCTGCTGGCCCGCCGTCTGTGGCCGAACCGCCTCTTCGCGTTCGCCGCGGCAACCCTCGTCTGTTTCGACGGGATGTTCTTCATCCAATCGCGAATCGGGATGATCGACATCTTTCCGATCTTCTTCATCCTGTGCGCCTATTACCTTTTCCTGGTCCATATCCAGAGCCGGACCGTGAACAGCTCATTGCTCTCACTGGTGGCGCTCGGGACGATGCTGGGCATCGGCATCGCCTCCAAGTGGATCGTGCTGGCGGCGTACGCAAGCATCCTCTTCATGCTCGTCGTGCGAGCGGTGATGCAGAGCGGAGAGCTGTACATCGGACCTCGAGAGCGCCCGCTCTGGTCCTGGCGGCCGCGCGGGGGGAGCCCGATACCTGGGAACGTGTTGTGGCCGTCGTATATGGCGGTCGCGCTGCTCGCCTTCGTGGTGATTCCAGTCGGCATCTACCTCGTCTCCTGGTATCCGTTCTTCGCCCGCGGCCAGTTCCAGTCGCTGGCCGACCTCATCACGTATCAGCAGCAGTCGTTCAGCTACCACGCGACGCTCACGGCGACACACCCCTACGGCTCGAAGTGGTGGTCGTGGCCGTTGCTGTCCCGGCCCGTGCTCTATTACGCGGAGTACACCAACCTGGGCGTGGACAAGTTCACGGGCCAGCCGCTGATCGCGCGGATGTCCAACCTCGGCAACCCGTGGATCTGGTGGACGAGCCTTCCGTGCCTCGCCTCGCTGCCGTACTTCATCGTCCGGTACCGCAGCTTCCCCGCCGCGGTGATCCTGCTCGGCTTCATCACGCAGTACCTGCCGTGGGCGCCGATCAGCCGCGTCCTGTTCATGTATCACATGTTCGGCGGGCTCATCTTCATGATCCTGGCCCTGGCCTTCGTCCTGGCATTTCTGGCCGAGCGCATCCATTCGCGTGGGGCGAAGATCCTGGTCGCGTTCCACCTCGCAATGGCCGTGTTCTTCTTCGGCTACTTCTATCCCGTCTGGACGGCTGCGCCCATCTCGCAAGCCGCGTGGTTCCAGGGCGACGGCACGCCACCCTGGGGACCGAAGATCTGGCTGACCCACTGCCGCAACGACCTGCCGCCCACCGAGCAGCAGCTTTTCTGTTGGAACTAGGCGCCGGCATCTTCCTCGCGGCGTGCGCCGCGGCGGGGTTCGGGATCACCTACCTCTCGGGTTTCGCTTTCACGCTCGAGGAGCGGGTCGCGTTCGGCGCGGTCCTGGGAGCGATGGCCGTCGCGGGGGCGAGCTTCGCGTTTTCGAGCCTGGTGCAGGACGTGACAGTGACCACCGTTCTTCTGGGGCTCGCCACGGCTCTCGCCCTGGCGGCGGGCGCGGTGGCCTTCGCGCGCGCGCGGCTGCTGTCCGATTTGCGCGACGCCCGGCGCCGATGGCTCGCACCGTGGCATTCACCCGGGCATCCGTGGCCCCTGCTCGCCGTGATCATCGTGTGCGGCGCGTGGACGGTGCACTTCTTCCACCAGGCCTACGTCTACACGCCGGACGGCCTGTTTGCCGGCTACGTCAACATCTGGGGCGACTGGGCCGCGCACCTCAGCTTCGCGAGCTCGTTCGCGTACGGGCACAACTTTCCGCCGCAGTACCCGATCGACCCCGGCCACCGGCTGGGCTACCCGTTCATGATCGATTTCTTCGCCGCCGACCTGGTTCCTCTCGGTACCTCCCTCACGTCCGCCCTCGTGGCGACCAGCGCCATGCTGGCCCTCGCGTTTCCCGCCGTGCTCTACCTCGCGGCCCTGAGGTTCGCGGGCGGCAGGGGCGCGGCCGCGATATCAGTGTTCGTCTTCCTGCTGAGCGGAGGTCTCGGGTTCCTGCTCCTGGTGCGCGACATGTTGCAGCACGGCTTCGCGATCCCGGTGCACCTGCCGCGTGAGTACACCCTGGATCGCGACATCAACCTGCAGTGGCTGAACCCGGTGCTGGCCTACCTGGTGCCTCAGCGCTCGACCTTGTTTGGTTTCAGCCTCGCTTTGATCTTGCTGTCCATGCTCTGGATCGCGCTGCGCGACCGCCTTGGATGGCGGACGTTCCTGTTTGCCGGCGTCGTGGCTGGAGTGATGCCCGTCTTCCACGTCCACGCCTACGGGACCGTCGTCGCGCTGCCGATGCTCTGGGCCATCGCCTTCGACCGGCGCATCCAGTGGCTGGCCTACTTCGTGCCGGCGCTTGTCCTGGGCGTGCCGATTCTCGTCTGGATGTGGCCGCCGGAGAACACGGCGATCTGCGGCGACCTGCCGAGCCTCCACGGATACTGCATCGAGCCGGGGTGGCTCTCCTTCACGCAGATGGTGCGCGACAACGCGCTGCTGGCCCCGTGGGACTTCATCTGGTTCTGGATCGCCAACCTGTCGATCTTCGTCCCGCTGCTGATCGTGGCGCAGGTGATGAGAGGGCCGATTCGGTCTGACTCGAGATGGTTCCTGCCGGTGTGGCTGTGGTTTATCGTCCCCAATCTCGTCCTCCTGCAGCCGTGGGACTGGGACAACACGAAGTTCTTCGTCTTCTGGGCGCTGCTCGGCAGCATCGTGGTGGGCCGGTTGATCGCCTATCTGTTCACGCGTGGGCCCGGCCCGGCCTTTGCCGCCGCCGCGATGCTCGTCCTGCTCGGGTTGTCAGGCGCGCTAGATCTGGCGCGGGCCTCCGACTACACGGTCAGCGCCGTGGAGTTCACGGACGCAGGCGGGCTGCAGGTGGCCGGCTGGGTAAGGACGCACACGAGCCCGACGGCCGTCTTCGCCGTGGCCGACGAGCACAACAGCCCGATCCCCACACTCGCCGGACGGCGCGAGCTCATCGGCTATCCCGGGTGGCTGTGGACGTACGGCCTTTCCGACTACGTGCAAAAGGAGGCGGATCTGAAGGTCATCCTGCAGGGGGGCCCCACCGCTGCCGCGCTCGTGCGGCAGTATCGGATCGACTACGTGATGATCGGCCCGCAGGAGGTGCCCCGTGGCGCGAGCCGGGACTACTGGGACGCCCATGGGACGCTCGTCTACGACAGGCTCGGCTACGCGGTCTACCGCGTCGGCTGACTCGGGGGTCAGGGAGCGGGGATGCGGATCGGCGGTCGCTCGCTGCTGCCGCCCGGCCGCGGCGCGGGTGGCGGCACGGGCGGCTCGGTGCCTGTGCCTGCGTCGATGGCCTGCTCCAGGCGGCGGGTGAGGCGCTTCAGCTCGCGGTCGGTGCGGTCGAGCCGATTGACGATTTGCAGCAGGATCTCGTCCTGGTGCATCAAGTGGTTCATCAGCGCCTTCAGCTCCTCCTCCGCTTTGATGTCGAGCTCGTAGTCGTGCTGGGCGCGCAACTTGTCGCGGTCGGCCAGGCGGTTGAGCGCCATCAGGACGATGGAGACCCAGATCGCCGCCTCGAGGCTGAGGATGAAGTTGAGGAAGAGGAAGGGGTAGCGGTCCCACGGGTGAATCAAGCCGATTGCGTTGAGCGCGATCCAGACCACCATGATCGCGACCTGCGCCAGGACGAAGACCCAGCTGCCGACCAGGCGGGCGAAGTCGTCCGCGACGCGTTCGGCCACTGTCAGCTTGCGCTCGACCTCGCGGTTGAGGTCGCGGACCGGCGGATGATCGTGCTGATGCTTGATCAGGTCGCGCGCGATGTCTTCGATTTCTCTGCCGATCGACATGGATCCTTCCTCTGGGGTTGCTGCGTTCAAAGGGCTGCGCTGCATAGCTTCGCGCAAAAGACCCCCTGTTGGCTACGGAAAGTAAGGCGCCATTACGTTTTCACGGCCCGCCACATCAGGAAGATCGGGATGCGGCGCCAGCGGTCGTCGCGTGGACTGCTACCGGCGGCGCTGCTGGGCATCGGGGGCTCGCGCACGGCCTGCACGGCGAAACCCGCCTGCTCGAGCGGGCGTAAGTAGCCCTCGAGCGAGTAGGCCCAGCCTTTGAAGCTCATGGCCAGGCCGTCCCGCTCGACGTCCTGTGCGAACCAGCGTCGCGCACCGAGGTACGTGTCCTCGATGACGAATCGGGCATCCGGCTCGCGCGAATCGAACTGTCCGGCGTCGGCGGTGGGATGCGTGACGCACGCGCACAGCGATCCGCCAGGCTGAAGCACGCGCGCCGCCTCGCGGACCCCGCCTTCCATGTCGTCGATGTCCATGAGCGAGTTGTAGAAGATAGCGAGGTCGAATGTCGCCTCCGGGAACGGCAGCGCGGCGGCGTCTGAACGCACGTAGCCGATGTTCGGCGCGGCCTCCCTGGCGAGGTGGAGCAGGACTGACGAGGTGTCGACTCCGGTGACGCGGTGGCCGCGCGCTGCCAGGTCGCGGCTCACGCGGCCCTCGCCGCAACCAACCTCGAGCGTGCGCATGCCCGGCGCGGGGACCAGCTCGAAGAACGCGGGGGAGTAGCTCCAGTAGGCGTCGAAGTCAGGGCGGCGGGCCCACGCGGCCCAGCGGGGTGCCTGTTGTTCCCAGTGTTCGCGGGACATGGGCACTGATCATGGGCGAGTCAGCGGTAGTCGTGTGAGCGCTGCTGGGGGCGGGGTACGCCCTCGAGGGCCTGGATGTGGGCGGCGAGGACCGAGTGGACGCCATCCTGGCGTTGCATCACGCCGTCGATGACCAGGATGGGCTGGCGGTTGGCGATCTGGCGGTAGCGGTCGTAGACGTCGGGCTTGATCGTGACGTTGACCTGGCCGAACTCGTCTTCGAGGGTGAAGAAGCGGATCTTCTTGGCCGTCGATGGGGCCTGGCGGGTGATCACCAGGCCCGCGACGCGGACGCGGTGGTGGTTGGGGATCGCGGGGAGCCTGTTGCTCTCCAGTGCGCCCATCTCGCGCAGCCGGTCTCGGCAGAAGTGGATGAGGTGATGGCCGGTCGAGAGGTCGGAGATCCGGTACTCCAGCTGGTTGGCGTCGAAGGCATCGATGGTGGGGAGTGGGGGGGCGGTGCCGTCGAGGTGGAGCTCGGACTGCTGGTCGATGCCTCGGCGCAAGCCCTTGCCGTGCCAGCGTTCCTGCCAGCCCCACAGCAGCTCGCGCCTGCTCTGGCCGAGAGCGTCGAAGGCACCAACCATGACGAGGTTGCGAACGGCGCGAGGCCCGACCGGACCTCCCCGCAAGCGGTTGATGAAGTCGTCGAATGTCCTGTAAGCGCCGGTCCGCCCGCGCTCCCCGACGATGGCCGCACGGCCTTCCTCTCCGAGGTCGCGCACGTAGTTCAAGCCGATGCGCATGGCGGTGCTCCCCGCGCCAGCCTTAACAGGGTGGGTTGACGTGGTGGATACGCTGGACCGAGGTTGGCCGGCGGGGGAGGGCAGGCCGATGGAGGAGGGAGGGCCCGCAAAGAGGTCTGGCTTTTTGTTGGGGGAAGATGGGAGACGCTCGGGCAGGCATCTCACGTCGGAGCGGTTGATGTCGACCGGCAGCATCGTGACGCCATGGCGCTTGAAGTCCTCGACCAGGACGCTTGGGTGATAGAAGCCCATCGGCTGGTTGTTGAGCAAGCCGCACCCGAACTCGACCGGGTAATGAAGCTTGAGCCAGGCGGTCTCGTATGAGGTGCGGGCAAAGGCGGCGGCGTGGGAGCGGCAGAACCCGTAGACGGCGAAGCCCTGCACGGCGGCGAAGAGCTGGTCGGCCACCTCTCGCGGTACCTCGTTGGCCAGGCAGCCACTGATGAAATCGCCCTCCAGCGACGACATCTCGACGCGGTTGAGGTGGCGCGTCATCGCCCGTCGGAAGCCGTCCGCCTGGCTCGGCGTCATGCCCGCCACGTGCATCGCGATCTCGATGATCTGCTCCTGATAGAGGATCACCCCGAGCGTGTCCTTGAGGATCGGCTCGAGGAGGGGGTGGGCATACGTCACCTCCTCGCGCCCCTGCTTGCGCCGGATATATGGATGCACGGCGTTGCCCTGGATCGGCCCGGGCCTGATGATCGCCACTTCGACCACAAGGTCGTTGAAGGTGGCTGGGCGCGTGCGGGGAAGCGTTTGCATCTGCGCCCGTGATTCGATCTGGAAGACCCCGATCGTGTCCGCCGCGCTGCACATCTCGAAGACCTCCGGGTCCTTGAGGGGCAGCTGGTCGAGGTCAGGGCGCACGCCGGTCGCATCCTTGATCAGCTCGAGCGTTTCAGCCACCACCGACAGGGTGCGGAGGCCGAGCATGTCCATCTTGATCAGCCCCAGGTCCTCGACGTCGTCCTTGTTGAACTGGACGACGCGGCGTCCCTCCATGGCCGCCGGTTCGACTGGGGCGATGTCGACGAGAGGCTCGCCGGTCACCAGCATCCCGCCGTTGTGGATCGAGAGGTGTCGTGGAAACTCGATGACCTCGCGGCACAGCTCGAGGAACTGCTGCCAGCTCTGCGGCCTCATCTCCGGCGGCGGCACCGCGTCGAGCATCGAGTCGGCGACGTCCTCGCTGAACCAGCGATCCACGCCTTTCGCCAGCCGGTCCAGCAGCTCGGCCGAGAAGCCGAGCGCCTTCCCCACCTGCCTGATCGCCATGCGCGGCTGGAAGGTCACCACGTTGCAGACCATCCCCGTCCGCTCCCAGCCGTACTTGTCGTAGATGTACTGGATCACCTGCTCGCGGTGCTCGGTCGAAAAGTCGATGTCGATGTCAGGCGTGCTGGTCATCTCCTCGTGGAGGAACCTCTCGAAGAGGAGGTTGTGCTCGATCGGGTCCACCCGCGTGATGCCGAGCACGTAGGCCACGATCGAGTCCGCGGCTGACCCGCGCCCCTGCCCGGGCACGCCACGCTCCCGCGCGAACCGCATGAGGTCCCAGTTGATCAGGAAGAACTCGGCGAGCCCTGTCTTCTCGATCACCTCGAGCTCGCGCTGAAGTCGCCGCGCGACCTCCGGCGTGATCGGCCGGTACCGTTCGCGGACGCCATCGAAGCACAGCTTGTAGAGGAAGGAGAAAGGCGTTTCGCCTGCAGGCACCGGGTAGCCGGGGAAGCGGACCTTGCGGAAATCGAGCTTGACGTCGCACTCCTGGGCGATCTCCCAGGGTGTGGCGAGCGCTTCCGCGTGGCCCTTGAAAAGCCGGCGCATCTCGTCGCCGCCCTTCAGGTGGTGCTCGCCGTTGGGAAAGAGGTGCGGTCTCGCCTGGTCCAGCGTGGCGCGATGGCGGATGGCCACCAGCACGTCGTGAAGCCGGCGGCGCTCGGCGACGTGGTAGTGGACCTCGTTCGTGGCGACCGTCGGCGCCCCGCAGCGCCGGGCCATCTCGGCCCGGCCTTCGAGCACCCATGAATCCTCTGCGCAGCGGTGGTGGCGCAGCTCGCTGAAGACGCTCGCCTTGCCGAGCGCCTCCTGCAGCTCCCGAAGGCGCTGCTCGCTGTCGGTGGCGCTGAGGTAGAAGAGGTCGCCGCGATGCTCGGCGACTCGCGCAAGGGTCGCTTTGGCCTGTCCTTTGGGCTGGTCGAGGTGGGCGTAGCTCAGCAGCCGGCAGAGGTTCGAGTAGCCGCTGAGGTTGCGGGCGATGATGACGACCTCTTCGCCGTCGACCTCCAGGGCGCTTCCGACGATCGGCTTGACCCCGAGCTTGCGGCACGCCTGCATGAAGCGGACCACGCCGTAGACGCCGCCGCGGTCGGTGAGCGCGAGCGCCGGCATCTCGAGCTCGGCCGCGCGCATCGCCAGCTCGGCGGGATGCGAGCCGCCGTCGAGGAACGAGAAGTTGGAGTGGCAGTGCAGCTCCACATACGGCGCCGGCATCACGCCCCTTTGAAGTCAGGATCCTGGGCGAGGCGCTCAGTCATAGACTCGCTCGAGGAACCACTGGTCGCGCTTGAGGTCGTGGTAGAGCTCACACAGGAGGCTGCTGTTGAGCAGCGCCTTCCAGTACTCGCGGACCATGGGTTCCTTCCACCACCCGGTCTCGACCTTCCAGCGGGCGATGGGGTCGAGCGACCCGGTGAATGCGCCGGTGATGAATGATGGCGTGCCATCCTCCGCGAGCCGGACCTCGACAATGGCCGGCGGCGAGAGCAGGCGGGTCACGCGAACCGCTCCGAGGGGATGGGGGACGAGGTCAGCG
Organism: Candidatus Dormiibacterota bacterium; assembly: GCA_036491815.1. Taxonomy (GTDB): domain Bacteria; phylum Chloroflexota; class Dormibacteria; order Dormibacterales; family Dormibacteraceae; genus DASXBE01. The sequence continues at coordinate 18,574 of DASXBE010000199.1, read as the reverse complement.
CAGGCCGCGGCTTGCGCACCAAGGCTTCGCCGTGACGCTCCTGCAGGCGCTCCAGCGCCGCCGTCACCTCCTCGCTGTTACCGTCTCCTCCCGACCACAGCCTCAGCTGACGCCTGCCCGCGGCCTCGAGCACCGGCAGCTCGATCCACAGCTCGGCGATCGGCGCGCGCGGCTGCCATTCCTTGATCCACGAGCCGATGAGGCCGAAGAGCTCCGCCGTGCTCGAAAGCGGATGGCGCACCACGGTCTCCCGCTCCTCGGGGTCGCCGGACTCGAAGACGAGTCGTACGCGCAGCTGCTTGGCGCCCGCGCCACGCAGGCCGAGCTCTTCGGCGAGGTCGCCGCAAAGCGCTCGCGCGACGAAGAGCAGCGCCTCTCTGTCTTCGACCGGGTCACCGAACTGCCTGTGCACGCTCGTGAAAAGAGGCGGGCGCCACGGGGTCAGCTCGTCCGGCTCGCGGCCTCGCGCGAGCAGGACGGCATGGCGCCCGACGCGGCCGAGCTGGCTCTCCAGCTCTCGCGGTCCGATTGCGGCCACCGCGCCGAGCGTGCGCAGGCCCAGCAGGTGCAGCCGCTCATGCTGCTCCGCGTCGAGGGGCAGCTCGCGATAGGAGAGCGGCGCGAGAAATGATTTCGCGTCATCGACCTGCACGAGCCGCCCCGGCCTGGCCCTCGCCGCCGCGAGCCGCGCCGTGAAAGGTCCTGGCGCGAGGCCCAGCCTCGGCTCACGGCCGATCGCGGAGCGCAACCTCCGCCTGGCTTCGCGGATCGATTCGCCGGCGTTGACGACCCCGCCCAGGTCGAGCCATGCGCAGCCTTCGTCGCGCACCTCGACTGTCGGGGCGAGGTCGTAGAGCGCCGAGGAGATCAGCTCGCGAATTCGACCGGCCGCTTCTGGGTCGGGCAGGACGAAGACGGCTTGCGGGCATAGATGCTCCGCCTGTCGCAAGGCCATGCCGGGCGCGACGCCAAATGGCACCGCTTCCTCGGACGCCGCGACGACGTGCTCGTCCCAGTGGCCGATGACGACGGGCCTCCCGTAGAGGTCGGGCCGCCGCGCGAGCTCCAGGTGGCCTGTCAGAGCGCAGCAGACACGCAATCGATCGGCTCCGATTCCTGAGCTTGGGATTCGACGATGCGCGCGGTGTAGTCGGACAGCACACGCGTGCCCAGTGGGTAGCGCACCTCGAGGTCGGTCTCGCCGAGCGGCGGAGCGACACGGTTCTTCACGCAGCGCACCGACAGGCGGAGCCCGACGAGCTGTCCACGTTCCCAGGACCATTCGGTGCGTGAAAACGCGAGGCTCACGCTCGAGGCATGGGCCAGCGCGCGGCCCGGTGCGTCGACCACCCCGACGAGCACGGTCCCCGACCGGTGGGCGCCTGCTTCGATGGGCCCCAGCCAGTGCTCCGGCACCTCGCTCATCAAAAGGATGAAGCCGGCGCCTGCTTTGGCCAGGGCGGCGGCCGCCTCGCCGGCGACTTCAGGAGCCGGGGCGCTGACCACGGTCAGCGCTCCCAGCTCGGGATGGAAGGGATGCAGCGTCCAGGGATCGAACGAGCGAGCCGAGTCGATCACCATCGTGTGGGCGAACTCATGCGTAGCCCGGGCAAGGAGATCGAGCGCGACTGTGAGCTTGCCTGAGGTTCCGGTCCCGGTGAACAGTGACAGCCTGCCGCGGGGCAGCCCGCCAATCCCCGTCAGCCGGTCGAGTGGTGTCCGGCTGGGCCACGGCTGCGGGGGCGGCAGCTCGGCCGCCCTCGTCAGCGCCTGGCTGCCGAAGCGGACCCGAATCGAGTCAATGGCGGTTTCAAGTGCGAGTTCCTGCATCTTTTTTGGCGGCCCCGTGAGCTGGACGCAGGAGGGAATCGGAGGCACGTTGACCATATCGAACAAGTGTTCGCAAGTCAAGCCCTGGAGGATCGATCGCTACCTTCTATATATGGCGGCCGCGGCGCGGGGTTTGTGGAGCCCGCTGGCGCCCCTCGTCCGCCTGCTCGCGCCAGCGGGCGGGTTGCCGGATCTTTCAACTGCCGCGCCCAACGCAACTCAGCGGGTCTTCGGCCACTGACGCCTGAAGGCCGCACATCGTCCTCGGTGGGCATCGATCAGCTCGACGTCGTGACAGGCCATCACGCCAAGGGCATCGTGCTCGCACCGTCGGCGGCTTCCATCATCGACCCGCAGGAAATAAATAACGCCGGGGCTCCACAGAACCCCGGCGCGTTACGGACTACTGAACGAACGAATCAGAAGTAGCTAAAACTACTTCTTCTTCGAGGACTTCTTGGCTGCCTTCTTGGCTGCCGGCTTCTTCGCGGACTTCTTAGCTGCCATTTGCGTTACCTCCTTCTCCTAGTGATACGGACCCGAGGTTCCATTGACCCCACGGGTTCGCCGCGGGGTCCTCAATGACAAGGACACCGCGACGTTGGCGGTTGATTGAAATGGCCGCTGACTCGCGTCGGGTCCGTCGCCTCTGTGGTGGCAACCACGAGCAGCATCGCCATACAAGTTGTTGTGATACCTGATGAACCCCGCATTAGTCAATGGTTCGCGAAAACTTTTTTTGGAGGACGCGCCGAAAATTTTCTTGAATGGGCTCGACGAGGGCTCTCATCACGACCCTCGAAGGCTGCGACGATAGGCGCGATGAGGATCGTGCTGGGTCATGGTGCGTCGGGCAACGCGGCTTCGATGAAACCCTACGTCGACGGTTTCAAGAAGCGAGGCCTCGACGCCATCGCGGTGGATCTCCCACGCGGCGGCGCGGAAAAAGCCGTTCCGATTTTCATCAAGACCTCCGGTCGCGGTCGCGACGTCGTCGGCGGAGGGCAATCCTTCGGTGGAAGGGTCGCGAGCATGGCCGCCGTCGAGGCGGACTTCGGAGGGCTCGTGCTTTTTTCCTATCCGCTCCATCGCCCGGGCTTCACCGACCAGCTCCGCATCGCCCACCTCTCCTCGATTCGCTGTCCGACGCTCTTCTTGAGCGGGGACCGCGATCCTTTTGCGCGGCTCGACCTCCTCGAGCGGCACGTCGAGCTCGTCCCGGACTCGCGTCTCGTGGTCTTCAAGGGACAGGGCCACGGCTTGCTCGCCGTCCTCGACGATGCGCTCGACGTCGCGGCGGACTTCGTCAAGTCGATCCGGCGCGACGGGCATGGAACGACCAAGCAAGATGGGCGCAAGCCGATCAGATGACCGCAAGCCAGCACATGGTGCAGGCGAACGGGCTTCGATTCCGGGCCATGGTCGACGGGCCGGCGGCAGGGCCCCTCTCAGTGCTTCTCCATGGCTTCCCCGAGGGCGCCGAGTCATGGTCGGCGCAGCTCGAGGCCCTCGCCGGGGCGGGTTCCCTCGCGGTCGCGCCCGACCTTCGCAGCTACGGGCTGAGCGACGCTCCGGACGGCGTCGAGAGCTATGAGGTGGAGAGCCTCGTCGAGGATGTCGCGGGAATCATCAGGGCATTCGGTCGCGATTCGGCACACGTCGCGGGCCACGATTGGGGCGCGATCGTCGCCTGGTTCTTCGCGAGCCGTCATCCGGAGATGACCGCGACCCTGACGGCTCTGTCGGTGGGTCATCCGGCGGCCGTCGCCGATGCGGCGCGTGCGGACGACGACCAGAGGGCCCGTTCGAGATACATCACGCTCTTCGTCCAGCCCGGCAAGGCGGAGGCCACGCTTTCCGAGGAGGGCTTTCGGCGGCTGCGCGCGATGTTCGCCGGCGGCCCGAACCCCCAGGCGGTGCCGGGCGGCGTGGCCGACCATTTCGTGCGTTCGCTGTCGCGGCCAGGCCGGCTCACGGCCGCTCTCAACTACTACCGAGCGAACCTTTCGGATCCAGCGGGCTGGGCGGCCAAGGCCAAGACGGTGCGGGTCGCGGCGCCCACGACCCTGATGTGGGGAGACCAGGATCCCTTCCTCGGCAGGCGGGGCGCCGAGGACACCGGGAGCCACGTGGACGGGCCCTACCGGCTCGAGGTCCTCGAGGGCGCTGGGCACTGGTTGCAGTTCGAGCGGCCGTCCGAGGTGAGCCGCTCCCTCACGCAGGCCGTAAATCAGTAAGCTTTTCGCGGTGCTCAACCGGTCCGACTCGGAGCGGCGCAACGGGTTGCGCCGTCTCGATGACATCCTGGAGACGCTCGAGCAGCTCAACCTTCACGACAAGATGGAGCTGCCCGATCCCGTCGCCGAGGCATTGGTCATGCTGGGGATCGAGTCGCCGCACAACATCCCGATCCCCCAGCTGATCGAGCGCGTCTGGGCGATGCAGCAGCCTTATCTGATCACCATCGTCGTGGAGCGCCGGCGCCGGCGGCGCCGCAAGGTCTCGACCGAGCCACTGCCCGACCCATCGCCCTGAACCCCCGCGACTGGCTCGACGTCTTCGCCCTGGTGGGGCAGGGCGTCAGGGACGCGGTGCTCCCGCTGGCCGGCACCGAGGCCGGCCGGGAGGAGCATGAGGTTGGCGCAGGCGGCGACACCACTCTCGAGCTCGACCGCGCAGCCGAGGCCGTCGTCTTCTCGACGCTGGGGGGCCTCGCCGAGCGTGGCGAGAGGTTCTCGGTGCTCTCCGAAGAGACGGGGCGCCGCAACTTTGGCGCCGAGTATCCGCTCGTGCTGGTGGATCCCGTCGACGGGAGCCTGAACGCGAAGCAAGGTGTGCCGATCTTCGGCCTCATGCTGGCCGTGCTCGACGGGCCGGCCGTCGCTGACGCGTTCGGGGGCCTCGTCCTCAACCTGAGCACGGGCGAGTCCTGGACCGCGACCCGCAATGAGGGCATGCGTCGCAACGGCCGCCTGGTCGACGTGCTCGACGGGTCCGACCACAGCGGCATCGAGCTCCTGGCCCTCGAGAGCACGCCGCGCGCGATCACGGTCGCGAAACCCCTGGTCGAGCGGGCCACCAAGCTCCGCATCCTCGGTTCGATGGCGCTGTCGATCGCCCACACGGCGGCTGGGGGCTTCGACGCCTTCTGCGCGCCGCTGCCGGTCCGCATGTTCGACACGGCCGCCAGCCTGCTCATGCTCGCAGAGGCCGGCGGGGTGGCGACCGACCTCGAGGGCAGGCCGGTCGGGAGCCTTGCCTGCTCGCTCGAGACGCGATCCACACTGCTGTGCGCCCCGAGCGCCGCCCTTCACGCCGCCGCGCTGGAGACGCTCGCCCGCGGGCGATGAGCTTCGAGGCCCGCCGCACCGTATTCGTCATCCTCAGCTTCGAAGGGCCCGATGCCTACAGCCTGGCGGGTGGCCTCGGCGTCCGGGTCAGGGGCCTGTCTCGTGCGCTGGCCGAGCTCGGCTTCCAGACCCACCTCTACTTCTGCGGCGGCCCGGACCTGCCCGCCGCCGAAGAGCATGTGGACGGCCGCTTGCACCTGCGGCGCTGGAGCCAGTGGATCTCGGCCCAGCATCCGGACGGGGTGTACGACGGGGAGGAGGGCAAGATCCGTGACTGGAACGCGAGCCTTCCGCGCGCGCTGGTCGAGACCGTGATCGTCCCCGCGGCGGCGGCGGGCAACAACGTCGTGGTGATGGGGGAGGAGTGGCACACCGCGTGGTCGATGATCGGCATCTCGGACGAGCTCCGCCGCCGCGGCCTGCGCGACCGCGCGGTGATGCTCTGGAACGCCAACAGCACATTCGGCCTTCACAGGATCGACTGGCTCGGGCTGACCAAGGCGGCGACGCTGACCACGGTCAGCCGGTACATGAAGGTCCGGCTTTGGGAGCATGGGCAGAACCCGATCGTGATCCCCAATGGAATCCCGCGCTCATCGATCGTGGACCCGGATCCCGCGGCGGTCTCGCAGGTTCGCTCATCCGCCGCCCCGAACCGTCTGTTTTTCAAGCTTGGGCGCTTCGACCCGGACAAGCGGTGGCTCATGGCGATCTCCGCCGTGGCGCGCCTCAAGCGCGAGGGCCTGGGTGTGAAGCTGCTGGTGCGCGGGGGTCGCGAGGCACATGGGAAGGAGGTATTCGCGCACGCGGACCTCGAGCGCCTGGCCGTCGCACACGTAACCGCGCCGGCGGACGCATCGGGGGTCGCTCAGATGCTTCGCGAGCATGGCGACGCCGACGTGATCGACTTCACGACCTTCGTCGCCGACGACCTCGTCGCCGTGCTGTATTCGGCCTGCGACGCGGTGCTCGCAAACTCCGGCCACGAGCCGTTTGGCCTAGTCGGCCTGGAGGTGATGGCCGCGGGTGGCCTTGCCGTGACCGGATCGACGGGCGAGGACTACGCCGAGGCGTACCGCAACGCGCTGGTCCTGGAGACCGCGGACCCGGTGGAGCTCGTCACGCAGTTGAAGCTTTTGAGGGAGAGACCACGGCTCGCGGGCTCGATCCGCCGGCATGGGCGCACGACCGCGCGCCGCTACGTGTGGGACAAGGTCATCGAACAGCTGCTGCTGCGGATCGAGTTCGCCGCGGCCGTGCAGGGGGTCAAGGTCGCCGGCCCGGCGCCCGCCCGCTCGCGCGTGCGACCGCGCCCGACCTGATGCCCGACGCTGCGATCATTGAGCTGTGCCGTTGAAGCCAGTTCACGTCGCCTTCGTCTGGCATATGCATCAGCCCTATTACAAGGACGACCTGACCAACACCTACCTGTTGCCGTGGGTCCGGCTTCGCTCGGCCAAGGACTACTTCAAGATGCCGGCGCTGCTCGACGCGTACCCCAAGGTCAGGACCACGTTCAACCTCGTGCCGTCGCTGTTGACCCAGATCGAGGACTACGGCAAGGAGGAGTCGGTCGATCTGTTCCTCAACCTCAGCCGGCGGCCGGCCGGGGAGCTGTCGACGGAGGAGCGAGAGTTCCTCCTCCGGTGGATGAGGGATTCGCCCCGGGCTCTCAGGGTGCAGCAGTCGCCTCGCTACCTCGAGCTCGCCTCTCGCGCGGTCGACGCGCCATTCAGCACCATTGACATCCGAGACCTGCAAGTGTGGTTCAACTTAGCGTGGTGCGACCCCGTCTGGGTCGAGTCCGACCCAGGTCTCGCGGAGCTGAAGCGCCGGGATCGCGACTTCGGCGAAGGGGACAAGGAGGTCCTGTTCGACAAGCAGCTCGAGCGGATGCGCCAGGTCATCCCCAAGTATCGCGAGCTGGCGGACCGCGGCCAGGCCGAGCTCACCTTCTCGCCCTACTACCACCCGATCCTTCCCCTGATCTGCCACGTCGACTCAGCCCGCAGCGCCAATCCGCAGATCCAGCTTCCGGAGCACCACTTCTCGCACCGCGATGACGCTGAGCGCCAGATCGAGATGGGCATCGGCCTATTCGAGCGCATGCTCGGGCGGCGGCCCAAGGGTATGTGGCCGTCGGAGATGGCCGTCGGTGAGAGCGTGATCGGCCTCGCCGAAAAAGCGCAGCTCGACTGGATGATCAGCGACGAGGAGGTGCTGGCCCGCTCCCTCGAGGCCCATTTCTCACGCGACGAGCACCTGTACCTGCCGAAGCGCATCGAGCGCGAGGGCGGCTCGGTCGCGATGGTCTTCCGCGACTCGCAGCTCTCGAACGTGATCGGATTCGACTATCAGCGGATGGGCTCGATCGATGCCGCCCGCGACCTGATCGCGCGGCTGAAGCGGGTCCGCGACATCCAGGGCGACCGCGACCTCTTGGTGGTGATCGCGCTCGACGGTGAAAACGCTTGGGAGTTCTACCCGCGCGACGGCCACGACTTCCTCAACGCCCTGTACACGGAGCTCGAGACGAGCTCGGACATCGTGACCACCACGGTGTCCGACTTCATTGCGGAGCATCCCCCTCAGCAGCAGCTGCACCACCTCCACACCGGAAGCTGGATCGCCGCGAGCCTCGACACGTGGATCGGCGACCCCGAGCACACGGTGGCGTGGGACCTCCTCGCCGAGACCCGCGACTGGCTCGAGGACCAGTCGAAGCAGCGGCCGAAGGAATCGCAGTCGGCGGCGCTCGCCTGGCGGGAGATCCTGATCATCGAGGGCAGCGACTGGTTCTGGTGGTTCAGCCGCAAGCACGACTCGGGCATGGACCCGATCTGGGACAACCAGTTCCGCCTGCATCTACGCAACGTCTACAAGCTCATGGGAGCCCGCGCGCCGGCGCGCCTCTTCCAGCCGATCATCAAGCGCGCGCCGACACCCGAGCGCGGCGTGCCCGCCGTCGCGATCAGCCCGGAATCGCGGCAGGACCCATCGTGGTCGCAGGCCGGTTACTACCTGGTCGGGTCCGGCTTCGGGGCGCTCCACCGACCGGCTGGGGTCGTCGAGCGGGTGTTTTACGGCAACGACGACGAGAACCTGTACTTCAGGGTCGACAGCCCTCGCTCGTCGCAGGAGCTCGAGGCCCAGGGCATCGAATTCTGGCTCTACTGCTCCGGGGCGCCGGCGGGCGGCGGAACTGGCGACATCGAGCTGCCGCTCTCCACTGCGGCGCTGTCTGACCTGGACTTCGAGCCGGCGTTCGTCGTGCACGTGGTGCCTCATGCCAAAGGTGGCTCGGTCACGGTGGCGAGGGTGGTCGAGCCGCAAAACCGGGCGACTCCGGAGCGGAGCTGGGAGGTCGACGACCCTTTCTTCCTCGCGATCGCGTTCAAGCAGCTCGCGAAGCGGCCCGGCGACACGATCGAGATGGCCCTCGTCGTGAGCCGGGAGGGTCGCGACATCGAGGAGGTGCCGCCGTCCGGCTCCCTGGGCGTGCGCGTGCCGGGCAACGCGCTCGCCATCGAGGTGCCGCACAGCGCACGCCTGAAGGTTCTCGTCGCCACGGCGGAGCTCGCCCCTTTCGCCAAGCTGGGCGGGGTCGCGGACGTGGCGGCCGCACTCTCCAAGGAGCTTGGGCGGGTCGGACATGACGTGCGCGTGGTGCTGCCGCGCTACCGCCAGGTCGACATCGCCCGGCATGGGCTGCGGCCCGTCGTGAGGGACCTGCAGGTCCCGCTCGGCGCTCAGACCCTGCCCGCCACGATATTCGAGGGGCGCCTCGGAGACCTGCTGGTCTACTTCGTGGACTGCCCCCAGCTGTATGACCGTGACGGGATGTTCGGCTTCGGCGACGACGACGCGCGGTCGGTTTACTTCTCGCGCGCCCTGCTGGAGATGCTGCCCTCCCTCCAGTTCATCCCGGACGTGATCCACATTCACGACTGGTATGCCGCACTGGTGCCCAACCTCCTGGACCGCGTCTACACGTCCGACAGCTACGCCGAGATCGCCACCAACCTCACGATCCACAACCTCTCCGCCCAGGGCGTCTTCGGATTCGGCGCGCTGACCCTCGCCGGCCTGCAGGACTGGGGCCTGATCAAGCTCGGAGTGCCAGGCCTCGACAACGTGGTCAACTTCCTGGGGCGGGGCATTCACTTCGCGGACGTGGTCAACACGGTCAGCGAGCGCTACGCGAAGGAGATCCAGACGCCCGAATACGGGGAGGGACTCGACGAGCTGCTGAGGCGAAACGGGCACAAGGTGCACGGCGTCGTCAACGGAATCGACTACGAGATCTTCGACCCGCAGCGCGACCCGAACCTCGCGCACCACTACTCGGCCGGCTCACCCGAGGGCAAGGCCCTCGACCGCACGGCGCTGCGCGCGGAGCTCGGCCTCGACGAGGTGAAGAGGCCGCTGTGCGCGATCGTCTCGCGTTTCTACGACGTCAAGGGCCTCGACCTCGTCGAGCAGGCGCTGCCTCAGCTGCTGAAGCTTGGGCTGCAGCTGGTGGTGATCGGCACGGGGGACCGCCGGTACGAGGACATGTTCCGTCGCTGGGCGGAGGAGCTGCCCCACCAGGTCGCGGTGTCCATCGGGTTCGACCCGGCGCTGGTGCAGCGGATCTACGCCGGCGCCGACATGCTGTGGATGCCCTCGCGCTTCGAGCCCTGCGGGCTGGCGCAGCTGATCGCGCTGCGCTACGGCACGATCTCCGTCGTCCGCGCCACGGGGGGCCTCGCCGACACGATCAAGGACTACGATCCCGCGACGGACAGGGGCAACGGTTTCCGCTTCGGCCCCTACGACCCCTGGCAGTTCTTCGCCGCGGTGGTCCGCGCCGCCGAGACGTTCAAGCACCCGGCCCTGTGGTCCGTGCTGGTCCACCGCGCGATGACGGCGGACGTGTCGTGGTCGCACTCGGCGCAGCGGTACGTGCAGCTCTACTTCGCCGCCATCACCTCGCGCCGAGAGCGGCTTGGCCTGACCATGGTCGGAGGTGGCGAGGCCGCGCCATCACCGGCCGCCTCCGCCGGGGAGTAACGCGACACCAGCGTCGCGCTGGCGGCCGGATTCACTCCGGCCGCGACTTGGTCTTACTCGTCTCCCAAGCATCGACTGCCATGACCCTAAGAAAATCCGATCGATATACCGGAAGGAGAGCAGACCCGTCGCGAAGCGACCGGTCGATGAGAGGAAACCACTCCGGGGTTTCCTCTCATACGTCACCCGCCCCAGTCCGGGAGGAGGCGGAGCTGCTCCACCCGGCGCGCGCCCGGTGCGTAGGCGGTGTTGAAGTAGTCGATCACCATCCGCCTGGCTGAGAAGCCCGTCGCGGTGTGGCGGATCGAGGCACGCATCATCTCGACCCAGCGCTGAGGGATGCCCTCGGTGTCTCGCTCGAAGAATGTCGGCACGACCTCGCGCTCGAGCAGGCGGTAGAGGCCGTCCGCCTCGGCCTCGTCGTCGACCGCCGCGCGGTCGATCGTCGCTCCGGAAGGGATGGCCCAGCCCAGCTCCGGCCGGTAGGCCTCATCCCACCAGCCGTCGAGGATGCTGACGTTCAGGCCGCCGTTGGCGCCCGCCTTCATGCCGCTGGTGCCGCTCGCCTCGAGGAAGCGCCGCGGGTTGTTGAGCCAGACGTCCGCCCCATGGACGAGGTGCCGGGCGAGCGCGATGTCGTAGTCCTCGAGGAAGACGACGCGGGGCTCCTCACGCGCCAGCGCCACGATCGAGGCGAGGATGTCCTTGCCGGGCTGGTCCGCCGGGTGGGACTTGCCCGCGAACAGGAGCTGCGTCGGATGCTTCGACTTGCGGAGCAGCTTGGCCAGACGCGGGCGGTCGCGGAGCAAGAGGTTGGCCCGCTTGTAGGGCGCGAAGCGACGCGCGAAGCCGATGGTCAGCGCGTCGGGATCGAGCTCGACGGCGCGCTCGGCCCTGGCCGTCGCCATCTCCAGGAGCCTGCGCTTGTGCTCGACGTGGATCCCCCACAGGACTGTCGCGGGGATCTCGCGGACCGCGTGCCAACGTCCGTCGGCCCCGTCGAGGTCCCACCAGTCCGGGCCCACGTACCGGGCCAGCAGCTCCGCGATCTCAGGGGCGAGCCAGGTCGGCATGTGCACGCCGTTCGTCACCGAGCCGATCGGGACCCGGGCCTCGGGGAGACCCCGCCACGCCTCCTTCCAGAGCCGCCTTGAGACGGCCCCGTGCAGGCGGCTCACGCCGACCGACTGGTCGGCGAGGCGGAGCGCGGCGTACGTCGTGCACAGCCTCTCGCGCGGGTCCCCCGGCTTCTCTCGGCCGAGGTCCATGAAGCGGTCGAAGGCGATGCCGACCTCGGCCAGGTAAGGGCCGAGCGTGTCCCACACGAGGCCGGGCTCGAAGTAGTCGCTGCCAGCCGCGACTGGGGTATGCGTGGTGAACACAATGCCCGCGCGGGCGACGAGCCGGGCCTCCTCGAGGGTCATCTGGCGAGAGGTGCGCAGCTCGCGGATCCGCTCGATGGCGCACAGGAAGCTGTGTCCCTCGTTGAGATGGAAGACGCCGGCCTCCATGCCAAGCGCGCGAAGGGCTCGGACGCCGCCTATGCCGAGCACGATCTCCTGGCGGAGCCGGCGGTCTGGTTCAGGCACGTAGAGACGGTCGGTGATGCCCCGCAGGTCGGGAGGGTTCGCCTCGAGGTCGGTGTCGAGCAGGAAGAGCGGCACGCGCCCGACCTGGGCGCGCCAGATCGCGATGCGCACGTTCTGGGATCCGATTGGCGCTTCCACCTCGACGCCCTCGACTTTGCGGACCGGCAGGTCGAGCCCTTTGCTCTCCGAGTAGACCTCGGTCTGCCGGCCCTCGGTGTTGATCTCCTGCCGGCCGAATCCCTGCTTGTAGAACAGGCCGACCGCGACGAGGGGCAGGCCCAGGTCGCTGGTCGCCTTGAGGTGGTCGCCGGCCAGCACGCCAAGGCCTCCTGAGTAGATCGGCAGGCATTCGGAGAGCCCGAACTCCAGGGAGAAATAGCCGACGAGGAGCGGCGCCTGCGCGTCCATGAACCTCGGGTGGCGGTCGTAGTACTCGCGGTAGGCCGCCCGCGCGTCGTCAAGCGCGCGCCGCGCGTCCTCCCGCTTCAGCGCATTCTCGACGCCGGCCTCGCCGAGCTGCCGCAGCAGGAGCACGGGGTTCTGGCGCGTTTCGTTCCACACCTCTGGGTCGAGCGTGCGGAACAGGGCTTCGATTCGGGGCTGCCAGGTCCACAGCAGGTCGTAGGCGAGTTGGTTCAGCTCGTCAAGCACGAACTAAGATCGTATTGGGTTGCGGAGATGAAGGCGGTGGTGATGGCGGGCGGCGAAGGCTCGCGCCTCAGGCCGCTCACCAGCCGTCAGCCCAAGCCGCTGGTGCCCGTCGCGGGGCGCCCGATCATGGAGCACATCCTCCTCCACCTGAAGCGCCACCAGATGCGCGACGTGGTGGCCACCGTGCAGTACCTCGGCGCCTCGATCCGCAACTACTTCGGCGACGGCTCCGAGCAGGGCGTCTCGTTGACCTACTCGGTCGAGGACTCGCCACTCGGCACGGCCGGGTCGGTGATGCTCGCTCGCCAGTACCTGAACGAGCCCTTCGTCATCGTATCGGGCGACTCGCTCACCGACATCGACCTCGCCGCGGCGGCGCGCTTTCACCGCGAGCACAAGGCGATCGCGACCATCGTCCTGAAGCCGGTGCCCAACCCCCTCGAGTACGGCGTCGTCGTCGTGGACGAGGGCGGCGCCGTGCAGCGCTTCATCGAAAAACCGAGCTGGGGTGAGGTCATCTCGGACCTGGCGAACACGGGGATCTACATCCTCGACCCCGCGGTATTCGACTTTTTCCGCCCGGGTGAGGTGACCGACTGGTCGGGCGATGTCTTTCCAAAGCTCCTGAAAGAGGGCGAGAGGGTGTTCGGCTGGATCGCCGGCGGCTACTGGGAGGACGTGGGCAGCCACAGCGCGTACGTCAAGGCGAACTTCGACTGCCTCGAAGGCAAGGTCAAGGTGCAGCTGCCGGGCACCCTCGTTGGCGACTCGACCTGGATTCACGAGGACGCCGAGGTCTCACCCGCCGCCCGCATCGACGGCCCGGCGCTCATCTGCGCGGGCGCCAAGGTGCGTGCGGGCGCGTGGGTCAACGGCCCGTGCGTCATCGGCCCGTACACGACGGTGGACTCGGGCGTGAAGGTCTCCAACTCGATCGCGTGGGACCACACCTACATCGGGCTCAACTCGCGCCTTCGAGGCACGGTGGTGTGCCGCTCCGTGACGATCAAGAACGGATGCCTGCTCGAGGAGGGCAGCGTGGTCGGCAGCGACGTCGTCATCGGCGCCGGCTCGACCGTCAACGCGAACGTGCGCATCTGGCCGAACAAGGAGGTCGAGCCGGGCGCCGTCGTGCACGAGTCGATCATCTGGGCCGGCTCCTGGAAGCGCGGCCTCTTCAGCTCCTACGGGCTCAACGGCCTCGTCAACGTGGAGTTCACGCCCGAGTTCGCCTCGCGGCTGGGCGCCGCGATTGGGGCGCTCACGCCCAAGGGCACCGAGATCGGATTCTCGCGCGATTACACCCGGTCGGCCCGGATGATCGGGCGCGCCTTGATGTCCGGGATGATCTCATCGGGCACCAATGTGATCGACCTGTCGGTGCTTCCGCTCCCCGTGGGGCGTTACTGGGCCCGTCACAACCACGTCTCGGCGGTGCACGTGCAGACCTCGCCTGTCGATCCTCGGTCAGCGGACATCCGCATCTTCGACGAGCTTGGGCTCGAGCTCGACAAGCGCAGCGAGCGGCGGCTCGAGAGCCTGTACTTCCGCGAAGACATCCGGCGCGTGTCCCACTACGAGATGGGCCGGATCACGCGCCGCGACGAGCAGTCCCAGCGGTACGTCGACGACCTGCTGTCGAGGCTCGACCTGGAAGCGGTGAGGAGCGCGTCGTTCAAGGTGCTCATCGACTACAACAACGGCGCGGCGGCGATGGTGCTGCCTCGGGTGCTTCAGGAGATGAGCTGCACGGTGATCCCGCTGAACGCCTCGCCGGCCGAGGTCGTGATGGAGCAGGACAGCACGACGTTTCGCGACCACCTCAGCGAGATGGGGGTGATCACGGCGGCGGTCAAGTCGAAGCTCGGTGTGTTCATCGACACCCCGGGCGAGCGGTGCTTCCTCGTCGATGAGACGGGAATCCTGCTCGACCACGACCAGGCATTTGCGGTGCTGACGCAGCTGGCACTGACCGGCCGCCAGGGGACGGTGCTGGGCCCGGCATCCTCGTCGCTCGCGTTCTCGATGATCGCCGACGCGCTCGGTTGCCGCTTCGTGCCCACCAAGATCACCCCGGGCGCGGTCCTGCGGGCCGCCCAGCACGCCGACACGTTGATCGCCTCGGACGGCGCGGGAGGCTACTGCTGGCCGGACTTCGCGATCGCCTTCGATGCGATCTTCACCACCGCGCGCGTGCTCGAGCTGCTGGCCAAGACGGGGTGGTCGCTCGCCACGCTCCGTTCCCGCATTCCCGCCGTGGCCCACCGGACGGCGGTGGAGTTCTGCCCCTGGGAGGTCAAGGGTCGGGTGATGCGGACCATGATGGAGCGCCACCTCAAAGACCGCGTGGACCTCACCGACGGCGTGAAGGTGTTCGTGGAAGGGGGATGGGTGCTCGTGGTGCCCGACGCCGACCGGCCTGAGTACCACGTGATCGCCTCGACGCTCGACCCGGCGCTCTCGAACCGCCTGGTCGAGGAATACTCGCTGCTGGTGCGGTCCGTGGTCGCCGAGGCTGCGCCACAGGCGGAGGCGGTGGTCGAAACCTAGTCGCCCGGAGCCTTTCCGGCGGCGCCTCTAGAATCTGGTTTCTCGGAACGAGCGGGCGTAGCTCACCCTGGTAGAGCGCAACCTTCCCAAGGTTGAGGTAGGGAGTTCGAGGCTCCTCGCCCGCTCCAACCCAAATCCGCGGCGTCCAGCCGACTCTCGGATGGTCTCCCGAGGCCCGCGTCGAATGGGCCGGGCACAGGCTCGAATGCCTGATAGGCTCACCGGCGATGGCCACGGCCCAGGAGCTCGCCGATCGGGCGTTCCGGGCCGCCGATTACGACTTCGGCCCGGCGCTCGGCGTTCCCGGCACGCTCTACACCCGGGGCGATCGCGGAGGGGTCAGGCTCCTGATCGCACCGACCAGCGCCCTGCCGGACGCCGCGATCGATGCTGTGCTCGCCTGGCGCCTGGGCCAGTACCTCACGACGGGCTTTTTCGACGCCGAAGCCATCGCGAACGCCGACCTCGTGCGGGAGGACCCTTCGTCCGTCCACCCCGGCGACATCCACGGCCTCGCCATCGGCGCCGACGGTGAGCTGCTCACCTATCTGACGCTCAAGCAGCCGGAGGGCCTCGCCGGTTGCGCATACGGAGACGCCGACCGGCCATTGTTCCCCTGCGAGGAGGTCCACGGACGCGCCTGGCAGGCCGACCTCGGTGGTGCGACCGGCATCCCCGCCGACCAGTGTTGGGAGGCGGCCAGGTTCGTCACCGACCAGCGCCGGCGCGACCAGCCGATCGTGCACCGCGGCGCGCTGGAGATCGCGCTGGCGGCGGCCCGGCTGGCCAGTCGCCCGGCCTACGCGACGAGGGTCCGCCTGGTCACCGGGGACCTCGACCCAGAGGTCGCGCTGCGGAACCTCCGCTACTTCTACATCCCGGTCGCGACCTTCGCACCGCACGCCGTCGAGCTGCCGGAGGGGCACCCGCTCCGGCCTCGGTACCGGGACCGGAAGACCGCACCGTTCCTCGCCAGCCCCGCCGACCTCGACTGGGCCACCTACGTCCGCTGGGCGGACATCGACCTCGCGCTCAAGTCGGGCGACGAGGAGAGCTTTCTGCGATTCCTGCTCCTGCGCCAGTTCGTCAGCGTGAAGGAGTCGTCGCTGAAGCAGCCGCGGGCTCCTGAGGGCGACTCGCCGTATCCCCACGAAGCGCTGACCTCGCCCTCCTCGCTGGAGGCGTCCGAGGTGCTCTGGCGCGCCGCCGCCGCGGGTGAGATCCCCTGGCGCGCGTGTGCCCTCGGGCCAGGCGAGGCGCTCTCCAGAGACGAGGTGTTCTGGATCTTGGAGGGCTTCGTCCAGGCGCTCACCTACCGGGCGGAGGGTCAGGCGCACCTGGCGGGCGTCGGCCCCGAGGTTTGCTACGTCCCACACGAGGCCGTGGCCGGATCCATCGCGAGCCTGGAGGCGGCGACGCCGGTGCGGGCGCTCGTCACCAGCCGCGAGGACTTCGAGGCTTTCTGGCGCGAGCGCCAGGTCCTTTTCGAGACCTCGACGGAAAAGCTCTACGGCCTCAACGAGCCCATACATGCCCTGCGCTGACGATCCGGACGGTTTCTACGCCGAGCTCACCGCCCGCAACCGCGGCCTCATCGAGCCGGAGCTGCAGGCCAGGCTTCGCCGCACACGATTTGTCGTCGCCGGGTGCGGTTCGACCGGCGGTGCTGTCCTAATGCCGCTGCTTCGGACCGGAGCGGAGCGGATGGTCCTGCTCGACCCTGGCAGCTATGAGCTGAACAACCTGAACCGCCAGGACGCGACTCTCGCCGACCTGGGTCGCAACAAGGCCACCGTCTGTGCCGAGAGGCTGCTGGCGGTCAACCCCTGCGCGGTCGTGGAGGCTCACACGGCGGGCGTCAAGGCGGACACCATCCTGTCGGTGCTCGATGCCGGCGACATCGCCATGGATGCGATCGACGTGACCAGCGACGCCGGCATCGACGCCAAGCTGGCGTTCCACGACGCGGCCGCCCGGCTGCGCCTGACCGTGGTGACGGCCTACGACATCGCCACCACGCAGTTCATCGAGGTCTTCGACTACAAGAAGGTGAAGCGTCCGTTGGGGGGCAGGGTCAAGCCCGGTGCGGGACCCGAACAGGTCCTGCGCAGCCTGATTCCCCCGCTCGCTTTGCCCCGCGAGATCTTCCCCGTGCTGGCGGAACGGCGTCGCGACCCGAGCGGCGGCTTTCCGCAGCTCGTCATGACCTCGACACTGCTCGGGGCGATGGCGGTGGAGATCATCCTCAGGCTGCTCGCCGGCAAGCCGATCCGGCGCCGGATCACTGTCGACCTCGCGGACCTCGTGAGGCCTGCGCTCCGCCGCTCGGCGGGGCGACTTCGCAGGGACGTCGGCCTCGTCGACCTCTGGAGGAAGATGAGGTGACCGAACGCATCAAGGGCCTCGTGCTGGCGGATGGAGCGAACGAGTTCGGCGGGCTGATCGCATTCCTCCAGGCGGCGGGCCGGTGGCCCGGCCTCCGGCGGGAGCTGGTCTCCGCGCGGGGATATGTCGGCCACCGGCTCTGGTACAGGGCGCCGTTCACGGTGGGGCTCATGAGCTGGTGGGAGGACGAGGCCGGCGCGTACCGGTTCGCGCACCTGCCGGCGCACCTCGAGTTCTGGGAGTGGGCGACCACTCCAGGCCGCACCCGGGGCGGCTGGCTGGCCTTTTACCCGTACGCGCACGGCGGGCCGCTGTGGGGCAACGGCGTCGCGGTCCAGGTCCGCCGGTTCGGCAGGTTCACGCCCCCTGCCTCGGGGAACATGCCGCGGCCGACCCCGCAGCAGCGGCGGTCAGGCGGCAAGAGCTGAAAGCGCTCACCTGGGCGCTCGCCGTCACGGCTCTCGAGCTGGAGTCCCGCCGGCTGCTGGGCAACCGCACGGACGGCTGGCTCGCCGCCTACCCCGTGCTGGCCGCCGCGGCGCTCGCCGACCGGCCCGCCCGGCGCCGGATCGGGGCCGGCCGCCGGCTGCTCTGGATCGGTGTGCCGCTCGCTCTCACGGGCTATCCCCTCGGCTGCGCCATGCTCGGCCACCGGCCGCCTGGGCGGCCGAGCGCAGGGGCCGGCGCCGAGATCCTTGCCCTGGCGGCCGTCGTCGCGCCGGCGGAGGAGCTGACGTGGGGCGTCCAGGTCGAACGCAGGCTGGGCGTCCTGCCGACGGCGGTCCTGTTCGCGGGCAAGCATGTCGCGATCGACGGCCGCTGGCGGCGGGGTCTTGGGCTGGCGCTCTTCTGGGTGGGTCTGGGCTTGGTCCGGCGCCGCTCGCCGGCACTCGCCCTCGGCCTGCATATCGCCGCTAACGCGGGCGGCGTCATGCTGGGCCACGCTACCGGGACCGACCGTTTCTAGCGCGGTCCGGGTTCGGCCGGCACGAGACGGCCGGAACAGCGGCGCTGCAGAGCCCCGCCTGTCACGAGCTGGACGAGGGCGGGGGATTTCTCGGACCATGCGGCGCCACATCACGTGTGGCTTAACATGGGCCGACCGCTAGCCCATTCAAGGAGACCTGCCCATGCCCCGCACCCCTCTGCTGAGACGCTTCCAGTCCC
>DASXBE010000198.1:0-3821 GCA_036491815.1 Candidatus Dormiibacterota bacterium | reverse complement strand
GCACTGTGCTCGCTCGAGGATGAGGTTCGCCGTCATGAGGCGGGGCGCCCCCGGCCGGCGCGTCAGATCGTCAACCGGCTTTTTGCGATGGCGCAGCGCGTGCGCAAGGCCGAGCAGGTTGACCATGACATAGGCGAGGTGGCGATGGCCGTCGTCGACGATGAGGTTGAGGTCGACGTCGTCGGAGGCCCGGAAGCCGCCGCTCGCGAGCGAGCCGGCGATGGAGACGCTGCGGATGAACGGCGCAAGCGCCACCAGCTTTTGGGTGAAGGCCGTCGCCATGGAGAGGTATGGCGCCGCTTCCGTGCGGTGCGCGATCGCGCGCGCATTGATCGCTCCCACCCGGTCCAACGCATCGCGCTCGACGACCAGGCTCTGGGCGAGGGCGAGGTCCGGAGCGGCCGCGACCGCCCAGCGCACCTCGGCCTCGGACAGGGCGCCGCCCAGGCACAACCGGCCCAGCCGTGCAGGCGTTACGGCGTAGCCGCGCCGGGCCAGAAGGGCCACGGTCCGCCGGACTCGGTCCGAAGCCGGGCCGGCGATCGGTTGGGGATACCCGACGGCCACTAGGCTGGATACGACCTCGGGTTACTTTGGTTCACGCCAGCTTTGCAATTCGGGCATCATCGGGTCTGGCGCTGTTTGAGTAAAGGAGAAAAGGCGATATGACCGCCGACGGACACTTCGAGGTTCCCCGGCCGACCAACGAGGCCGTGCGGCACCACGCGCCGGGCGACGCTCATCGGGCGAGCCTCAAGTCCCGCCTCGCCGAGCTCACGGACGCCAAAACCGAGGTCCCGATGCAGATCGGCGGCGAGCGCCGGTGGGGTGGATCGCGCGGCACGATCCAGTCCCCCCATCGCCACGAGCTCGCCATCGCGGAGTACGCCGTCGGCGCAGCCAAGGACATCGACGACGCCATCAACGCGGCCCTCGCGGCGCGCAGGATGTGGGCGGCCACCGCGTACCACGAGCGCGCCGCCGTCTTGCTCCGGGCGGCGGCGCTGCTCGCCGGGCCGTGGCGCGACACCATCAACGCCGCGACCATGCTCGGCCAGTCGAAGACCGTGCACCAGGCGGAGATCGACGCCGCTTGCGAGACGATCGACTTCTGGCGGTACAACGCCTACTTCGGCGATCAGCTGCTGCGCCAGCAGCCTTTCAACGATGGGACCGCCTGGAACCGGCTCGAGTACCGGCCGCTGGAAGGTTTCGTCTTCGCCGTCAGCCCGTTCAACTTCACCTCGATCGCCGGCAACCTGCCGACGGCGCCGATGCTGATGGGCAACACGGTCGTCTTCAAGCCGGCGACGCAGACGCTCCTGGTCAGCCATTTCCTGATGGAGATCCTCATCGAGGCCGGGATGCCGCCCGGGGTGATCAACATGGTCAGCGGCAGCGCCTCCGAGATCTCCGACAAGGTCCTGAAGCACCGCGACCTGGCGGGCATTCATTTCACCGGCTCGACGGAGGTCTTCCAGGGGATGTGGAAAGAGGTCGGCCAGAACGTCGACCGCTACCGCACCTATCCGCGACTCGTCGGCGAGACCGGAGGCAAGGACTTCGTGATGGCGCACGCGTCCGCCGACCCTGTCGCGCTGCGCACGGCGCTGGTCCGCGGAGCCTTTGAGTACCAGGGACAGAAGTGCTCCGCCGCGTCCCGGGCGTACATCCCTCAATCGATGTGGAAGGCGATGAAGTCCGAGCTGGCCGACCAGGTGGAGGCGATCCCGCAGGGCGACGTGGCGGACTTCCGCAATTTCATGGGCGCGGTGATCGACGGCAAGGCCTACAAGAGCCACATGACCGCGATCGAGTACGCGCGCAAGTCGGAGACCGCCACGGTGATCGCGGGCGGCAAGGGCGACGACAAGGTCGGCTGGTTCATCCGTCCGACGGTGATCGAGACCAACGACCCGGATTTCAAGCTGATGCGCGAGGAGCTATTTGGCCCGATCCTCACCGTGTATCCGTACGCGGACGCGAAGTTCGAGGAGACGCTAGAGCTCTGCGACCGGACGAGCCCCTACGGCCTGACCGGCGCCATTTTCGCCCGCGACCGAGGGGCCATCCGCCAGGCCTCGGAGGCGCTGGTCAACGCGGCGGGCAACTTCTACATCAACGACAAGCCGACGGGAGCCGTCGTGGGCCTGCAGCCGTTCGGCGGCGCGCGCGCGTCGGGCACTAACGACAAGGCGGGCTCGATCCTCAACCTGATCCGCTGGGTCAGCCCACGCTTGATCAAGGAGACCTACGCCCCACCCACCGAGCACCGCTACCCGTACATGGACGAGGAGAAGGGCGCGCTCTAAGGGCCAGGCGCAATCGGGGGCGCGGCGCTTGGGCGGGCGAGCAGGCCCGCACGGGGAGTGAGCTCGGCGTCACCTGGTCTTTGCGCCATGACCGAGATAAGGACGAGTGCCGCCAGCTCGACGGCGAGCAGGGGCGCCGGCCCCCAGATCGGAAGGCCCTCGGCCACGACCATCATTACGAGCGCATAGACCCGGGTCCACGATGCCGCCGGGGTCCGGAGATAGAGCCAGGCCGCCAGGCCCAGCATGACCAGGTCGTCGAGGTGCAGGTAAGGGCTTGCCAGCAGGCCGCCGATCAGCGCCGGAATGAAGATCCACTCCGGCCCGCGCCGCCGAAGCCGGTAGACCAGCGCGAGCGACCAGATCGCGATCATCACCTGGGCACCGCGTGCGACGGCGAGGTTGCCGATCAGTGGCGCGATGGTCAGCTCCCGGTTCACCGAGACGCTCGCGGCGAAGTTGAGGCGGGCCTCGTATGCGGCGATCCCGCCTGGTCCGAGCGCGATCGCCGAGACGGCGGCCAGGGCTCCAAGGGCCGCCACGCAGCCCGCGAAAGCTCGGTCGCGACGCGCGAAGAGCAACGCAGGCGGCACCAGGAACGCCAGTTGCGGCTTGAGGATCAGGACGCCCAGCGCGACGCCGGCCCAGAGGTCGTGGCCACGCCGCAAGAGCGCGTACGACGCTGCCACCCCGAGGGCCACGAAAAGCCCAGGCTGTCCGAGCTGCAGGCCGTAGATCACAGGCAGCCACCCGACCGCGGCGACGAGGTGGATCACGCGCGGACGGCCTGACCCTGGTGAGGCCAGGGCCCAGGTCAGGACAAGCGCCGCGACCAGCAGGGCGCTCCAGGCCCAGTAGGCAAATGGATAAGGGAGCGGCGTCAGCGGCAGCGCCGACCATGCCACGGGCGGGGGGCTGATATATCGGGCCAGCTGCGCGATCGTGATCCCCGAACCGATCCGGTTCAGCTCGATCTGCTGCAGGTTCAGGTCGTAGATCGAGCTCCACCCGTGAGCCACGCCGATGCGCGCGGCGGCGTAATAGAAGGTGAAGTCGTTGTGGAACCTGTCCCCTGCGTAGGCCTGCGCCCACTGGTACAGGTCGAAAAGCGCGAACAGGCCGGCCGTGACAGCACCGGCGGCCACGCCGAGGTTTTGCCACCGCCGCCCCTGGAGCTGGGAAGCCGCCATGCAGCGCGGAGGTTACCTTGTGTGACGTGGCATCCCCCAACTTCGAGCCGCGGACCATCGACCTGCGGGACGCGACGAAGGTGCACGTCCGGCCGATCGTGCCCGAGGACGAAGCCCTGCTCCACGAGGCGGTGGCCGCCATGTCGGAGCGCACCGTGTACTTTCGGTTCTTCTCGCCCATCAAGCGCCTGTCGGATGCCGTGGCCCACCGCCTCGCGGTGGTCGACTACAACGACCGGTTCGCCCTCGTCGCCACCACGCACCACCCGGGCGGTCGGGAGCGCATCGTCGGCGTCGCGCGCTACGACCGGGCGCCAGC
>DASXBE010000197.1:0-3868 GCA_036491815.1 Candidatus Dormiibacterota bacterium | reverse complement strand
TTCTGAATTCGTTTTCGGCTACGGGACCAGTTTAGGTGCTTGTGGGTTTCGAGCCGGAGGCCTGGGCCTTGACCGCGGCGGCGCGGCGCTCGATCTCGCGGGGATCGCCCAGGTATCGCCACGAGGTGGGCCTGAAGTCTTCGCCGAGCTCGTAGACACGGGGCACGCCGGTCGGGATGTCGAGCTCGACCACCTGCTGTGCGGACATGCCCTCGAGGTGCTTCACGAGCGCGCGCAGGCTGTTGCCGTGCGCCGAGACCAGGACGCAGGGGTGAGCAAGCAGGTCCGGCGCAATGGCGTCGTACCAGTAGGGCAGCATCCGCTGTACGACGTCCTTCAGGCACTCGGCGGCGGGCAGGATCTCGGGCGGCAGCGCGGCGTAGCGCGGATCGCGCGAGGGGTGGCGTTCGTCCGACGGCTCGAGAGGGGGCGGTGGGACGTCATAGCTGCGCCGCCACAGCTTGACCTTGGCCTCACCGTACTGCTCGGCGGTCTGCTGCTTGTTGAGCCCCTGCAGCGCTCCGTAGTGCCGCTCGTTCAGCCGCCAGCTCCGGCGGACCGGGACCCACGAACGACCCATCTCGCCGAGGGCCAGGTCCGCCGTCTGGATGGCGCGGACCAGGACCGACGTGTGGACGACCGCGGGCTCGAGCCCCGCTTGTTTCATGAGCCGGCCGGACTCGACCGCCTCGCTCACGCCGCGCTCGCTCAGCGGGACGTCATGCCAGCCGGTGAAGAGGTTTTCGAGGTTCCACTTGCTCTGCCCGTGCCGCAACAGGATCAAGGTGCCGGGGCGCGACCTGCCCGGGTCAGCGATGGCCGTACACCTCAGCGGTCACCTTCACGATGTGGGCGAACTCCTCTGCGTCGAGGCTCGCACCACCGACGAGGCACCCGTCGCACAGCGGGAGCTCGACGTACGCCTGCACGTTGGCCGCGTTGACGCTCCCGCCGTACAGGATGCGGACCTTACGGGCGGCCCCCGCACCGATCATCTCACCCACCACGCGGCGAATCAGACGCATGGTTTTGTAAGCGTGCTCGGGGTCGGCGCTCTTGCCGGAGCCGATGGCCCAGACGGGCTCGTACGCGATGACGAGCCGGGCCGAGTCGTCCGCCGAGCAGCTGGCCAGCCCGGCTTTGACCTGGGCCGTGACCACGGCGTCCGAGGTTCCGGCGTCGTAGTGATCCGCGAGCTCGCCGACGCACATGATCACGCCCAGCTCGGCGGCCAGCGCGGCCGCGGCCTTCCGGGCCACCATCTCGTCCGTCTCGCCGAGATACACGCGGCGCTCGGAATGACCCACGATGACCCACTGGCACAGGCCCTTGAGCATCGCCGGCGAAACCTCACCCGTGTAGGCGCCCGACGTCTCCCAGAAGCAGTCCTGCGCGCCGAGCTTCACGCCCGACTCGACCAGGACCTCCGACACCGCCAGCAGCCAGGGAAATGGCGGGAAGATCCCCACCTCGACCCGGTCGGCGTGGCCCCGCGCCACCGACAGGATGCCCCGAACGAGGTCGAGTGCATCGTCCACGTTGACCGGGTTCATTTTCCAGTTGGCCGCGACCAGTGGCATCCCGGGCGGGCGCGAGGACATGTCTAGGCTTCCTTGAGGATGGCGATTCCGGGCAGCTCTTTGCCCTCGAGGTACTCGAGCGTCGCCCCGCCACCGGTTGAGACGTGCGAGAACCGGCCGCTGATGCCGAGCGACTCGATGGCGGCCACGGTGTCGCCCCCGCCCACCAGGGTGTAGCCCCCCGACCTGGCGATGGCCTCGCCCACCGCCTTGGTGCCGTCGCTGAAGTCCCTCACCTCGGTCACGCCCATCGGCCCGTTCCACACCACGGTGCCCGCGCCGCGGAGCCTGCCGGAGAACGCCGTCACCGTCTCGGGGCCGATGTCGAGGCCCATCCACCCGGGCTCCACGGCATCGGCCTTGAGGATGCGAAGCGGTTGACCGGCTTCGACCTTGCGGGCACACACGAGATCTGCGGGAAGTACCAGCTTGGCGGCGCCGGCCTGCTCCACATCCCTCGCGTCGTCGAGCGCGCTGTCTTCGACGAGGCCCGCCCCGGTGGGGAAGCCGCGCGCCTTGAAGAAGGTGTTGGCCATCGCGCCGCCCAGGAGCATGGCGTCGACCTTGTCGAGAAGATGGCGGAGCACGCCGACCTTGGTTGACACCTTGGCTCCGCCGATCACCGCGACCATCGGGCGGCGAGGCCGGTCGAGGGCTTGGTGCAGGGCCGCCAGCTCCGTCTCCATCAGCTCGCCGGCGAAGGCCGGGAGGTAGGCCGCGACGCCCACGACCGACGCGTGGGCGCGGTGCGATGCGGCGAACGCGTCGTTGACGAAGATCTCGCCAAGGTCCGCGAGGCGGTGGGCGAACTCGCTGTCGTTCGCCTCATCCTCGGGGTGGAAGCGGACATTCTCCAGGACCAGGACCTGGCCTGGTTGCAGGCCGTCCGCCGCCGCCTTGGCGGCCTCGCCCACGCACTCCGCGCTGAACTGAACCTCGAGGCCTAGCAGCTCGCCAAGGCGCGCCGCGACCGGGCGCAGCGAGAGCTTGGGATCGACGCCCTTGGGCCGGCCGAGGTGGGACATGACGATCACTTTGGCTCGACGGTTGGACAGGTGCCGTAGGGTGGGCACCGCGGCGCGGATCCGCGAGTCGTCCGAGATCGCGCCATCGGACATCGGCACGTTCAGGTCCTCGCGCACCAGCACCCGCTTGCCGGCGACGTCCACTGATGCGATCGATGCTTTCAGAGCCGCTCCGCCATGTAGGCGACGAGGTCGACCATGCGGCAGCTGAAGCCCCACTCGTTGTCGTACCAGCTGACCACCTTGGCCCACTCGCCGCCCAGCGACAGGGTGAGCGGCGCGTCGACGATCGAGGAGTGCGGATTGCTCTTGAAGTCGGATGACACGAGCTCTTCGTGGCTGACCGCGAGGATCCCGCGCAGCTCGCCGGCCGCGGCCGACTCGAAGGCCGCGTTGATCTCCTCAGCGGTTGCCTTTTTGGCCAGCTGCACGCTCAGGTCGACCAGGGAGACGTCGAGCAGGGGAACGCGGAACGCCATCCCGGCGAACTTTCCAGCCAGCTCCGGCAGGACCTCCGCCACGGCCTTGTTGGCGCCTGTCGACGTCGGGATCACGTTGTCCGCGGCCGCCCGCGCGCGGCGCAGATCGCTGTGCGGAAGGTCCTGCAGCCGCTGGTCGGCGGTGTAGGCGTGGATGGTCGTCATCATTCCGCGCTCGAGCCCGAACGAGTCGTGCAGGACCTTCGCCACCGGTACGAAGCAGTTGGTGGTGCAGCTCGCGTTGGAGACGACGTGGTGCCGCTTGGGGTCGTAGCCCTTGTGGTTGACGCCCATCACTACGGTGTAGTCCTGGTGGGTCGCCGGGGCCGAGATGATCACCTTTTTGGCGCCACCCTTGTCGATGTGGACCCGCGCCTTGGTGGCGTCGGTGAAAAGGCCTGTGGACTCGATCACGAGGTCCACCCCGAGATCCCTCCAGGGCAGCTCCCCCGGGTCCTTCTGGCTGAGGAACTTCACCGCTTTGCCGTCCACGTGGATGGAGTCGCCCTCGGCCTTCACCGCCGGGCCGAAGGTGCCCAATGCCGTGTCGTGCTTGAGGAGGTGGGCGAAGGTGTGGGCCGCGCCGAGGTCGTTGACCGCGACGATCTCGAAGTCAGCCTTCAGCTCGTGGGCGGCGCGGTAGATGTTGCGACCAATGCGTCCGAAGCCGTTGATTCCGACCTTGATGGGCATGTGGGCGAGCTCCTGTGGCGTGAAGGGCCAGTCCCCCACCGGTTGACGATCGAGACAATGTTAACCAGCCCCCTGCTCGAGCAAGGCGCGC
>DASXBE010000196.1:0-7278 GCA_036491815.1 Candidatus Dormiibacterota bacterium | reverse complement strand
CTCAGCCGCGGGCGCCACCGTCGCGCCGCTGGATTGAGCTCAGGCGACGGCCGGCCGGCAGTGCTTGCACGGCCGGTACCCAGCCTTGTAGGCCTCGTTCTCGTTGTGAAAGAGCACCACGTTCTCGGCCTTCGCCGTCCTCCCGTGGTAGCACGTCGGAAAGCAGAACACCTTGGTCGTCCGCACGCCCTCGTAGCGGAGACCCGATCGCCACAGCTTCTCCAGGCGGCCGAGCTGCACGCCCTCCATGGTCAGGATCGACCGCTTGGCCTCCGGACCCCCGCCGCCGTAGTTGCCGATTTGACCGTCCGTGCGAACCACGCGGTGGCATGGGATGAGGTACGGGATCGGGTTGTTCGCCAGCGCCGTGCCGACCGCACGCACGGCGGCCTGGCGACCGATCTCCCGGGCCACCCAACCGTAGGGTCGGACCTCGCCCCGCGGGATCTGGAGCGTCTTGCGCAGCACCGCCTCCTCGAACGGCGTGAGCCCGCGCAGGTCGAAGCGCAGCCGCCGCTTGCCGTGGAGCTCATCGACGATCTTCTCCTCCAGGTCGGGCGGCGGCGTGGCGGCGCCCAGGAGCCGGCCGACATCCTTGCGGAACCACTCCTCGAAATCGGCCGCGGACCCCATCCGCGCGGCGGCCGACACGCCGCGGTGATTCCACGCGACGTAGACGGGGCCGAGCACCGTGTCAAAGCGAGCGTACGAATCGGCCATGCCGACCTGGGCCAGCATGCGCGCCGCGAAGCCTTCCGGCGCCCGCGCATCGCCCAGCTTCCTCAGGTCAGTCGTCGAGATCGTCATGGTTTTCTCCTCTTAGCAATTTGAGTCCGCGATGGACGTTCGCCTTCACCGTGCCCACCGGCTGTCGCAGCACCTCCGCCGCCTCGGCGTAGGAGAGGTCCTGCACGTGGCGCAGGACCACCGCCTCGCGGTACCGGGGCGGCAGGCACGCGACTCGCCTCGCCAGCTCATCCATCTCCAACCGCCGTATTGCATCGTGTTCCGGGCCGGACGAGAGGTCCGGCTCGCTGCCGTTCAGCTCGACGAGCCGGGGCTTGAGGCCGCGGACCCGGTTGCGGAACACGTTGAGCGCGATGCGGTGCAGCCAGGCCTTGTGCTTCAGCTCTCTCACCCGCTCGGGCGAATAGGTCAGCAGGGCGCGGTACGCGCGCAAAAAGGTGTCCTGCGCGACCTCCTCGGCGTCGTGCCTGTTGCCCGTCAAAGCCAGTCCGAGCGCGTAGAGACGGTCCTGCTGCTCGTGAACCATTCGCTCGAACGCGCGCTCCGTGGTCTCCATCTGCTCCCTTCAACACGCAGCGGCGGCTGGTGGTTGCAACCAGGCGCCGCCGCGTAACTACGAGTTTGAGGGCTGGTCAGGAGCCGGCTCGTACCCCCGGCACGTCAGCACCGGCAGGCGAGGGTAGCGCGGAAACGACCGGTCGGTCAGCGAACGCTCGCACATCCAGAATGTCGACCGCGGCGCCCTCACCTTCCTCGAGTGCCGGCAGGACGCGCACAGACCGGGTTCCACGACCCCACATCATGTAGCCGCGCGCGCGCCGGCGCCTCAGGCGGACCCAGGTCAGCGTCATCTCCAGGCCTACGCTGGCGCCGGCCTGTCAGATCGTTACCAGCGGAAGATCAGGCCTTTGTAAGGGCAGGCATCGACGTCAGGGCCTTGGCCAGGCGCTCGAACGAGCTGTCGATGCCGTAGCGCGCGCCGAGCGCCTGGACCTTGTCCGGATGCTCTGGCCATCGGTCGCGGCGACCCTTCGGCACCTGGATCGCAAGGTCCGCCACGGGCGGAACGACGCGGCCGGCCTTCTCGAGGTAGGCGGCGTCGGAGTCGCGGAAGATGCCCGCCTCGAGCATGGCCGCCACCGAGCCGTAGCGCCGCACGAGGTCGGCGGCCTTTTTCGATCCAACGCCGGCCAGGCCCGGCAGGCCATCGGACGGATCGCCGCGCAGGATCGCGTAGTCGGAGTACGCGCGGCCGGGGATCGCGTACCTGCGCTCCACCTCGGCCTCGTCGACATAGGCGACGCCGCCCTTCTCGGGGTACAGCACGATGACCTCGCGGTCGCGGATGAGGCTGAAGAGGTCCCGATCGCCGCTTGCGATCTCCACCGGCGGGTCGACCTTGGTGACGAGCGAGGCGATGATGTCCTCGGCCTCGTAGCCGGCGAGGCCCACCGCGTCGACGCCCACCGCGGCCAGGCAATCCATGATGATCGGCATCTGCGGGATCAGCGCCGGGGGGACCGGCTCAGCGGTCCGATGCTCCTTGTAGCTGGGGATCAGCTCAACCCGCCAGTCGGGGCGCCAGTCCTCGTCCGTCGTCACCGCCACGCGACGCGGCCTGCGGTCGGTGATGTAGCGCGCGAGGTTGTCCATGAACCCGCGCACGGCATTCGTGAGCGTCCCGTCCGGCCCGCGCATCGTCTGCGGGATCGCGTAGAACGAACGGAAGATCAGGCTCGAGCCATCGACCAGGAGCCACTCCGGCAAGATCGGACCATGGTACCCGCGATTACGATTTGCGCGGTTTGAGACTCATCGCGGCCGCTTTGCTCGCGCTCGGCATGATCGCCAGCGCTTGCTCCATCTCCACCGGGCCGGTCGCGGGCGCGACAGCGACGAGCGGCACCAGCGCTGCCCGGATTGCAGGCACCAAGGCGGCGGACCTCCGCGTGCGCCTGGACGTGCTGCTTGGCGAGCAGGTCTTCATCGTCGCCAAGGAGTCGGCCGCGGCGGTGAACCACTCGGACGACTACGTGCCTTATGCGGCGTTGCTGACGAACAACACCGCGGAGCTCGGTGCTTTGCTGCGCCTGGCTTTCGGCGACACTGCCGCGACGCAGCTCATGGACACGTGGAGCATCCAGAACGGCTACCTGGTGGATTATGCGATCGGCCTCGTCACGCACAACCAGGCCAAGGCGGATGGCGCGATGAGCGGCGTGGAAAACGGGTTCGTGCCGCAGATGGCCCAGCTCGTCACAAGCCTGATCCAGCTGCCGCAGGACCCGGTCGCGCAGCTGCTCACCGAGCAGGTGCTGGAGATCAAGGTCATGATCGACGACGAGGCTGCCGGGAGCTTCGGCGCCATGTACCCGGCGCTGCGCACCGCCTATGCCCAGACGCACCGCCTGGGCGACGTGCTGGCGAGCGGGATCGCGCAGAAGTTCCCCGACAAATTCCCAGGCGACCCCTCGGCCGGCCCTGTCGACTCCAGGGTCACGCTCTCCGTGTTGCTCCAGGAGAGCTCCTACCTGTCGACGATGTCCACCGCGGCAGCGGCCGCGCACCGCGACAGCGAGAGGGCGGCCGCGGTGGCGGCTCTCGCGGCCAACGCCGCGGCCCTGGAGCCCGCCTTCGGCGATGTCCAGGGGAGCTCCGCCTCTGCGCGGTTCGCCCAGGCATGGCAGGGCCGCGACGACGCGCTCGTGGCCTACGCGACCTCGGGCGATGCGGCGGCCAGGCAGTCGCTGTCGCAGGCCCTCACCGCACCGCTGTCAGGCATCGCTCACGTTCCGGCCCTGGCCGTGCGCGACCAGGCGGATGCGACCGTGAAGGTCGTCGACGACCAACGAAGTGGATCGTCCGCGGCGGTGGCCGGCGACGACCGGGCGGCGGCCACCGCCATGCAGCCGATCGCCGACGCCCTAGTCGAGGGCTGAGGCGAGGACCTCGAGGCCCGTCGCGGCGTCCTCGGGGTTCAGGACGAGCGGCGGGCTGATCCGGACGGCCCGCGTGCCCGCCGTCAGGAGCAGGAGGCCGCGCTCGAAGGCCGACTGGACGAGCCTGTTCGCATGCTCGGGCGTCCTGAACTCGATCGCCAGCATCAAGCCCAGACCGCGGACGTCGGTCACCTCGTCGTGCGTGGCAGCGATCTCGCGCATGCCGTCCTGCAAGATCGCCCCAACCCTGGCGGCGTTCTCCATGAGGCCTCCCTCGATCATGTCGAGGGTCGCGATCGCGGCCGCACAGGCGACCGGGTTGCCGCCGAAGGTGCTGCCGTGGGAGCCGGGCGGCCAGCTCATCTGCTCCGCGCGCGCGATGAAGGCGCCCAGAGGCAACCCCGATGCGATCCCCTTCGCCAGGCACACGATGTCGGGCTCGACACCCCAGTGCTCGATGGCCAGGAGCTTGCCGGTGCGGCCCATGCCGGACTGCACCTCATCGGCGACCAGCAGGATGCCGTGTTTTTTCGTCAGCTCGCGCAGCCGGGGCAGGAAGTCGTCCGGGGGCACGAGGTAGCCGCCCTCGCCCTGGATCGGCTCGACGAACACCGCGGCGACGCTCTCCGGGGGTGCCACAGTCGCAAAGAGCTCTTCGATCCGCGCCAGGCTGTCGTCAGTGCTGATGCCGCGTGACGCGCTTGGAAAAGGCGCGTGGAACACCGATGAGAGGAGCGGCGCAAAGCGGCGTCGCTGGCTCGCCTTGGACGCGGTCAGCGAAAGCGCGCCGAATGTGCGGCCGTGAAAGGCGCCGATGAAGGCGATGTAGCTGGGGCGGCCCGAGGTGAAGCGCGCCAGCTTCATCGCCCCTTCGATCGCCTCCGCGCCAGAGTTGGTGAAGAAGACCTTCGCCGGGGTGCCGGGCAGGATGCGCGCCTCCAGCCGCTCGGCGAGCTCGATCTCAGACTGGTAGTAGAAGTCCGTGCCCGACATGTGCAGGAAGCGGCGCGCCTGCTCCTCGACGGCCGCCACGACCTTGGGGTGCGAATGGCCGGTCGAGGCGACGGCGATCCCCGCGGTGAAGTCGAGGAACCGGTTGCCGTCGACGTCGGTGACCCAGCACCCCTCGCCGCGCTCCATCACGAACGGATATGAGCGCGTGAAGCTCGGCGACATCGCCTTGGCGTCGCGGGCGATCAGCGCGGCGGCCTTCGGCCCAGGCAGGGACGTCTGGATGTTGGGTCTCACGCGCCGGAAGCATAATGGTCGCGATGGCCAGGGCGACCCGCGCATTCACCATCCGGCCCGCCACGCATGACGACCTGAAGTCGATCGTCGGGCTGTACAACTGGGCCGTCAACCAGACCTTTGCGACCATCGACAGCGAGCCGCTCGAGCCGGAAGAGGCCGCGGCATGGTGGGAGCAGCACGGCAAGCGCTCGAAGCTGCTGGTCTGCGTCGACGAGGGCGGCCTGATCGGGTGGGCGCGCCTTTTCCCCTGGAAGCAGCGCGGCTTCGACATCGTCGAGGACCTGGTCTATGTCGACCCGGTCCACCAGGGCAAGGGCGTCGGCAAGGCGCTGCTGACCGAGCTCATCAAAGAAGCGCGCGACCTCGGCTACAAAACGATCGTGGCCACGATCGCCACGGACAACCGCTCAGGGCTGGCGCTTCACGCCCGCGCCGGTTTCGAGACGGTCGGCACGATCCGGAACGCCGCCAACAAATTCGACCGGTGGATGGACATCACCCTGGTCCAGAAGAGCCTAGAAGCCTAGGCCCGCGGAGCGCGGCACCCTACATCCCGTAGTGCACGCCGATCGGAGTTCCGGTCGCGTACGCCGACGGGTAGACCGTCCGCATCAGGCCACGGCCCTGCCACTGGCTGACCACCGCGGCCGCGCGCGTGTTCTGACCCTGGTCCAAAGCACCCGGCCCGGCGAACTTCACGCCCCCGCCGTTGATGCTGTCCCCTGGGGGCACGTCCACGTTGAAGGCGGCGCCGCGGATCGAGGACGCGCTCACCGTCCCAGTCGTCGCGCCGAGCACGTCGTGGAAAAGCGCCCACCCGCCGACAAACCCGGCCACCGCCGGGATGCTCATCGTTGCGCCGCGATTCTCACGCCCGTAGGCGGCGCGGGCTGCAGCGAGGAGCGCGCTGCCGCTTGATGACAGCGCGGCGGGGCTGATCGCGCCGTCCGGTTTATCGGCGGCGTAGACGCCCACCGCGGACGCACCGAGACGCTGGCCGAATGCCGGCATGCAGAACGCCGAGCTGGTGCCGATGGCGCCGACGAGCGGGACGTGGTGCCTGAGGATGGCCTGCCAGATCGCGACCCCGTCGTCGAGATAGCTCACGTCCCACAGGAAGTCGGGCCGGTCCGCGGCCAGACGTGAGGCGATGGCGTCGGCGTCGAACGCATTCGGGTTGTACGTGATGACGTCCACGACGTTGACGCCGTCTGCCTTCGCCAGTGCGGATTCGCCGCCGCCGACCGAGCGTCCATAGATGTCGTCGACCTGCACGACGACGGCGCGCGGCGCGGAGAGGTGCGCGGCGGGCATCAGCACGTCATGCGTGAAGGTGACTGCCATGCGCCCGAGCGAGCTGCCGGTCGCGACCGTACGGAACACGTACTGGCGCTGCGCCGTCACCGGGTCAGCGACCGCGCCCGTCTCCCAGTAGACGGTCTTGAGCTGGTCGGCCCGAGCGGACGCCGCCGCCGCGAGGGTGCTGCCGTACGTGCCGATGATCGCGGGCACGTGGTAGTCGTGCACGAGCCGGTCGACGGCCGCGCTCGCCGCCTGCGGCGTGGTCGCGTCGATCACCTGCAGACGAACGGCGGGCGTGCCCCTGGACTCGGCCACTGCGAGGGCCGCCTCGACGCCCGCGAGCTCCTCTCGCCCACCCTGAGCCTGCGGCCCGCTCAGCGGGTAGATGGCGCCAAGCACGATGCCTGCGCTGGGTGTGGCGGCCGCCTGCCCGCAAGCGATTGTCACCGCGAGCACGAGCGCGAGGAGGGCGAGGCGGCGGGTCACCGGAAACACGATATCCGGCGCGTGACCTATGCGGTTGCCGCCGACCTCAGATTCGTCCCCCGGGCTTCGGCCAGCTGGCGCTCGAGCTTTGGCGCGGGCGCATATCCGTAGTTGACGTGCAGCGCGGTGCCCTGCGCCGACATCACGACGGTCGTCGGCAGCGTATAGACGTGGAACCGGTCCGCCAGCGTGCGCTCCGCGATCGCATCCACCTTTTCGATCCTCACGGATCCCAGCTTCTTCAGCGCCGGCTCCTGGTGGGTGCGGCAGACGGTGCAGCCCTCGCCGGTGAAGTAGAGGATGTAGGGCTCGGTCGCGGCGAGGGCCGTGACGCCGAGGGAGGCCCGCCGCGCGACCCGAGAGCGAACCGCCTCCAGGATGGCGGCGGCAAGCACGACCCCGCCCGCCACCGCCAGCGCCCAGAGTTGAAAGTTCATCGGGTCGCCTTGATCAGCCCCGCTTTCCCAAGCTGGAAGTAGATCTGGCAGCCCAGGCAGTACCCGAACGCCAGGTTGACGAACGCGAGCACCGCGACGAGCAGCGCCAGCGCGAG
>DASXBE010000195.1:0-2585 GCA_036491815.1 Candidatus Dormiibacterota bacterium | reverse complement strand
CGGAGCGCAAGAGGGCTCAGCTCGAGCATGCGGCGGCACCACGCGACGGTCTCGCGCTCGAGGTCCGCCAGGGGGACCACCTTGTTGACAAGACCCATGTCGAGGGCCTGCTGCGCGTCGTACTGGTCGCACAGGAACCAGATCTCGCGGGCCTTCTTCTGGCCCACGATCCGCGCCAAAAGGCCCGCGCCGTAGCCGCCGTCGAAGCTGCCGACGCGTGGGCCTGTCTGGCCGAAGCGCGCGTTGTCGGCGGCGATGGTCAGGTCGCACACGACGTGCAGGACATGCCCGCCACCGATCGCGTAGCCCGCGACCATCGCGACCACGGGCTTGGGGAGGCGCCGGATCTGGACCTGGAGGTCGAGCACGTTGAGGCGTCCGACGCCTTTGGAATCGACGTAGCCGTCGTCCCCGCGGATGCGCTGGTCGCCGCCGGAGCAGAAGGCCTCGGTGCCGGCACCGGTGAGGATGACGACTCCCACGGACGGATCGTCGCGCGCCGCCTCGAACGCCCTCGACATCTCGACCACGGTGGTCGGCCGGAACGCGTTGCGGACCTCCGGCCGGTTGATGGTGATCTTGGCGATGCCGTCCCACGTTTCGTAGATCACGTCCTCGTAATCGCCCGACCTGGTCCAGCTGGCTTTCCGCTCTTGATCTTTCAAGTCGTCACTCCTAGAGCGATCACTAGCACCATTCATGATCGTACGCCGCCGGCCCCGGTCAGGCCCGCTGGTGGCCTTTCCGGCGGGGAAAGAGCCGGACGATCTTGGCCATGTCGTCCGAAGGCTCGACGTCGTCAGGTCGCCCCGGCGCGGGCACGATGTCGAGCAGCTCGGGATGGCCGTCCAGGATCTGGCGCGCCCCGGCGTCGCCCCTCAGCTCGATCAGCCTGGGCCAGAGCTCGCGCGACAGGACGACCGGAGGGGACCAATCCTGCTTGCCCTGGCTCACCGCGACCGCCGGTCGCGAGCCCTCGCGACGCCACTGGCGGAGCAGAGCCGCGACCGTCCTCGAACCGACGACGGGCTGGTCGCCGAGCAGCACGATGGCGGCTTCGATCTCGGGCCGCATCGCGCGAAGGCCGGCCTGCAGCGAGGACGCCATGCCCGATTTCGCCTCCGCGTTGAGGACGAGATCGGCATCGCCGTCCACCGCCTGCCTCACATCCTCGCCCGAGTACACGACCACGGTCTGGTGGCATCCGCCCTCGGTCGCCGCCTCCATGACGTGCCTGACCATCGGCCTGCCGTCGAGCTCGGCGAGGACCTTGGGTGACCCGGCACCGCGCGGACCATGACCCGCGGCGAGGATGATCGCGCCCACCGGCAGCAGGGCGGCCGCCAGACGCTCGAACGGCGGGCGCGCGGAACGGATCCATTCGACCTCGATGCCCCCGCGGATCGCCACCTCGGCGAAGTCGCGCAGCTTGGTGTTGTCGCCGTCGACCAGCAGCAGGCGCCGGCCCACCAGGGACGCGATGTCCGGGGCCCGGTCCGGCAGGCCCACGACGGCGACCGAGCGACAGTCGTCGCGAGAGGCGACGTGCTGCAGCGCGAGGTCGAGGTCCTTGCCCCGGACGACCACAGAGTGCGAGCCCTCGGGCTCGCGGTAGGTGCGTCCCCGGACCGCCAGGTCCAGGTCGCCCATCACGAACACGCTCACGGGTTTCAGCATGGCAGATGGGACCCGCTTTACTCTTGCCGAATGCCCATCCTCGGAGCGCACGTCGACTCGTCGGGAGGCCTTCACCTGGCCTTCGAACGGGCCGAGGCGATGGGCGCCAAGGCGATCCAGGTGCACCCCACCCCGCCCGGTTTCTGGGGCTCGCCCAAGCTGGACGAGGGCCGGATCGCGACGTTTCGAGAGGCCGCGTCGAAGCACGGACGCCCGCCCTTTTACTTCCACGCCGTCTACCTCATCAACCTCGCCGGCGACGACCCCACGCTCCGGCAGCGGTCGGAGAGCACTCTCGCCGGCTACCTGAAAGCCGCTGACGAATTGGGCATCGACGGGGTCATCTTCCACACGGGTTCGCACAAGGGCGCGGGCTTCGAGACCCGGCTGCCGAGCATCACCGAGCACCTCAAGCAGGTGCTCGACCGGGCCGACCCGAAGACGGCCCGACTGATGATCGAGAACAACGCGGGCCTTGGCGGCTGCGTGGGCGCGAAGTTCGAAGAGATCGCGCAGATGATCGCCGCGCTCGACGGCGATCCCCGCGTGGCTGTCTGCTTCGATACCTGCCACGCGTTCGCCTCGGGCTATGACGAGCGGACCGCGGCCGAGGTCTCGAGGACGATCGACGAGCTGGACCGTGTCGTCGGCCTGGACCGCGTCCAGGTCATCCATTGCAACGACTCCGTGACCGGCCTGGGTTCGAATCGGGACCGGCACGCCAACATCGGGACGGGGCAGATCGGAGAGGAAGGCTTTCGCGCTCTGCTCCACGAGCCGCGTCTCGCGAAGCTGCCGTTCATCCTGGAGGTGCCCGGCGCCGGCGGCGGTCCGGACGCCGAGCAGGTGGCGGTGCTCCGGCGCCTGGCCGCCTAAAAGGCCCGAGGAGCCGACCACCAGCGTGGCCG
>DASXBE010000194.1:0-3811 GCA_036491815.1 Candidatus Dormiibacterota bacterium | reverse complement strand
ATTGGGGACATCATTCGGAATGACTCAAACCCCGAGAACGAGAAAACCCCGCTGTGCGGGGCTTACCGAGTGGGCCGTGGAGGACTCGAACCTCCAACCTTGGGATTAAGAGTCCCCTGCTCTACCAGTTGAGCTAACGGCCCTTGGCGGCGATGTTACCCACCGGCCCCGGCCGGAGGGGTCAGCATTGCTGGGCTACCGAGGGCTGCGTCTTGGCCGACTGAAGCTGGTTCTTGAGCAGGGCCTGTTGGGCCTTGGGCACCAGGCTGAGGGCCTTGGCGGACGCGAGATCGCCCTTGCGGGTCTGGCCGGCGGCGTAGGCGGAGACGGCAAGGCACTCGAAGCCCTTCACCGCG
The DNA here is from genome assembly GCA_036491815.1 of Candidatus Dormiibacterota bacterium. Lineage (GTDB taxonomy): Bacteria > Chloroflexota > Dormibacteria > Dormibacterales > Dormibacteraceae > DASXBE01. Next base: position 3,455 of record DASXBE010000194.1, on the reverse strand, counting down.
CTCGGGTCGGCCAGGGTCTCGATGTCCCAGGCGCTGGCCTCGCCGGAATAGTTTTGCTGTCCGGCGTAGGCGCGGGCGGCGAGGACCGCGAGATTGGGGTCCGGGTTCTTGGTGAGGGTCAGGTAGCGCTGCCAGTCCTGCGTCGCTTGCTTGAGCTCGTTGAGACCGGACTTGGTGAACTGACCGGTCGAGGAGTTGAAGTTGGCGCCCTGGCCGGCGGAGGTCCAGCGCGCCTGAACCAGGTTGGCCCAGGCCTGGGCGCTGTTCGGGTTCAGCTGGGTCGCCTTGATCGCCTGCTGCTCCTGCTGGCTGACAACGGCTTTCTGGCCCGAGCTCGAGCCGCCGCCGCCGAAGGCGTTGAGGAGGCCGCCGTTACCACTGCCCGTGCCGACGCCGACGAGAATGAGGCCGCCGCCGATCAGTAGGGCGAGGCCCAGATACACGACTTGGACGGTACGGCGCCGACCGCGCCCGCGAAGGTCGAAGAGCATGGTCTAGGTGGGATCGAGGCCGTCGCCGAAGGAGGCATTCGCCTCTCGGGCGGCGCGAGCCGCGGCGCGGCGATCGGCGATCTTTAGCAACACGATGCTGGCGAGGAAGAGGATGACGAGGGGAGCGGTCTCCAACCCGGTGGTGACAGGATCCGCCCCTGGCATCGCCGCCGCGATGACGGCGATGATGACCACAGCGTAGCGCCAGTGACGCGTCAGAGTGCTGCCATTGATCGCGCCGACGCGATGGAGTCCGAGCAGCCCGAGCGGCAGCTGGAACGCGAGCCCGACCGCGAGCATGGTGAGTATCTGGAACGAGTAGTAGGACTTCGCTTGCACGAGGATGTCGAACTGGTCGGCGTTGTAGCCCTGGAGGAAGTGGACGGCGGGCGGCAACACCACGACGTACGTGAACGCCGCCCCCAGGAGGAACAGCAGTGGGGCCGCGACCATCACCGGTATCGCCGCACGGCGCTCGGTTGAGTTCAAAGCAGGGATCACAAAGGCATAGCCCTGGTAAATAAGAACCGGTAAAGAGAACAACAGCGCGAAGTACGCCGCGACCGTAAGGGTGGTCGTGAACGATTCGCCGACGCCGATCGTTATCGGCTTCTCCTGCGTGGAGATACTGTCCGGCAGGGTCTTCACGGTCTGGCTGTACGCCGCCGCCTCCTGGAGGTAAGCCTGCCGCGCCTGCGGCGAAACCCCCGGTGAGTTGGCCAGCGCCGTGGCCGCCGCGGCTTGCTTTGTGAACAGCCGACGGAGCTGGACGGCCTCAGACGGCACCGACCCGAGCCCGTTGTGGGCCGCGACGCTCGAGGTATGCGGCAGCGCCCTGTTCAGCACGTCGAGCAGGTGATTGTTCTGCCAGAAGCACAGCCCGAACGCGACCACGAGCGCCGCCAGGCACACGATCAGGCGCGAGCGCAGCTCGTCGAGGTGGTCGACGATGCTCAGCCGGTCCTCATGCCCGATGGGCCGAAGCCGTGCCACGACCGAGACTCCCCAGAACGGCCGCCGCTAGGAGCGGCTCTGGGGCCCGACCTCGGCCGACTCGCGCTCGGCGGGCGCGGGAGTCGGCGCCGCCTGGGGCGTCGAGGCGCTGGCAGCCGTGATCTCGGGCCGCGCGTCCTCGTCCTCGTCCTCGTGCTTGCTCTCCCCCGTGATCGACTCCTTGAACTCACGCAGACCCGTCCCCAGCTGCTTGCCCAGACCAGGCAGGCGCTTGGGACCGAAGATCAACAGGACGATCACCAGGACGACGATCAGATCGGTGGTGGGGTTGCGGAACATTTCGACGGTCCTCCGGATGGGGGATTCGAAGGTTACCCGGTCTGCTGCGGGGGGCAAGAAACGGCCGGTTGCCGATTGCAGTACGGGCCTCTCAAGTTGCCCACCAGACGGGCCGATTAAGGGCACGGAGACACCAATGAACCAGCAGCCAGAACAGCCTTCAGTCCGACGCATCGTCCTCCCCAGCGGACGCAGCATCGAAGTGGTCCGGTGGGGCGACCAGAACCACGCCACCCGCGGGTTGCACGTGTGCCCGGACTGCGCGTCTGAGCTCGTGCAGCCGGTCGACTGGTCCGAGGCTCCCGAGGAGTGCTGGAACCTCTTGCTGTCCTGCCCGAACTGCGACTGGTACACCGAGGGCCTCTACACCCAGGACCAGGTCCGCGAGCTCGAGGACCGGCTCGACGAGGGCCTGGCCGACATGCTCCGGGACCTCCAGCGGCTGACGCAGGCGAACATGGCCGATCAGATCGATCGGTTCATCACCGCCCTGAACGCCGACCACATCCTTCCCGAGGACTTTTAGGGGCTGGGCCGCGCTGACGCGCGGCCCCTGAAACTAGGCGTAGCGCTCGACGACGATGTCGGCCGCGAGCTCGAGCGCCGCTCGCTGCCGCGCCGGCAACATCGGCAGCTCATCCTTGGCATCGGCCACGAGTTGGCGCGCGCGCGACCGCGCATCATCGAGCGCACCGGTGTCGGTGATCGCCTCGCAGACGACGGCCGCGTCGGCCGCGGTTCGCACGGTCCTCACGTCGAGCCGGGCGAGATCGGGATCGAGCTCGCGGGCCAGGATCAGCGGCAGGTTGACCGTGCCGTCGAGCAGATCGGCCCCTCGAGGCTTCCCCGTGCGCTCGGGCGGCCCGGACACGTCCAGGACGTCGTCGAGGATCTGGAAGGCGAGCCCGATGCGCTCGCCGAAGCCGCCGAGCGCTCCCGGATCGGTGTCCGCCTCGAGCGCCCCGAGCTCACAGGCCGCGCGGAATAGGACGGCTGTCTTCAACCGGCAGCGCTTGAGGTAGCGAGCCACGCTCACCGAGGTGTCGAACGCATCGGCGCGCTGAGCCAGTTCGCCGAGGGCCAGCTCGCGACTGGCCCGGGACAGAACCCGGACGGCGTCAGGCGAGCCGCCGGCGGCGAGTTCGGCGAACGCACGAGAGAACAGCAGGTCGCCGGTAGCGGTGGCGAGCGCCCGCCCGCCGGTCGCGACCACGGTCGGGCGGCCGCGGCGGAGCGCGGAACCGTCGAGCACGTCGTCGTGGACAAGCGTCGCTCCGTGTACGAGCTCGACGGCGACCGCGGCCCGCACGAGCCCGTCGGTCTCGGGCGGCGGCGCCCCGGCGGCGATGCACACCAGCAGTGGGCGCAGTCGCTTGCCCCCGGCGGCGATCGTGTCGCCGGCATAGCGCGCGAGCACCGGTCCGTGACCGGTCGCGAGCTCCGCCATTCGCGCTTCGACGCGTTCCATCACGCGCGTGAGGGCCTCGCCTCCGGCGTCCACCACTGCCTGTGCGCCAATACTCATCAGGTGGGAACCACTCCGACGTGTAAGGCGATGATGCCCCCGGCGGTGAGCACGTAACGGATCTGGCGCAGGTCGGCGTCCCACATGCGCGCGGCCAGCTCGTCGGGACCCGGAAAGCGCTTGACCGAGCTCGGCAGGTAGCTGTA
>DASXBE010000193.1:0-6664 GCA_036491815.1 Candidatus Dormiibacterota bacterium | reverse complement strand
CCGGCGCAGCGCAAAAAGCGCATGGCGGTTTTGAGGTGGCTCGCCGAAGAGTTCCAACCGGGCCGGCGCTACCCGGAGGCCGAGGTCAACGAGGTCATCGCTCGGCGTTTCCCGGATTTCGCCACCCTGCGGCGTTTTCTCGTCGACGAGGAGCTCATGCAGCGGCGCGAGAGCGTCTACTGGCGGACCGGAAGCGTACCCAACGTCGGCCACGATCCGGCCGCCTGGCCCGCGCCCTGATCGTTCGCCTCAGATCGCGGTCATGGCCTGAGCCCGGGTGGTTGCGACTTAGCACGCACAGAGCAGTGCGGCGCTTCGAGCAGGCGATGTGCCGGGAACTCAAGGTCTCGCGTCATCGTTCGCAGGAGTCGAGCAGACACAGGATCCTGCGTGCGCTCGCGGCGATGCGGGCAGGGCAGCAGTTTCGTGCTTCGGTGACTTATCGTCCCCGGTGATGTACAAGATCTACCCGGACCGGCGCTGGCCAGCCTTTCTCAGGGTGCTGAGCGACACCATCACCACGGCCTGGACGATCGTATGGGCCTACCTTGGGTTCCTGATCTACCAGACGGTGATGGGGCTGGAGGTCATCGCCGACGGCATCAGCAATACGGGCACGACCTTCAACGGCTGGATCGCATCCTTCAAGCACGCGGTGCCCGGAGGCATTCCGCTGCTGACGCAGTTCCTGCTCAACGTGGCGGACACGCTGAAGCAGTACTCCGGAGATTCGCTCGTGTCGGCCGGGCACAACATCCACGAGGCGATCTTCCACCTCGCCGTCGTCATGGCCCTGCTCGTTGCGCTGCCGCCGATCCTGCTCGTGCTGCTGCCGTACGCGGCCTGGAGGTGGCGCGACATTCGCGAGACGGGCGCGGCGCTAGCCTTCGTCCGGATCGCGGCCATCACGGGGCGCGCGGATGCGGCGCGGGCGGTGCTCGCCTACCGGGCTGTGTCGACGCTCAGCTTCCGGCAGCTGATGAGTGCAAGCGCGGACCCGGTAGGGGACCTGGTCGAGCACCGCTATGACAGATTGGCCCACGCGATGCTGAAGCGGGCGGGCCTGGACCCGGCCCGCCTGCCGGGGCCGGACCTCCCCGAGCTGCCGCCGCATCGCGAGCGGCGCTAGGTCAGGGGTCGCGCCGGTGGTCGGCCTAATCTTGTCCCATGTGCAGAAGCATCAAGACGCTGCGTCACTCGGACCTCGTGGCGACCGATGAGGAGATTCGCGCGGCCGCGCGGCAGTTCGTGCGAAAGGTGAGCGGGTTCCGCGAGCCGTCGGCACGCCACCAGGTGGCGTTCGAGGGCGCCGTGGATGAGATCGCGATGGCCTCGCAGCGCCTCCTCGAGAGCATCTCGGGCAACCTCGCAGGCACCCAGCGCACCGGCACCATCGCCTCTTAACACCCTGGCTTGACCGCCCCCATAAGCTGAGCTGAGGTTGGCCGGTGGGGGAGGGCCGGGAACGAAGGGAGGGCCCGTTGGAGGTTTGCCTTCTTAGAGCTGGCAGCCTCGGCAGAAGTTCAAGGGCTCACGGTTCGAGCCGAGCTGGCTGATCCGGTGGCCGCAGCGCGGGCAGGTCTTGCCACCTTTCATGTGCACGGCCATGAATGAGCGGTCCTGCTTGGACTCGTCGTAGCTGGGGTTGGCGAGAATCGCCTGCACCGCCCGGTTCAGGACCAGCGGGATCGCCTCGTACAGCGCCTCCTCCTCCGCGGGCTTGAGCGACGCGCGGCGGCGCAGCGGAAGCAAACGAGCCTCGAACAGGATCTCGTCCGAGTACGCGTTCCCGATCCCCGCGAGGAATTCCTGGTTCCGGAGCAGGTCCTTCAACTCATCGCGGAAGCGGCGCAGCCTCTTGCGGAACGCGTCGATGCCCATTGCCCCCACCGAGTCGGCCTCGGGGCCCAGGGCGGCCCACCCGGGCACCTCGCGCTCGCAGTCCTCGACCCAGTAGATCCGCCCCATGTCCCTGAAGTCCAGGTAGCGCAGCTCCTGCTTTCCCTCGACCCGGATTGTGAACACCTCGGTGGCGGGCACCGCCTCCTCGGAGCCCGCCATCTGGAAGCGCCCGCCCAGCATCGGGTTGATCACCAGCCAGCGCGGCGACCCGCCTCCCCCCAGCTCGGTCGAGAACGTGAGGTGCTTACCCCGCCGGCTCATCGATGTGATCCGCCGCGCCGGCAGCTCGCGGGCGAAGTTCTCGACCGGGTACCGCAGGAGGTGGCCCTTGCGCGGGTTGACGCTCGCCGCCGTGATCAATTTGCCCTCCAGGCGCGGGCCGAGGCGGATCCGCACTGCTTCCAGCTCCGGCAGCTCCGGCATTGGGGCCAAGATACGGTTTGAAAGGGTCGGGGCCGTGGAAAGGCTCATGGGATGAGGTCAGATCGGTTCACCGAAAAGGCGCAAGAGGCGCTGCAGGCAGCTGCCGAGCTGGCGCGCGAGCGCGGCCAGCAGGCGATCGAGCCTGAGCACCTCCTGCTCGCCCTCGTCCGCGACGAGGAGGGCGTCGCCCGCACGCTCCTGCAGCGCTCGGGCGTCTCGCTGCAGGCCCTCGAGCCGGCCCTCGTCTCGGCCGTGGAGCGATTTCCAAAGGTCAGCGGCGGCGGGGGCCAGCCCTACCTGAGCGAGGCCCTCAACAAGGTGCTCGAGCAGGCCGAACAAGAGGCCGGACGGCTCAAGGATGAATACATCTCGACCGAGCACCTTGTGCTGGCGCTGGCCGCTGGCCGGGTCCTCAAGCAAGCCGGCGCGGACCATGACGGGCTGCTGAAGGCGCTGCGCCAGATCCGGGGCAGCCAGCGTGTCACCGATCAGAATCCCGAGTCGAAGTATCAGGCCCTCGAGAAATATGGCCGCGACCTGACCAAGGTCGCCGCGCAGGGCAAGCTCGACCCCGTGATCGGGCGGGACGAGGAGATCCGGCGCGTCATCCAGGTCCTGTCGCGCCGCACCAAGAACAACCCGGTCCTGATCGGAGAGCCAGGCGTCGGCAAGACCGCCATCGCCGAGGGTCTTGCCCAGCGGATCGCGCAGGGCGACGTGCCCGAAGGGCTCAAGGGCAAGCGCGTGGTGGCGCTTGACCTCGGCGCGCTGGTCGCCGGGACCAAGTTCCGCGGTGAGTTCGAGGACAGGCTGAAGGCCGTGCTGAAGGAGATCGAGGGCTCCGGCGGCCAGGTCATCCTTTTCATAGACGAGCTCCACACCCTCGTCGGCGCCGGTGCGGCGGAAGGCGCGATCGACGCGGCGAACCTGCTCAAGCCCGCCCTCGCCCGGGGCGAGCTGCGGGCCATCGGGGCGACGACCCTGGACGAGTACCGCAAGCACATCGAAAAGGACGCGGCCCTGGAGCGGAGGTTCCAGCCCGTGATGGTCAGCGAGCCCACGGTCGAGGACACGATCAGCATCCTCCGCGGCCTGCGCGAGCGCTACGAGGTGCACCATGGCGTCCGGATCAAGGACACGGCCATCGTCGCGGCCGCAGTCCTCTCGAACCGCTACATCACCGACCGGTTCCTGCCCGACAAGGCGATCGACCTGATCGACGAGGCGGCGGCCCGGCTCCGGACGGAGATCGACTCGCTCCCAGCCGAGCTCGACGAGATCGAGCGGCAGATCCGCCAGCTCGAGATCGAGCGCCAGGCCCTCAAGAAGGAGACCGACCGCGCTTCGAAGGAGCGCCTGGCGGCACTCGAACGCGAGCTCGCGGAGCTGGCCGAGCGGCGGACCTCGCTGCGGTCCCGCTGGGACCAGGAAAAGGAGGTCATCGGCTCGATCCGCTCCCTCAAGGCGAAGCTCGAAGAGGCCCGGGCTGATGCGGAGCGCGCCGAGCGCGCGGCGGACTTCGGCAAGGCCGCCGAGCTCCGCTACGGCAGGGCGGTCGAGCTGGAAAAGCAGCTCGAGGCCGCGAACGCCAGGCTCATCGAGCTGCAGCGGGGCCAGCCTCTGCTCAAAGAAGAGGTCGACGAGGAGGACATCGCCGAGATCGTCAGCCGGTGGACCCGGATCCCGATCTCGAGGCTGATGGAGGGCGAGGTCGCCAAGCTGATCAAGATGGAGGAGCGTCTGCACGACCGCGTGATCGGCCAGGACGAGGCGGTCAGCGCGGTCGCCAACGCAGTCCGGCGCAACCGCTCGGGTCTGTCCGACCCCAACCGGCCCGTGGGTTCGTTCATCTTTCTCGGGCCGACCGGCGTCGGCAAGACCGAGCTGGCTCGGGCACTCGCCGAGTTCCTCTTCGACGACGAGCAGGCCCTGATCAGGCTCGACATGTCCGAGTACCAGGAGAAGCACACGGTGGCCCGGATGATCGGTGCCCCGCCGGGCTACGTCGGCTACGACGAGGGCGGGCAGCTGACCGAGGCCGTCCGCCGCCGCCCTTACTCCGTCGTCCTGTTCGACGAGATCGAAAAGGGGCACCCGGACGTGTTCAACGTCCTGCTGCAGATCCTCGATGACGGGCGCCTGACCGACGGCCAGGGCCGCACCGTCGACTTCCGCAACACCGTGCTGATCATGACCTCCAACCTCGGCGGGCAGATGATCCAGAGCATGGCCGACCGCGACTTCGAGACGATCCGAGAAGCGGTCATGGGCGTGCTGCGGGACCATTTTCGCCCCGAGTTCCTGAACCGGGTGGACGAGGTCATCGTCTTCAAGCCGCTGACCGAGGAGCAGCTGACGGCGATTGTGGACATCCAGCTCCGGCGGCTCGAGCGGCGCCTCGCCGAGCGGCGGCTCGGGGTGGTCGTCACGGATGCGGCTCGCCGCCTGCTGGCGCGGCAGGGATGGGACCCCGTCTACGGGGCACGGCCGCTCAAGCGGGCGATCCAGCGGCTGGTCCAGGACCCGCTCGCGATGATGCTCCTCGAGGGCAGGTTCTCAGAGGGCGACGTGGTGCAGGTCGACGCCGCCGACGACCGGATCGTGTTCTCCAAGGCATCCGCGGCGGTGCCTCAGCCGGCGGCCTGAGCTAGCTCGTACAGACCGTGCCCGCGGCGGGCAGCGTGAGGCTGATCAGGTACGCGTCTTCGGCCGCGTGCGCGCACTTGCTGGCGTCATATGAGGTGTGGCCGTTGCCGCGACGCGTGAGCAGCACCGAACCCGCGATCTGCTGGTTGACCGCCTGCGACCATGCATAGGGCGTGGCCGGGTCATCGGTTCCGCCGACAAGGAGGATGGGGGGCGCTCCGCTGACATCGATCGGCGCGTCCTGGCCGGTGGGCTTGGCCGGCCAGTAGATGCACGTCACGTTCCCGTATTGGATCCAGGGGCCGAACAGGGGGGAGGCCTGGGCGAAGCTCGGGCCGAGCGCGTCGTAGGCCGCGAGGTCCTGAGGGACGGGATGGTCGAGGCAGTACGTGGCGGACATCGCGTCGAGGTCATTCTTGTAGGTGCCGTCCGCGTTGCGGTTGTTGTAGATGTCCGCCAGGAACAAGAGCACCCTGCCGTCGCCCTTGTCTGCATTGGTGAGGGCCTGGTCGAGATACTGCCAGGAGCTCTGGTCGTAGAGGGCCAGCAGCACGCCGGTCATGGCGAGCGACCTGGTCAATTGCCGCGTCCCGACGATCATCGGTGTGGCGTCCAGTCGAGTCATCAGGGCGGTGAGCTTGACACCCGGATCACCCGAGCGTCCGTACGCGCAGCCCGCGCGAACTCGACAGTCGGCCAGGAACGCTTGCAGGTTCTGCTCGAAGCCCTTCACCTGCGCGAGGATGGCGTCGTTCGCGGAAACGGCCGGATCGACCACGCCATCGAGCGATAGCGCCCGGATGTGGGTGGGAAACATGTGGGCGTAGATCTGGCCGATATACGTCCCGTACGAAAAGCCCAGGTAGGTCAGCTTCGAGTCGCCCAGCGATTCGCGGATCAAGTCCATGTCCCGCGCCACGTCCACGGTGTCGATGAAGGGCAGGAGATCGTGGTTGCGGGCGTCGCAGGCGGCGGCGTAGCTCTTGTCCGCAGCGATGGCGGCCTGTTTCTCCGCGGGGTCGTCGAGCACCGAATCCAGTGCCAGGTAGGCGTCCTCCTGCGGACCGGTGAGACATCGCACCGGGGAGCTCTGGCCCACGCCCCGCGGGTCGAAGCCCACGAGGTCGAAGCTGCGGTTGAGGGTGGTCATTGAGGCCGCCTCGCCTCGCAGGAACTCGATCCCCGACGCCCCCGGGCCACCCGGGTTGGTCAGCACTGAGCCGATGCGCGAGGAAGGATCGGTGGCGACCTTGCGGATGAGGGCGATGCCAATCGTCCGCACGGTGGGATGCGCGTAGTCAAGCGGCACCTGGAGCGTGCCGCACTGAAAGCCGCCACCGCAGTCGGTCCATGCGACTTTTCCGGGGCTCGGAGGCGGTGGGCTGCTGTGGGTGGAGGCGATCGGGTTGCGGGTGCACGCCGCGAGGACGATCGCGACGATGACCAGGAGGGGCGCTAGGCGTCTGGTCACCACTCCGAGTCTACGGCGTCGCCGCGCGGCGGCTCGCCACCGCCGGCAGCCAACCAGGGTTTCGTGAACCACGCCGAGAGCGCGATGTGAGGTGCCACCATGATGCGATGCAGCACCTCAAAGGTCGCTCCGGTCACCTGCTGCCGGTCGCTGCCCTCTTGGTGTCAGCGGCCGCGATTGGGATGTCAGCGCCGGCCGCATTCGCGGACACGCCTACGGCGA
>DASXBE010000192.1:0-5642 GCA_036491815.1 Candidatus Dormiibacterota bacterium | reverse complement strand
CGCAAGCGCTCGAAGCTGACCTGGATCATGCGCGGGCCGTGGTTCCTGCGGTACGTGCTGGACGAGGAGGGCGGCCGGCTGTGCCGGCAGCTCGGCGAGGCGCAGGGCGTCGAGTTCATTACTTCAGACGAGGTGCAGAAGTTCAGCCGGACCAACGGCCGGTTCCACGCCGAGACTGTCAACGGACGGCACGTCGACTTCGACCTCCTCACGTACGGGGTCGGCCTCGACTATTACACCGAGCCGGTGCGCAACACCGGGATCGAGCTCAACAAGGGCATCGTCACCGACTCCAAGCTGCGCACCGCGGCCCCCGACGCGTATGCGGCCGGCGACGTCGCGGTCTTCTACGACCTGATGGTCGAGCGGCACAACCAGATGGGGACGTGGGACAACGCCGAGGCCCACGGCAAGGTCGCCGCCCGCAACATGGCCGGCGCCGACGAGGACTTCTTCGACGTCCCCACGTACACGACGACGATGTTCGGCTCGACCCTGGCGGTGATGGGGGTGACGCCAGACGTCCAGCCGGATCTCGAGTCGGTGAGGACCTACAGCTTCGAGGAGAAGTTCTATCGCAAGCTCTTTTTCAAGGACGACCGGCTTGTCGGCGCGATCATGATCGGCCCGCCCAAGGGCCGGAAAAAGCTGATCGAGATCATGCGAGCGCGCCAGAAGATCGAACGTCCGAAGCAGGACCTGCTGGACCCGAACAACCTCAAAGACTGACGCCGCCCCTGCCCGGTGGCTTCTGTATGCTTTGCTGCAGAGAGATGTCGTTCGCCTTCAGCGAATCAGCCCGTATGGTGAGGACAGCCCTCGGGGCGATCCTGCGGCAGCGCCGCGAGGCGATGCGTCGCACCCTGACCGAGGTCGCCGGCGAAGCCGGCCTCTCGCCCGCCCACCTCTCCGAGGTGGAGCGCGGCCGCAAGGAGGTCTCGACCGAGAAGCTGCTGGCGGTCGCCCACGCCCTGGGCGTGCGCCCGGCCGACATCTACGCGGACCTGGCCCGCCTGCTCGGCGCCGACGCCGACCGGCCGGCCTGGCCCGAGGATCCGCCGGCGAAGCTCCGGCTCGCCACCGCGTCCTTGCCCCTGGAAGCGCTGCGCAGCGTGGCCGACTTCAGCGCTTTTCTCGCCATGGCCAACCCGCCGCCCCGACCCAAGGGTCGCATCGGTTTTGAAGTGAGGAGCTGACACGATGAGCCTGATCCCCACGGTGATCACGAACGACGGGCGCGGCGAGCGCGCCTACGACATCTACTCCCGCCTGCTGAAGGACGGCGTCGTCTTCGTGCGCGGGGTCATCGACGACGACATGGCGACCACCGTCACGGCCCAGCTCCTGTTCCTCGAGAACGAGGCGCCCGAGCACGACATCCAGCTGTACATCAACAGCCCCGGCGGCTCGCTCACCGCGGCGCTCTCGATCTACGACGCGATGCAGTACGTCAGCCCGAAGGTCGCGACCCTGTGCACGGGCCTGGCGGCGAGCGGCGCTTCGCTCCTCCTCGCCGGGGGCGATCCGGGCATGCGCATGTCGCTGCCCCACGCGCAGATCCTCATCCACCAGCCGTTCACCCAGGGGATCCAGGGCCAGGCCTCGGACATCCAGATCCACGCGCAGGAGATCCTGCGCCAGCGCGAGCAGCTCGCCCGGATCTACTCCAAGCACTGCGGCCGTCCGCTCGAGGACGTCGAGCGCGCCATGGAGCGCGACTTCTTCATGACGCCCGAGCAGGCGAAGGAGTGGGGGCTCGTCGACCTGATCGTCGAGAAGAACCCGGTCTCGCAACGCGGCGAGAAGGTCGCCGGCAACGGCAGCGGGGTGCCGGCCTGAAGGTCGTCGTCCTTGGCGGCACACGGTTCATCGGACGGGCCATCGTCGAGGAGCTGCATGGGGCCGGGCACGAGCTGCTGGTCGTGCACCGCGGCGAGCTCGAGCCTCACGACATGCCGCCTGTCCGACACCTGCATGTGGACCGGATGCAGCTCGGCGCCCACGCCGAGGAGCTCGCGGCGTTCGGGCCGGAGGCGGCGGTCGACTGCCGCGCCCTGACGCGCAATGATTCCCAAGTCGCGCTCGCCGCGCTACCGACCGGCATCCGGCTCGTGGTGATCTCGAGCATCGACGTGTATCGCGCTTTCGGCGCCGTCAACGACGACCTCGAGACCGACCCGGTGCCCCTCGACGAGGAGTCGCCCGTGCGCCCAGGTCGCTATCCGTACCGCGGCCAGCGGCCGGACCTCGAGGACTACGACAAGCTCGACGTCGAGGAGGTCTACCTGTCCCACGGCGCGACCGTGCTCAGGCTGCCGATGGTCTATGGCGAGCGCGACTACCAGCTGCGCGAGGAGTTCATCCTGCGCCGCGTGCGGGCGGGCCGCGCGAGGATCCCCTTCGGCGGTGGGACCTGGCTCACCGCCCGAGGCTATGTGCGTGACATCGCGCTCGGCGCCCACCTCGCGTTGAAGACGCCAGCCGCGGCCGGCGAGGTCTTCAACCTGTGCGAGGACCGCACGTACTCGGTACGCCTTTGGGCCCGGATGATCCTCGAGGCAGCGGGCTCGAGCGCCGAGCTCGTCCGCGTTCCCGACAAGCTTTTGCCGGAGGATCTGCAGGAGACCGGGACGCTGAGCCAGCACATCATGGCCAGCGCGCGCAAGGCGAGGACGGTGCTCGGCTGGAAGACCTCGGACCCCGAGCAGACCCTGCGGACGACCGTGCGCTGGCACCTGGACCATCCGCCCGCCTCGCCGGACAACGACTTCAGCGCGGATGACCGCGCCCTCGAGGGAGCTGCCGCAACGGTCTGAGCGCGCCCCACGTCGGCGCGGGAGCAAATCTGCGTGAGGCGAGCCGGCGCGCCGTCGTCCAAGCCCCGCACGCCGGGTGGGCTCGGGGCGCCGATCAGCAGGACTAAGCTTCGTCTACATGACCCGCCGGTACAGGCCCTTCGACCCGTTCGAGCGCGGGGGCCCCTTCGAAGCCGGTCGAGAGATCAAGCTGCCGCGACCGCCGCGCCGGTTCTGGGTGGGCGTCGCCCTTTTCGTGATCGCTGTGCTCGTCTTCATCCTGGCGAGCCCGATCGTCTGGTTCTTCACCGAGATGCAGTGGTACAACGCGCTCGGCTACGGCGACGTCTTCACCACGCGGCTTGCGATGCAGACCGAGCTGGTGGTCGGCAGCCTCGTGATTTCCTTCGCATACATGGCCGCGAACGTGATCGTGGCGCTGCGGGTCCGCTCCGGACCCGGGCTGCGCGCCGTGGGGATAAGGCGGTCGAGCATCCGGAGCGCAACCGGCGTCCTCGGGCTCGCCGGGGCGGCGCTGATCGCGTTGATCCTGTCGCTGGGCGCAGGCACTCAGTGGCCGAGCCTCGCTCTTTTCGAGCACGCCTCGTCAAGTGGCGTGACCGACCCGGTGCTGGGCCAGGACATCTCCTTCTACCTCTTGACCCTGCCCTTCCTCCACTCGGTCGCCAATTGGGCGCTGGGACTGACCTTCCTCGCCTTGATCCTGGTCATCGCGATGTATTCGTGGCGCGGCACCGCCTTCGCCCTGAACTTCAGCCCGCTGTCGATCGCGCACCTGTCCGTCATGGTCGGCGTGTTCGCGCTCGTCCTGACGGCCTGGACATGGCTGGGGCGCTACGACCTCCTCTATGCGCACAACAACAGCGTGGTGTGGGGCGCTGACTACACCGACGTCAACGCGAGGCTGCCCCTCTACACGTTCCAGGCCGGCCTCGGCGTCGTCCTCGCGGGCGCGCTGGTCGCCAACGCGTGGGTACGGCGGCTCTGGCTGCCCGCCGTGGCGGCGGGCGCGTGGGTCGCGATGCTGGTCATCGGCCAGGCCTACCCCGCCGTCGTCCAGGGTTTTTTCGTGACCCCCAATGCCCAGTCGTATGAGCTGCCCTACATCTCGCGCGAGATCGCCGGGACGCGGGCCGCCTACGGTCTTTCAAACGTCACGACGAGCAATTTCAGCGGCGATCAGCCGCTGACCTCACAGGACGTCCAGAACGACCAGGTGACGGTCAACAACCTGCGCCTGTGGGACTACGCTCCCCTGAAGCTCACGTACGACCAGCAGCAGACGATTCGGACCTACTACACCTTCAACGACATCGACCTGGATCGGTACACGATCAACGGCCAGTACCAGCAGCTCGAGGTCAGCGCCCGAGAGTTCGACTACACGAAGCTCGCGGACTCGGCCAAGAACTGGGTCAACCAGCACCTCGTCTACACGCATGGGTACGGCCTGGCGGGGAGCCCGGTGAACGCCGTCGTCGGCGAGGGGCTTCCGAACTATGTCGTGGGAGACGTCCCGCCGACAGGCCCGCTGAAGGTCACGCAGCCCGCGATCTACTACGGCGAGATGAGCCCACCTGGCGGCGACTACGCGCTGGCCCCCTCGAACACCAAGGAGTTCGACTACCCCGCGAGCCCTGATGTGTACACGGCTTATTCCGGTGGAAACGGCGTGCCGATGACCGAGCTGAACAAGGCACTGTGGTCGCTGAAGCTGGGTGATTTCAACCTCCTGGTTTCGGGCCAGGTCACCAGCCAGACGCAGATGCTCTACCGGCGCAACATCGTCGACCGCGCCTCAGAGCTGGCGCCGTTCCTCACGTTCGACAGCGACCCTTACATCGTCGTTGCGGACGGCCGGCTCTACTGGATCATGGATGCGTACACGACGGGCTCCACGTATCCATACGCGCAGACCACCACGTTCCAGCCCAACGGCAACAACCCGTTCGACATCAACTACGTCCGCAACTCGGTGAAGGTCGTGGTCAATGCGTACGACGGCAGCACGACCTTCTACATCGCCGACAACAAAGATCCCCTGATCAAGGCTTACGCCGCGACGTTCCCGTCGTTGTTCAAGCCCCTCGACGCTATGCCGTCGACCCTCCGGGCGCACATCCGAGTGCCGATCGACCTGTTCGACGCGCAGGTCGGCATCTACGCGACCTATCACATCACCGACCCCAAGGTCTTCTTCTCCCGCGAAGACGTATGGGACATTCCGACCGCTCAGACATCTCCGGGCGGGGCGACCAGCCCGGTGCAGCCCTACTACGTCCTGTTCCGCCTGCCGGGCCAGCAGAGTGCGGAGTTCCTTCTGATCATGCCTTTCACGCCTCGCGGCAAGAACAACATGGTGTCGTGGATGGCGGTGCGCAACGACGGGGCCAACTACGGCCAGTACGTCTCGTACGTCCTGCCCAAGGACAAAGCGATCTTCGGCCCGCAGCAGGTCGCGAACCTGATCAACCAGGACCCCGTCATCTC
Organism: Candidatus Dormiibacterota bacterium; assembly: GCA_036491815.1. Lineage (GTDB taxonomy): Bacteria > Chloroflexota > Dormibacteria > Dormibacterales > Dormibacteraceae > DASXBE01. The sequence continues at coordinate 336 of DASXBE010000192.1, read as the reverse complement.
GCAGGCCTTCACCCTCTTCCACAGCACGGGCTCACAGGTGATCCAGGGCAACCTGCTCGTGGTGCCGATCGGCAACTCGTTCCTCTATTTCGAGCCGATCTACCTGAGCGCCACCACGTCGTCGAGCCTGCCCGAGCTGAAGAAGGTGATCCTCGTCGACCAGTCGCAGGTCGTGTACACCGACACGCTCCAGCAGGCGATCCAGCAGCTCGTCGGCACGTCGACCACGCCTCCTCCGACGAACCAACCGCCGCCCACGGTGACACCAGCCGTGGTCGCACAGATCACTGATCTCGTCACGCAGGCCAACCTCCACTACCAGGCGGCTTACACGGC
>DASXBE010000191.1:0-3768 GCA_036491815.1 Candidatus Dormiibacterota bacterium | reverse complement strand
CTATGCGGGAGTCAGCGTCCGCCGCACCATCATCGTCACGATGCTCATCGCCGGCGCCTTCTCCGGCCTGGCCGGCGCCATCCAGGTCGCGGGGCTCGACCACAACCTGACGGACAAGTACTTCTCCGACACCACCGGATTCGACGCGATCGCAGTCGCCCTGCTCGGCCTTGGCAGCGCGGTCGGCATCGTGCTGGCCGCCGGCCTCTTCGGCGCACTGCATGCGGGTGGCGCGGTGATGCAGTCGGATGCCGGCATCTCCAGCAACCTCGTGCTCATCCTCCAGGCGCTGATCCTGTTCAGCATCGCCGCCAACTTCATCGGCGCGATCCGGCGGACGCTACCCTTCGGCCGCCCCCCACCGGCGGCCGCGCGGCCCCCCGAGATGCCACCGGCGGCGGGACTGATGACTGAGGCGGCGGCGCCGCCACCGGAGCCCGCATGACCGCGCTCGGCGACATCCTTCAGCTTCTCATCACCGCCAACCTGTGGCAGGCGGCCTTGACGGCCGCCGTCCTGCTGCTCCTACCTGCTTTGGGAGGCGTGATCTCGGAGCGCAGCGGCGTGGTCAACATCGCGATGGAGGGCATGATGCTCACGGGGGCCTTCTTCGCCGTGGTCGCCGACCTCGCCTGGCACAACGCATGGCTCGCGACGCTGGCCGCGATGGTCACAGGCGCACTGATCGCCCTGATCCACGCCGTGGTGTCGATCAGGTTTCGCGCCGACCAGATCGTCAGCGGCATCGCGATCAACATCTTCGCCGCCGGGCTCACCGTCTTCCTGCTCAACCGCATCTACGGCCAGCAGGACATCGGACACGTCGGCCAGAGCGAGCTGCTCCCCAACTTCAACGTGCCCGTCCTCGACCAGATCCCATTCATCGGCCAGGTCGTCTTCCAGCAGAACGTGGTCGTCTACATCGCGCTGATCCTGCTCGTGCTCATGCATGTGATCCTCTTCCGGACGCGGCTTGGGCTGCGGATCCGAGCTGTGGGCGAGCACCCGCAGGCGGCCGACACCGCAGGCATCAACGTGTACGCGATCCGGTACGGCGCGGTCATGACGAGTGGCTTGCTCTCCGCTCTCGCGGGCGCGTTCCTGGCGATCGGCATCTCCAACACGTTCGTGCCGAACATGACTGATGGCCGGGGCTACATCGCCCTGGCTGCCATGATCTTCGGCAAGTGGACGCCCTTCGGAGCGTTCATCGCGTGCCTCATCTTCGGCCTCGGCGAAGCGATCTACGCCAACAACTCGACCATCCACGTGTCGCAATACCTGTTGAGCATGCTGCCGTACATCATCACCCTGGTCGTGCTCGCCGGCCTCGTCGGCCGCAGCAACCCACCGGCGGCCGACGGGCTGCCCTACGTCCCGGGGTCGGAGTGAACGGCGAGAGCGGCCTCGCCGTTGACATGCGCGGCATCAGGAAGCAGTTTCCGGGCGTGCTCGCCAACAACAACGTGGATTTCTCGGTCCGCGCTGGCGAGATCCACGCCCTCGTCGGAGAGAACGGCGCGGGCAAGTCCACCCTGATGAACATCCTCTACGGCCTGCTCCAGCCGGATTCGGGCGAGATCCTGATCGACGGCAAACCGGCGCGAATCTCGGGCCCGCGGGACGCGATCGCGCGCGGCATCGGCATGGTCCACCAGCACTTCATGCTCATCCCGGTCTTCACGGTCGGCGAGAACGTGATGCTGGGCCGCGAGCCAGTCAGCGGCCCGGGCTTTTACGACCGAGGGCGGGCCAGGGAGGAGATCGCCAAGCTGACCAAGCAGTACGGCCTCGCCCTCGACGCGGACGCCCGCATGGGCGACCTCCCGGTCGGCCTCCAGCAGCGCGCGGAGATCGTGAAGGTGCTGTACCGCGGGGCCAACATCCTCATCCTGGACGAACCGACCGGGGTGCTCACGCCTCAGGAGAGCAACGAGCTGTTCGCCGTGCTGCGCGACCTGGTCAAAGGCGGCAAGACGATCATCTTCATCAGCCACAAGCTCCGCGAGGTGCTCGACATCTCGGACCGGATCACGGTGATGCGGCGGGGTCAGGTCGTCGGCCATCTGACGACCAGGGAGACGAACGAGGAGGAGATCGCCACGCTCATGGTCGGCCGCGAGGTCCTGCTTCGTGTCGACAAAAAGCCCGCGACGCCGGGAGCCGTGACGTTCAAGGTCGAGGATCTCACCGCGAGCTCTGACCGCGGAGTCCCCGCGCTGAAAGGCGTGTCGTTCGAGCTGCGCGAGGGCGAGATCCTCGGCATCGCGGGCGTGGAGGGCAACGGCCAGAGCGAGCTCATGGAGGTGCTGGCCGGCACGCGGCGCGCGACCGGCGGGCGCGTCCTGCTTGCGAATCGCGACGTGACGACGTTCAACGCCCGCACCGAGCGCGAGGCGGGCATCGCTTTCATCCCGGAGGACCGGCGCGGCACGGGGCTGGTCCTGAGCTTCTCGATCGCGGAGAACTCCATCCTCGGGCGCGAGCGCTCCCCGAAATTTTCATGGAACGAGTTCGTGTTGAAGCTGGTCGCGATCCGGGACTGGGCGAAGGCGCTGGTCAAGGAGTTCGACGTCCGGACGCCAAGCGTCGACACCGCCGCGCGCAACCTGTCCGGCGGCAACCAGCAGAAGGTCATTGTGGCGCGCGAGATCGCGGGCCGGCCGAAGGTGCTTCTCGCCTCGCAGCCGACCCGAGGCGTGGACATCGGCGCGATCGAGTTCATCCACCGCCGCCTGGTGCAGGAGCGCGACGCGGGCACCGCCATCCTCCTCGTCTCCGCCGAGCTCGACGAGGTGCGGTCGCTTTCCGACCGGATCGCGGTCATGTACGAGGGCCGGATCGTGAGCATCGAGCCGCCGGATGCGCCGGAGGAGCGCCTCGGCCTGCTCATGACCGGCGGCGGCACGCCTGCGGCCGCCGGCGGCACAAGCGGCAAGACTGGGGCGGCCTAGAGCTCCTCGAGGATCGAGGGCAGCTCGGAGATGCTGCCGGCGCGGCGCCAGCCTTCCGGCGCGATCGAATCCTCCGGCACGACCTCGTGGTGCCACGTCACGTGGTAGGGGACGTGCACGGCGCGGGCCCCGAGCTCGACCGCCGGCGCGATGTCCGAGCGCAGCGAGTTCCCGACCATGACGAATTCATCCGGCTGAATGCCGCGGCGCGCGAGGATGCGCCGGTACGCCTCGACGTTCTTCTCGCTCAGGATCTCAACCCCGGAGAAAAGCTCAGCGAGGCCCGAGCGGGCGAACTTCCCCTCCTGGTCGAAGAGGTCTCCCTTCGTGATCAGAAGGAGCTCGTACCTGGGTGAAAGTGCGCGCAGCACGATATCCACGCCATCGAGCAGCTCGGTGGGCTCGTTCAGCATCCGCTTGCCCCAGCCCAGGATGACGTCCAGGTCGCGGGCCGGGATGCGGCCCTCGGTGAGCTGGATCGCCGTCTCCACCATCGAGAGCGTGAAGGACTTCACGCCGTAGCCATAGACGGCGAGATTCTTCATCTCGGTGGCCGCCAGGTGCCCCTCGGCGTCGGCGTCGGGCTCGTGTCGGCGGATCAGGTCGCGAAACTCGCCCTGGGTGAGCTTGAACCGGGTCTCGTTGTGCCACAGCGTGTCGTCGCCGTCAAACCCCACCACCCGGACCGGCATCCATCCGATTATCCGGGTGGCGCAACCCCTGGCGTGTTGAGAGTGGTCCAGTGCGCTCCGCCGTCCGCGGTCCGCTGGATCTCACCGCGCACCGTGGCGTACCCGGTGAGGGAATCGCCGAA
>DASXBE010000190.1:0-6260 GCA_036491815.1 Candidatus Dormiibacterota bacterium | reverse complement strand
CGGGATCTCGAGGCGGGGATGGGTGGACCGGTAGACCACGCCCATGGCGCCTCGCCCCAACTCGGCCTCGATCGGATACCGCCCCAGCTGTGTCGTGCTCAAATTGATCTTGGGCCAGTCAGTATGCCGCACGGCGCACGGACCACCACCCGCCTAAGGCCTACCGGATTCCTCGGTGAGCTCTGGCCTAGGTGAATACGGTGAGCGGCAGGTAGAACGAGACGCCGAAGTTCGGCTGGTCGACGATCTGGCTGATCCGCAGATCCCCGGCGAGGCTGCAGAGGATGTAGGCATCCTCCCGGCTGAGGCCATGGTCGGCCGTCAGCCAGCCGATCGTGTCCCGAACGGCGTTCTGGGCGTTCTCCATCAGGTCGGGACCTAGGGCGCTCACCACGTGGTAGCCGGCCGCGTCGCTGCGCGGCTGCAGGGGCGCCGCCGGTGTCACGAAGTGGTAGCTCCAGGGGCGCGGGGAGGCGCCCTTGACCACTCCGAACCGGAGTGAGAACGACATCGGGCATTCGATCCCCGTAACGCAGACCTCTCCGTCTCCCTGCGCCGCGTGGCAGTCGCCCGCCGAGAAGAGCGCTCCCGGGACGTACACCGGCAGGTAGAGCTTGGTGCCGGCTGTGAGGTGACGGGTGTCGATGTTGCCGGCGCCTTTGGTCGGCGGAAGCACGTCGTGCTGACCAGGCTCGTCAGTCGCGACGCCCATGGTGCCGCAGAAGGGCACGATCGGGATGTGGATGTCGTGCCGGAGCTCGGCCGACGTCCGCCGGCCAAGCTCGAAGTACCTCACGTATGGGTCGGGAAAGTCCGCCGCGAGCAACCCAAGCCCCGGCAGCAGGGCGGCCCAGCCCCATTCGCCGGGCTGGAGGTCCAGGATCTCGACCTCGAGGGCGTCGCCCGGCTCGGCACCGTGGACGTACACAGGGCCGCCCAGCGGGTAGAGCCGGTTGAAGTCGAGCGCTCCGAGCTTGGACGCTGGATCGCCGTTGTTGAGCTGGCCGGCGGTCACCTCATTCGTGTCGAAATGGACGACGTCGCCGGCCTCGATCTCGACCGCCGGCTTCAGCGAGTTGTCCCACTTGAAATGGAACTTGTCGCGCCCGACCACGTGCTCCTTCACACCTGGAGCTCCCGTCACTTTCGCGCCGCCTGCTTGCTTTGTGTGATTGGCGCGGCATCTGCCCGCAGCACCTTCTTGTCGAACTTGCCGACGGAGGTCTTGGGCACCTCGGCGATGAACCGTATCTCGTCCGGGATCCACCACTTCGCGACCTTGTCCTTCAAGAACTCGAGCACCTCTTCCTGCGTGACCTGATCTTTGAACTCGGGCTTGGGCACCGCGAAGGCAACCGGCCGCTCGTCCCATTTGGGATGTGGCATGCCGATCACGGCCGCCTCCAGGATCTTGGGATGGGACATGATCGCGTTCTCCAGCTCGACCGATGAGATCCATTCCCCGCCTGATTTGATCACGTCCTTCGTGCGGTCGACGATCTGGATGTAGCCCTCGGGGGTGATCTTCGCGACGTCGCCGGTCCGGAACCAGCCGTCCTCTGTCAGCTTGCCGGGGTCAAACCCGTTGTTGTAGCCCCGGGCCACCCATGGTCCGCGAACCTGGATCTCGCCGAAGGCGACACCGTCCCACGGCAATTCCTCGCCGGTGGTGGGGTCGGTGATCCGGATCTCGACTGCGGGCGCGACGCGGCCCTGGGTCAGCCGGACGCTCAGCTCATCGCCAGCCTTGGTATCGCCGCGGACGTGGGCCACGCTGCCCAGAGGAGAGGTCTCCGTCATGCCCCACGCGTGCAGGATGTGAAGGCCCAACGAGTCCATGGTCTCCATCAGAGACCGCGGCACGGCCGACCCTCCGCATACGACGGTCTGCACCTTGGGCAGGCGCTTTCCGGTCTGCTGCAGGTAGCCCGCGAGCGCCATCCAGACCGTGGGGACCCCGGCCAGAAAGGTCACCGCCTCATCCTCGGCGAGCTCGACCAGCGACTTGGGGTCAGCCGAGAAGCGCCCCGCCATGACCATTTTGGCTCCCGACATACCGGCCGCGTAAGGGAGTCCCCAGCTGTTCGCGTGGAACATGGGCACCACTGGGAGCAGGACGTCTTTTTCCCTCAAGCCGAGGCTGTCGCCCTGCAGCACGCCCATCGTGTGCAGGAACTGCGAGCGATGCGAGTACACGACACCTTTCGGGTTGCCGGTGGTGCCTGACGTGTAGCACATGGCGGCGGCCATGCGCTCCGAGAGCTTCGGCCACGGGTAGCTGTCGCTCTCGGCCGCCAGCAGGGTCTCGTAGTCGAGCATGTCCTCGGGCACCCCCTCACCCATGGCGGGCGGCTCGCCTTCGGCCATCAAAACGATTCGCTCGATGCTCGGGATCCTGCCCATGAGCGGCTTGAGGAGCGGCAAAAGTGACTGATCGACAAATAAAACCTTGTCCTCAGCGTCATTGATGATGAATTCAAGATGCTGCGGAAACAGGCGCAGGTTCAGCGTGTGAAGCACGGCGCCCATGCACGGGGCCGCGTAGTAGAGCTCGAGGTGACGGCTGCTGTTCCAGGCCAGGGTGGCGACGCGGTCGCCCGGCTTGACACCAAGCCGTTTCAACGCTCCGGCGAGCCGGTTGATGCGCCGCACCATCTCGCCGTTCGTGATGCGATGCACGCCGTCGTCGCGCTTGGTCACGACCTGCTTGTCCAAGTGCAGCCGCTCGATTCGCCACAGCACGTGCTGGAGAGTGAGCTCGTAGTCCTGCATCAAGCCTTCCACGGCCGACACCTCCACCTTGCGTTGTCGAATGTGGTCCAGAAGGGTCGATGGTAATGCCGACGGGGGTACCATGCACACCCATGCCTTCCCGAGGTCGAGCGGACCTCCACATGCACACCAACATCTCGGACGGTTGGCCATCGCCCCAGGCGCTGGTCGACCACGCCCGCCGGACCGCCCTCGACCTGGTCGCCGTGACCGACCACGACACGATCGAGGGCGCCCTTAGGGCAGCCGAGTACGCGGCGCGGCGTGGCCGCCTCAAGGTCATCGTCGGTGAGGAGGTGTCGAGCCGCGACGGGCACATCGTGGGGCTGTTCTTGGAGCGCCCGGTGCGCCCCGGCATGTCGGCGGCCGCCACGGTGGCTGCGATTCACGACCAGGGCGGCCTCGCGATCGCGGTCCATCCCTTCTGGCGCACGCAGCGGGCCCGAACCCGGACCGTGCACGGCGTCGGATGGCTGGCCGCCGAGGTCGAATTCGACGCCATCGAGGTGGAGAACGCCACCCCGGGCTTCTATGTGTTCAACCAGATGGCCCACCGCCTGTCGGTCGGCCTTGGCGCGGCCGAGGTGGGCGGCTCGGACGCGCACATCCTCGACGCGGTGGGCCGCGCCTACACGGAGTTCCCCGGCAAGACGGCACTCGCGCTCCGGGAGGCAATCGAGTCCGGCACCACCGCAGCGCGGCGGCGCCGTTACGAAGCGGTGGGCCTCGTCCGCTACGCGGCCTGGAGCGTCAACCACCAGCGCTACGCGGTGGGGTAGGCCTCAGCACCCCCTCCGACCCGGCGGCGCCCGCTTCCATACCATGAGTGCCGCGCCCGCTTAGCTCAATGGATAGAGCGCCTGACTTCGGATCAGGAGGTTGCGAGTTCGAGTCTTGCAGCGGGTACCAGATCACCTGATTTGGCTAGTCTCAGTCCGTGACGACAGTCGACTGGCTCATGGATTCCGACCCTTCGATTCGGTGGCAGGTTCTGCGCGATCTAGCCGATGCGCCTGCCGAGGTCGTGGCCGCGGAGCGGGCGCGCGTGGCCGGCGAGGGGTGGGGTGCCCGGCTGCTGGCGTTGCGGGGCGCGGACGAGCAGTGGGAGGGGGGCGCATTGTTTCCTGGAGGCAGGGGCTATTTCGATCAGCCTCATGCCGAGGACGAGGGGCAGCCCTGGACCGCGACCGCTTACAGCCTCGTGATGCTGAGCGAGCTTGGCCTCGACCCCAGTTGCGAGGAGGCGCGCAACGCTGTGCAGGGTGTCAGGGAGCACTGCCGTTGGGAGCACGACGGCCAGCCATTCTTCGCCGGTGAGGTCGAGCCGTGCATCAACGGCATGGTGGTCGTGCTCGGCGCGTACTTCGACCAGGACGTCGATGCCGTTGTCGATCGCCTGCTTGGTGAGCAGCTCGAGGACGGCGGGTGGAACTGCGAGGCGGAGAACGGCTCGATCCGATCCTCCTTCCACACCACCATCCGCGTGCTGGAGGGCCTGCTTGCCCACGAGCGGGCGAAGGGAGGCTCACGGAGATCGATCGCAGCTCGACGTCGCGGTGAGGAATACCTCCTCGAGCGCAACCTGTTCCGCCGCAAGAGCACCGGCGATGTCGTCGACACCGCCTGGCTGCAATTCGCTTTTCCGACCCGCTGGCACTATGACGTGCTGCGGGGCCTCGAGTACTTCAGGGATGTCGGGGGAGTGCCCGACCCGCGGATGGGCGAAGCGATCGATCTGCTGCGGTCCAAGCGAGGGCCCGACGGCACGTGGCCCCTGGAGAACACACATCCAGGCAAGGTCCATTTCACGATGGACGAGGGCGACGGCCGGCCCAGCCGGTGGAACACGCTGCGGGCGATGCGCGTCCTCAGGTGGTACGCGAGCTCAGCCTAGTTTCCGCGCCATCTATTCGCGGGCCGCTCAGGTGATCGAGCTGGCCGCCACCACCGGGGCCGCCGGCGCGGCGGGAAGGTCGGGACTCACGTCGGCGTTCGGCTGCCCAGCGAGGCTCGGGTCGAGCATCTCTTCGAGCATCCGGTCGACACGCTCCGCGTGGCTGTGGATCTCCGCCGCAAGCTGGCGCACGTCGCTGACGTCGAGCCTTTCGACATCGCGTATGACGACGCTGAAGTGTCGGATCTTCACCAGAGCCGCCTTGAACTCGTGGCTGAGCGTGGAATGCGACTCCTCGATGTCAGTCAGCATCTCGAGAAATTCCCTGCGTTCGATGACCATGTTCACCGTCAGCAGCACCGCCAGGATTCCGGTGAGCAGGGCTTGAAACATTGATTCGCTGCCGACAAACGCCGAGTAGAGGTCGCCGGCTGAGGCAGTCAGCAACGTCATCCAGGGGAGCGCCAGCTGCCACAGGTCCATGGGCGCCTTCGCGGCCGCCGCCTTTGGCGCGGCCTGGGGGTAGATGGCGGCCAGCGCGATCATCAGGTAGCCGGCGAACCACCCTGTGTCCACGACGTTGCCGACCGAAGCGAATGTGCCCTGCGCATTGAGGAAGGCGAAAGCGCTGTCGGCGATCGAGTACGCCGCGATGCCGCACAGGAGGAGGGCCATCCTTCCCTTCTGCTGTCCTGTGGCACGCCGGATCGCGAGGATCAAAACCGTCCCGATGACGATGTCGCCCACCGGGTACGCGAGGTCGAGCAGCTTCGTGCTCGATGAAGACTCCCACACCGTCCGAAGGCCGAAGCCCCACGCGGTGGAGACGAGGGCGAGGGCGACGATCAACCCGTCGAACCACACCCGCCAGCGCGAAGACGTGCCTCGCGCGTCACTCCAAAAAGCTCGTATTCCCGCGACCGCGAAGGGCACGGCGGCCAGGAATCCGACGTCGGCGAGCGATGGATATGGGGTCGGCACGCCGAGGATGACCTCGTAGATCGACCACACGATCTCGCCTGCCGACCACAGTCCGGCGGAGATGCCCATCAGCGCCCAGCCGAGCCTGTCTTTGCCCTGGACGCGGGTCGCGGCCCACGCGCAGGCGCCACACGCGATGGCGGCGGCCGCGGCCTCTCCGAAGTCGTCGAAGGCCGTCACGGCCTGGGGCCCCAACAGGACAAAGCGAATGACCGCCGCGTAGACGACCGAGGCAAGGACGACCGCCGCGCCGAGCATCGCGAAGGTCTTCCGCCGGCGGTCCAACGCCATCCAAGCGTTCATGCGTCGAGCGAATTTAAGCAGCCGGGGCGCCGAATTCATCCCGCGAATCGGACGATCCGGTCAAAAGGCCCGCCCGCGCCCAGGGGGAGGTATGCGATCCGGCGCCCAAGGGACATCTCCAGTCCCCGGCCGAACCAGGGCGGCGCCCGACGGGGTTTGCCCACACACCGCTTAGGTAGAATCGACAGGCTCAGCTGGGCGGCTGGCGGAACTGGTAGACGCGCACGTTTGAGGGGCGTGTGGGGTAACCCATCCGGGTTCGAGTCCCGGGTCGCCCACCAAGGTTTCCGTGACGCGAACCGAGGCCGCG
>DASXBE010000189.1:0-4312 GCA_036491815.1 Candidatus Dormiibacterota bacterium | reverse complement strand
TCCAGGCCGACGGCGACGGCGGTCGCGCCGCTCGTGCCCTCGTCGAGGCTCAGGACGACGGGGTTAGCCAGGCTTCCAGGTTCGGTTGAGGCTGCCGGTCGAGTAACCCTCGAGGTCGGCGGCGACGAACTTGTACCCGGCCCCGCGCACCGCGGCCGCCACCCGTTCGCGCCGCTCGATGAGGAGCGGGATCTCGGCCGCGTCCACCTCGATCCGCGCGACCTCGCCATGGTGGCGGACGCGGACTTGGCGGAACCCCAGAGCCCTTACCGCGACCTCGGCCGCCTCGATCTGCCGCAGCGCCGCCACCGTGACGGGCGTGCCGTGCGGGATGCGCGACGACAGGCAGGCGAATGAAGGCTTGTTCCAGTTCGGCAGGCCGAGCTCGCGGGCGGCCGAGCGAATCTCCGACTTGGCCATGCCGGCTTCGAGCAGCGGAAAGCGCACCCCGCGCCGCACAGCCGACCCATGACCCGGCCGGTGATCGCCGGCGTCGTCCGCCGTCGCGCCGTACGCGAGGTGCGCCAGCCCCAGGTCCCGCTGAACCGGCTCGAGGGTGTCGAACAGCTCCTCTTTGCAGTGAAAGCAGCGATCCGGATGGTTGCGCGCGTACGCATCCAGCTCCACCTCGTTGGTCCTGACCTCGACGAGCCTCGCGGCCAGGGCGCCCGCCAGGGAGCGGGCCTCCTCCTGCTCGGTCTCCGGGTAGGCTGGAGAGCTCGCCAGGGCGGCCACCGCCGAGTCGCCGAGCTCCTCGAGCGCGAGCTTCAGCAGCAGCGTTGAGTCGACCCCGCCGGAGTAGGCCACCAGCACGGAGCCGAGCCCGCGAACGATCCGGCGGGCTTCGTCGAGCCGGGTGGCGTCGTGCCGATCGAGCTGGATCACTCCAACTCGAAGGTTAGCTCGCTCGCGCCTCGGAAGGCTCCATCGCGGGAGCGCCGCACCACGCCTCGTAGTCGATCAGGCCGTGCACAGTTGGGTGCTCGCCGCAGAGGGGGCAGGCCTTGTTCTGGCGCAGCTTCAGCTCGCGGAAGGTCATGTCCTCGCCTTCGAAGAGCAGGTAGCGGCCGATCATCGGCTTGCCGATGTCGAGGAGGTGCTTGATGGTCTCGAAGGCCATCATGCTCCCGATGATGCCCGGCAGCACTCCGAACACGCCCGCCTCGGCGCAGCTCTGCACCGACCCGGGCGGCGGCGGCTCCGGGAAAAGGCAGCGGTAGCAGCCGGTCCCCCTTGCCGAGTCGAACATCGCAAGCCGTCCCTCGAACCGGAAGATGCTCCCGTGCACCAGGGGCTTGGCGAGGAAGTGTGCTGCGTCGTTGGCCAGGTAGCGGGTCGGGAAGTTGTCAGTGCCGTCGACGATCACGTCGTAGGGCTCGAAGATCCGCATCGCCGTCTCCGAGTTGAGGTGCTCGTTGATGGGGACGACGTCGACGTCAGGGTTCAGGTTGCGCAGGGTCTCCGCCGCCGAATCGACCTTGGAACGGCCGATGTCGTCGTGACCGTGCAGCAGCTGGCGCTGGAGGTTCGAGGCGTCCACCACGTCGAAGTCGACGATGCCAAGCTTGCCCACGCCCGCGGCCGCGAGGTACATCGCGGCGGGCGAGCCGAGGCCGCCGGCGCCCAGCAGCAGGACGCTGGAGGACAGGAGCTTGCGCTGGCCCGCCCCGCCCACCTCGGGCAGGATCAGGTGCCGGGCGTAGCGGGCCACCTGGTCCGGGGTGAATCCTTTCGACTGTGCCATGCCTAAAGGACTATACCCAGGGTCGTTCGGGGGTTATTCCTATAGTGGGTAGGCCGTGGAGACCGAATACCTAGACGAAGAGCAGGTCATCGCCCTTTACAACAAAGTCCGGACCGGCAAGAAAACCTGGCCGACCGGCATCTGGAGCTCGCCCGCGGCGCTTCAGTACGCGGTCACCGTGTTCGATTACTGGATCCACAACGTCATGGGCTGGAAGGGCTGGCCAGACGCCCGCGGCAAGGTCACGCCGGCTCTTCTGGAGGAGCACCGCCTCGCCGACCTGGTGGAGAGCGTCTTCGTCCCCGAGTTCGGCGACGACTGGCTTGATTTCGAGGTCGTGCTCAACGAGAGCATGCGGCTGTCGGAGGACGAGGCCTGGTCCCCAGATCTCACCGACCGCCAGGAGCGCGTGGAAGCCGCGTTCGAGCACGCCTTCGAGCAGCTCATCGGGTCCCCCAAGCAGCAGCCAAAGCTGCTGCCCACGTACCACCGGTTCCGCAACCACCTCCTGCGCATGTGGAGCGCCTTCCAGGAGGCCCAGGCCGAGCACGACAAGGCCGAGCGGGAATCCGCGGAGCGCTTCTGGGCGAACCTCCGCCTCGTGCGGTCGACCCGCGCCCAGGCCGCCGAGGCATGGTCGATCGTCAACGCCGACGACGAGCGGCGAGGCGAGGTCACGATGATCTGGGGCGAGCCCCACCCCTACTGCGTGGTCGTGCTGGACGACGACATCGAGGTCGGCGGTTGGGAGCAGGTGATCTACAGGCTCGAGCAGGAGATCCTGGTCGAGGAGCCGGGCATCGTCAGCTATGCCGTGTGGCACAAGGGCTTCGTCGGCGAGTACTACCGGTGCGCCGACTGCGGGGAGCTGCACAGCCAGTTCGACGAGGACGCCGGCAACGAGCTGCGCCTGGACGACCTGGACCCGCCGGAGGAGCGCTAGACGACCGTCAGGGAGAAGTTCGTCCCCTCCCAACCTGTCATGTAGTGCGCCGTCCAGGAGAACTCCTTGCCGGTTGACAGCTTGTGGCACGGGATCTCCGCCACCCAGACACCGAGCGTGGTATCGACAGCGTCGGTCTCGGTGAAGCTCGACCAATCGTCGAAGGTGTAGTGCACCGACCCAGGCCGCTGCAGTTGCACGCGCAGGCGGCGCCCGGCGGCGATGCGCGTGATCTGATGCTTGTGCGACCAGACGTAGGGCGGCTCCATCGCTGTCCCCTCCGTGTACCTGCGCCGGGCGGGGGTCACGATGTCCGGGAAACCCGCCAGCGCAATCGTGACCAGCAGCTCGAGGTACTCCGCATGCGCCCAGCCGAGCGGGCAGGCGGACCCGGTAGGGCGGCCTCGAAACAGGCCTCGGCTCGGGATGTCGGACGAGTCCCATAGCTGCTCCGGGAGCATGAGCCCCTGGCCCGCAAAGCCTTCGAGCGTCCGCACGAGCTCGGCCGCGGGCAGGCCCATCGAGAAGAAGTGCCGCGCGCGTTCGCCCGTCAGCACCGGCCAGGCGCGGCCCCGGCCGCTGCCGTCCCACGGCGAGCCGTCGTCATGCTCGCCATATTCGTCACCGGTGTAGCGGCGCCAGCCGGGGCCGGCCGGCAGGGTCACCTTCAGCGAGGCGTCTACGCCCTGGAGGCTCCGCATGATGCGGTCGTCCTTCGGCCGCCGGAGCCCGTAGCGCACCAGCTCGAGGAACTCCGGCCCCACGGCACCGCCATCCGGGCGCTGGTCGGGGTCAGCGGATAGTCGCATGTACTGGCCGGCCTCTGTCGAGCACCACGTCTCGACGCGGTCGTTCCAGTAGTCGGCGACGGCTCGGAAATGGGCGGCCGCGAGGTGCTCGCCCGCCTCGTCGGCGAACTCGGCGGACACGATCAGGGCGGCGATGCACGTGGCGATGGTGGAGGGCGACAGCCCGCCCGCGTCCTCCCAGCGGTCGAGCTGGGTGAGCGGGCCCTCGCGGATCAGGAACTGGGCGGCCGGCCGCACCATGACTGGGTAGGGGTCGTGGTCGAGGCGGTTGGCCACGCCCAGCCGCCAGGCGAGGAGGATGGGCAGCGCAACCTGGTCCAGCTCGGTCGACGTCCAGTGCGGCGTGCCGTCCAGGAACCAGTTCTGGAACCAGCCGCCGTCCGGCCGCTGGTGCGCCTGCAGGTGACGAAAGGCTCTCAGCGCCGCGGCGCTGTCGCCGGCGTCGAGCAGCGCGGTCGCGATGCGGCAAAGGTCGCGCGGCCAGACCAGGTGGTAGACCTGGTTGCCGTCATGGTTGTGCTCGCCCCACGGCGAGGCGGGTGAGGCGATGAAAGCACCCGCGTGCGATTTGTCCTCCAGGCAGCGCAGTACCGTGAGCGACGCGCGAGCGAGTGCTCCCTCATCACCGCTCACCTTGCCGAGCGCCTGAGGCATGTCCGCGACGGTGCGCCAGGCGCGCGCGAATGACTCGCGCACCGTGCCCGCGCCCTTCTGCAGCGCGTTGCGCGCGATCTCCTCGGCGTCCGCCCGCGAGTGCGCAAACCCGATGGCGAGCTGGAACGATCCTGACCTCACTCCGATCTCCGCGCCGACCGC
>DASXBE010000188.1:0-3009 GCA_036491815.1 Candidatus Dormiibacterota bacterium | reverse complement strand
GAGCACCGCAAGATCACGCGCCTGCGCCTGGAGCGCCTGCTGAGCCGATGAGCCTATCCACGCATGTGCTCGACACCATGCGCGGCACGCCGGCGGCGGGCCTCGAAGTCACCCTGCACCGGCGCGAGCCGGACGGCGACTGGAAGGAGGTCGCGCAGAGCGTCACCGACTCCGAGGGCCGGGTGCGGAGCCTTACGGAAGAGGAGCTCGAGGCGGCCGAGTACCGGCTCACCTTCGCGACCAGGGTCTACTTCGAGCGCTCGGGGCTGAACGCCTTCTACCCGGAGGTGTCGATCGTCTTCAACCTGGAGGATCCCACGGCCCATCTCCACCTGCCGCTGCTGTTGACCGCGTTCGGCTACAGCACCTACAAGGGCGCCTGATGCCGATCGTCCTCGGCGACAACCAGTACGGCAAATCTGAGATCCACCTGGTCCGGGTCACGCGATCGGGGGCAACTCACGAGATCAAGGACCTCAACGTCAGCGTGGCCCTTTCCGGCGACTTCGCCGCGAGCCACCTGAGCGGCGACAACAGCAAGGTCGTACCGACCGACACGCAGAAGAACACCGTGTTTGCCTTCGCCAAGGATCCGATCGGGGAGATCGAGGACTTCGCGCTGCGGCTGGCCCGGCACTTCGTCGATGGGTTCGAGTCCGTCCAATGCGCGCGGATCTCGATCGAGGAGTACGCGTGGTCGCGCATCGAGGCCGGCGGCCAACCGCACGCGCACTCGTTCGTTCGCGGCGGCGCCGAGAAGAGGCTCGCGACCGTGACGTGCACGGAGCACGCGGCGTGGGTCGTGGCGGGGATCACCGACCTCGTCGTGCTCAAGTCGACAGGTTCTGAGTTCTGGGGCTACCCCAAGGACGAGTACACGACGCTGGCTGAGACGAGGGACAGAATCCTCGCCACGGCCGTGACGGCGCGCTGGCGCTACGTCGGGAACGACCATCGGTGGTCCGAGTCTTTCGAGGAGTGCCGCAGGATCCTCCTCGAGACCTTTGCGACCAAGCACAGCCTGGCCCTCCAGCAGACCCTTTACGCCATGGGCTCGGCCGTGCTCGAAGCCCTTCCCCAGGTGGCCGAGATCCGGCTGGCCATGCCCAACCGGCACCACTTCGCCGTCGACCTCGCGCCCTTCGGGCTGACCAACGAGAACGAGGTCTTCTATGTCTCGGATCGCCCCTACGGCCTGATCGAGGGCACCGTCCTCCGCGACGATGCTGAGGCGGCCGGTCTCGCCTGGTGATCGAGTTCATGCAGCCGGCGACATGGCCGGAGGCCCTCGCCATGAAGGCGGACCATCCCGACGCCCTGCCCATCGCGGGCGGGACCGACGTCATGGTCGAGACCAACCTCACGCGCAAGCGCCCATCCGCGTTTCTGGATCTGACCCGCATCGGGGAGCTGGCCGAATGGAGGGAGGAGGCCGGGCTGCTTCGCATCGGTGCCGGTGTCACCTACACGAGGCTCATCCACGAGCTTGGCGACAGGCTGCCCGGCCTGTCGATGGCCTCGCGCACCGTCGGCTCGCCCCAGATCCGCAACCGCGGCACCGTGGGCGGCAACCTGGGCACGGCGTCGCCCGCGGGCGACGCACACCCGGTCCTGCTTGCCACCGACGCGCAGGTCGAGCTGGAATCGACCGCGGGCAGGAGGCGGGTGGCGGCTCGGGAGTTCTTCGTCGGTCCGAAACGGAACGCGATGCGCCAGGACGAGCTGATCGCCGCTTTCCTCGTCGAGCCGGCGCGCGGGCCACAGCAATTCTCCAAGGTGGGCTCGCGCAACGCGATGGTCATCGCGGTCTGCGCCTTCGCGCTCGCGCTGGATGAGGTCAGGCGCACAGTCGGCACCGGCATCGGATCCGCCGGACCCACGCCGATCAGGGCCACGGAGGCCGAGGCCTTCCTCGAAGGAGTGCTGAACGAGCAGCAGCTCTGGGAGGAGCGCAAGGAGGTCAACTACTCGGCGGTGACGCGATTCGCCGAGCTGGTCGCGGCGGCGGCCCAGCCCATCGACGACGTCCGCGGAACGGCGGACTATCGCCGTCACGCCCTGGCGGTCCTCGCGCGCCGCAGCTTCACGTGGGCGTGGGACGAGTACCGAAGCCGGGGCCGCGCATGAGGGTCGCCTGCAAGGTCAACGGCGAGGCGCGGGAGGCGGATGGCGTGTGGGAGGGTGAGAGCCTCCTCTACCTCCTGCGCGAGCGGTTTGGGCTCTACGGGTCCAAGAACGCATGCGAGCAGGGTGAGTGCGGCTCCTGCTCGGTCTACATGGATGGAGTGCTCGTCTGCGCGTGCCTGGTGCTGGCGGGGCAGGCCAACGCTCGCGACATCGTCACCGTCGAAGGCCTGGCGCCGCCCGGCGCCCCGCACGCGGTCCAGCGGGCTTTCGTCGAGGCCGGCGCGGTGCAGTGCGGCTTCTGCACCCCGGGCCTTGTCGTCGCCACGCACGACCTGCTGAGCCGCGCGCCGCACCCGACGGAGGCCGAGGTCCGCGAGGCCCTGGCGGGTAACGTCTGCCGCTGCACCGGCTACGCCAAGATCATCGACGCGGTGATGCTGGCCGCGCGGATGCTGGACGGCGCTTGAGCTCGCGCCTCAGGCCTCGCCTCGCCACCGCCGCGGTCATGGGCGGCAAGGTCGGGGAGAGCGTGCCCCGACCCGATGGACCCTCGAAGGCACGCGGGGATTTTCCCTACTCCTCCGACCTGCAGGTCGACGGCATGCTGTGGGGCGTGACGGTGCGCAGCCCGCACCCGTACGCGCGCATCAAATCGATCGACACGGCCGCCGCGCGGGCGATGCCCGGCGTGCATGCGGTGCTGACGCACGAGGACGTGCCCGGCACGCTGCTCTACGGCCTCGAGATCGCCGACCAGCCTGTGCTCGCGGTCGATGTCGTCCGGTATTGGGGTGAGGCGGTGGCGCTGGTGGCGGCCGATCATCCCGAGCAGGCGAGGGCCGCGGCGGAGAAGGTCCGCGTCGACTATGAGGTGCTCGAGCC
>DASXBE010000187.1:0-12740 GCA_036491815.1 Candidatus Dormiibacterota bacterium | reverse complement strand
TCGACCCAGAGGATCCGGTGCACGCGATCGCCCTCGCGCTCGCGGTCGTGATCATCGGCACGCAGTTCGCCTTCGGCCTGTTCGTGGACGAGCTCGGCTCCTTCCAGGCGACACCCGCTCTGACGATCGCGGACCTGCTCGGACAGCAGCTGCCGCTCCTCGTCGTGGCCGCAATCGGTGTCGGGCTGTACATCCGGCGAGGTACCCGCGAGACCGTGAGCCGGCTCGGGTGGGTCCGGCCGGCCTGGTGGCACATCGTGCTCGGCCTCGCGGCCGCCGGGGTCTTCCTGGCGGTCAGCGTCGCGATGGGCGCACTGAGCGACGCCCTCACGCCGGAGCTCTCACGCAGGATCCAGTCCACGACAGACCACCTCTTCGGCGGCCTGGTCGGCAATCCGCTAAGCGTTTTGGCGATCGCTCTGCTGCCTGGAATCTGCGAGGAGACGATCTTCAGGGGGGCCCTGCAGCCGCGTCTCGGGCTGATCCTGACGGCGATCCTGTTTGCCTCCATCCATACCCAGTACAGCATCTCGATCGACACGCTCACCGTGCTCATCCTCGGGCTCGGCCTGGGCCTCATCCGCAAGTACACCAACACGACCACCTCGGCGATCACGCATGCGACCTACAACCTGATCACTGGCATCGGGATCGGCGGCCTGGCTTTGGGTATCGCCGGTGTGGTGGAGGTGGGTTTGATCGTGGTGTCGGCGTACGCCATCTGGTCCAACCGTCGCCCAGCCCCAACGGCCGGTCCTTAACGTGGTGGGTTGGCAGCGAGCTTTTGAAGCGGTAGGGTCCGGAGCATGGTGCGCCGGCGGGGGAGGGCAGGCGCGGGAGAGGGAGGGCCCCCGCCCGGGGGACCGCAAAGCCTGGCGTCAGCCTCTGGATGCTTAACGTGATGGGTTGGCAAGTCGTGGTTGGGAGGCTAGAATCGCGCAAATGGCCCAAGATATAGGCGCGGCCAGCCGCCTCAGCCCCAAGATGTTGGCCACGACCAGCCCACCGGTCATCGCCGTGGTCAACCAGAAGGGCGGCGTGGGCAAGACGACGACCGCGATCAACCTGGCCGCCGCCCTCGCCGAGCTGGGGCACCCCACGCTGCTCATCGATCTCGATCCGCAGGCGAACTCGACCTCAGGGTTGGGGCTCGACCCCGCGCGGGCTCGCCTGAACGTCTATCACCTGCTGATGCAGGAGGCGACCGCGCTCGAGGTCATGCAGCCCACCGGCGTCACGGGGTTGCACCTCGTGCCTTCACACTTTGACCTCGCGGGCGCCGAGATCGAGCTCGCCACCCTCGAGGGCCGGGACACCCGGTTGCGCGACGCGCTTTCGGAAACCCCGCCAGGCATCGAGTGTGTGCTCATCGACTGCCCGCCATCGCTCGGGTTGTTGACCGTCAACGCCCTGGCTAGCGCAACCGGCATGCTGATCCCGACGCAGTGCGAGTACTTCGCCCTCGAGGGCCTGCGCCACCTGATGTACACGCACCAGTTGGTCCGCTCCCGCCTCAATCCGAGACTGGCGATCACCGGGATCCTTATGACGCAATTTGACGCGCGCACCACGCTCGCGTGGGACGTGCTCGAATCGGTTCGGCGCTCACACCCGCATCACGTGCTGGAGACCCTGATCCCCCGCAATGTGCGCATCAGCGAAGCGCCGAGCCACGGCAAGTCCGTGCTCGAATACGACCCCACATGCCGAGGCGCGGCCGCCTACCGCGCCCTGGCGAAGGAGCTGCTCGAAAGATGACCACATCACGCCCTCGCGGCCTCGGCCGCGGACTCGACGCCCTGATCCCCATGTCTCGAGATGGGGATGCGATGGTGCCGCAAATGATTGCGGTAGATCAGATCCGGCCGTCGCACCAGCAGGTGCGCACGCGCTTCGACGCCGAGCCGCTCGGGGAGCTCGCCGAGTCGATCCGCCTTCACGGCGTGCTCCAACCCCTGCTGGTGCTCAGGCTCCCCGATGGCTATGAGCTGATCGCGGGCGAACGGCGGTGGCGAGCCGCGCGCCTGGCGGGACTTTCCGCGGTGCCCGCTGTCGTGCGATCCGGGTCGGCCGAGCAGGAGCAGCTCGTGCTCGGCCTGATCGAGAACCTTCAACGCACCGACCTCGACCCCATCGAAGAGGCACGCGGGCTGCGTCGCCTGATCGACGAGTTCGGCCTGACCCACGAAGAGATCGGGCAGCGCCTGGGCAAGCACCGCGTGTCGGTGACCCAGTCGCTCCGCCTGCTCGGCGGATGCCCGGCGGTCCAGTCCGCGGTGGCGGCCGGCATCATCAGCGCAGGGCACGCGCGGGCACTGATCGCGCTCGAGGGCAATGAGGCGCAGGAGCATGGACTCAAGGTCGTGATCGGCCGGCACCTGTCGGTCCGGCAGGCCGAGAACTGGGTCCGCATCTACAAGCCGCGCCGCCGCCTGAACAACCCTTCAACGGCGGAGCTGCGCGCCCTCGCGGCGGACGTCGAGTCATCGCTCGGCCTGCCGATCAAGGTCACCGGCAGCTTGAATCGGGGCAAGCTCGAGGTCCGGTATTCGAGCCGCGAGGAGCTGGATCGAGTCTGCGCTAAGCTCGTCTCCTAAAACTCATGGCGGCGACCCAGAACCCAGCGGCCCACGCCGCCCCCAGCAATCGCTCCGGCTTAAGCTCGCTGCTGCGCGAGGTCCTCGAGGTCGGCATTCTCGCCGCGATCCTCTATTTCGGCATCAGCTTTGCGATCCAGGCCGTACACGTCGAGGGTCTCTCGATGTTCGCGACGCTCGACGACCAGGACTACCTGATCGCCAACAAGATCGACTACCGGCTACACGCTCCGCAACGTGGCGACATCATCATCCTGAGGCCGCCGACGGACAACTCGAAGGACTTCATCAAACGCGTCATCGCCCTGCCCGGCGAGCGCCTTTTGATTCGGGACGGCATCGTGTACATCAATGGGCGCAAGCTCGATGAGCCCTACCTGCCCGAGGCCTGGACCACCTTGAACAACTGGGGCGGTGACAACGGGACGGTCATCCCCGCCAACGATTACTTCGTGATGGGCGACAACCGCAACAAGTCGCAGGACTCCCGCAGCTTCGGGCCGATCAGCCGCGACAGGATCGACGGCAAGGCCTGGTTCCGGATCTGGCCCCTTGACCATTTCGGGAACATCTACAGCCAGGTTCCGACACTGGAGAGCGCGACGACCTTCGCCGGTTGACGCGCCGGGACGCTCAGCCGCCGATCGCCAGCCGGAACGCACTCTCTTTGGCGAAGGGGCCGATCACCGCCATCTGAATCGGACCGCCCAGGACGTCCCTGGCGACGCGCTTGATGTCCTCCGCGGTCACCGCGTCGACCAGGGCTAGCTCCTCCTCCAAAGTCCGGATCTCCCGCAGCAGCAGCTGCTGATAGGTGAGCCAGAAGGCGACGCCGTTGGTCGTCTCCAGCTCCAACCTCAGCCGGCCCTTGGTGAACTCCTTGGCCCGGGTGAGCTCCTCCGGCAGCACCTCTCGATCGCACAGGTCGCGCAGCTCGGCCACCGCCGCATTGACCGCGTCGACCGCCTTTTTCGGATCCACCCCGATGTACAGGCCCAGGTAGCCGGTGTCGCGATGCTTCTGCGTGAAGCTGTGCACGTCGTAGGCCAGGCCCAGCCGCTCGCGGATGTTCAGGAACAACCGAGAGCTCATGCCCTCTCCCAGCACCGTGTTCATGAGGTCAAATGCGTACCGGTCAGGGTGCTCGTAGCTGAACGCCCGCGTCCCCAAGCAGATGTGCGCCTGCTCCGTCTTCCGTCGCCTCAGCTGCACATGGGGACCGTCGAGGTCCCCCGGGGATTCCGGCTCGAGGGCGCCATCGATCTGCGGGGGCAGCGTCAAGCGTCGACCGACGGCGTCAACGGTCGCCGCTTCGTCGAAGGCGCCCGCGAGCCCGACGACCAGGTTGGGCAGGCGGTAGTGCGCGTCCGCGTACTCGAGGATGTCGTCGCGGGTCAGCCGCGCCACAGACTCCTCGGTGCCGGCGATGTCGCGTCCCAGCGGATGGCCCGGCCAGATCAACTCCTCGAACATGTTCTGGACGAAATCCTGGGGCTGGTCCTGGTACATCCGGAGCTCCTCGAGGATGACCATCCGCTCGCGCTCGATGTCGGCCGGATCGAGCCTGGAGTTGGAGACGATGTCGAACAGCACATCGAGGCCGAGCTCGAGGTGCTCCGACGGAACGCGTGCCCAGTAGGCGGTCAGCTCCTTGTCGGTCGATGCGTTGATGAATCCTCCGACGCCCTCGATTGCGTCGGCGATCTCTTTCGACGTCGCGCGCTTGCGCGTGCCCTTGAAGTAGAGATGCTCGATGAAGTGGGAGGCGCCCGCCAGCCGTTCGTTTTCAAGCCGCGAGCCGGTCCCGAACATGATGACGAGGCTCGCCGACAGGCGCTCCGGCATCGACGCGGTGACCAGCCTGGCCCCTCCGGCGAGCGCGTGGACACGGTGTGGGGAGAGCATGGGATCAGCCAGTCTAACGTTCGGGCCTCAGATGCCTGCGCCGCCCTCCCCAAGGGCGCCGAGCGCGGCGTAGAGGGTCATCGCCACGAAGTCCGCGGGCATTCCATCCGAAACCGCGTCAAGGGCCTCGCCCAGGTAACGGCGCACGTTGGCGACGTCATCGATCTCTCGCAGCTCCAGGCAATCCCTCACCGCCTCGGCGATCTCGGTCGGTGTGATGTCCTCGTCGCCCGCACCGTCGGCGACCGAGTTGACGAGGGCGATCGCCTTCCGGATCCGCTGGGCGCCGCGGTGTGGATCCCGCCCGGCCATCAGCTGCGGATCCTTTTCCGCGCGTTACTCGGCGGCCGGCTTGCGCGGGCCGACGACCACTCTGCGCTCCGGCTCCTCGCCGATGCTGCCGCTTGTGACGTCCGGGTCGCCCTCGAGAGCGAGGTGGATCGCGCGCCTCTCGAACGGCTGCATCGCGTCGAGCGTGATTGCGTCGCCCGTCATCTTGACCTGCCGCGCCGCGCGCATGGCGATCTCTCGCACCGTGTGCTCGCGCCGCTGCCGGTAACGCTCCACGTCCACGATGACTCGCTCGCCCTCAGCCAGGTGCTTGCCGACCATCACGTTGGTGACCGACTGAAGCGCACGAAGCGTCTCGCCGCGCCAGCCGATCAACGCTCCGAGATCGTGGCCGCTGATGTCCAGGGTGAGCGGCTCAGCACCTGGACGCACCCCCACCTGGGCGCGAATTCCCATGTGCTTGAGCAGCCCCTCGACGAGGTTGCGCGCCAATTCGGCTTTGCCGTTCGCGGGCGCGGCGCCCAACGCCGGCGCCGCGTTCGGGTCGATCACGCTGACCTCGACGACGGTCTCGTCAGGCGACTCGCTGATGATTTTCACGTCGACGTTGCGCCTGCTCTCCTTGAGCTCGATCAGCGCGGCGTCGACCGCCTCGTCGAGCGTGCGGCCGCGGCCTACAGCGGAATTCATCGCTCCCTCACTCCTTGCCTTAGCGCTTCGGTTTTTTCGGTTTCGGCCCGTTCGCCGGCTTCTGACCGGGGATCGGCTTCGGGTTGTTCGCGGGCTTCGGTGGGTTGGTCGGTTTCGGCTCGCTCGCCGGGCTGCGGCCGTTCAACTGCTTGGGGGCGTCCCCGGCTCCGAGCTTCGGCCGGCCGTAACTGTTGAGCGACGGCCCGCCAGCGCCCGCCGCCGGCCGCCTGAACCTCGCCGGCACGACGTTGCCCCACCCGACGACGAAGCTCTGCTGAATGATACTGACGCAGTTGCCGATGAACCAGTAGAGGCCCAGACCGGCGGGCACGTTCAGTGCGAACCACCCGATCATCAACGGTGACAGCCAGATCATGGTGCGCTGCATCTGCTGGGTCTGGAGCTCCTGGTCGGTCGGGTTGACGGCCGGCGGCATCTGAAGCATCCGCGACTGCACCAGGGTGGTCAGCGCAGCGAGCAGCGGGAAGACCAGGTAGGCGGGCGCTGGAATCGGCAGTCCGGCAAACAGCAGGTGATGGTTGGGGTTGTCGTTGAGGTTGGGCACCCACAGGAAATGCAGCGGGCTGTGGGCGGCGTGCGCGAAGTTGGTGAACACGTAGTAGAGGGCAGTCAGGATCGGCATCTGGACCACGAGCGGGAGGCAGCCGATCATGCCGCCCAGCGGGTTCACCCCGTGCTCCTGGTAGAGCTTCATCATCTCGGAGTTGAGCCGCGTCGGGTCCTTCTTGTACTTCTTGCGCAGCTCGGCGACCTGCGGCGCGAGCTTGCGCTGCTCGGTCATCGTCTTGCGCTGCGTCACAAGCTGGAACTGCTGCAGGGGCGAGAGCAGCAGCCGGATGATGACCGTGAGGACGATGATCGCGACTCCATAAGAGCCGATCACGTCGAAGGCGCCAATCCCCTGCACGTGGGAGTAGATGAAGCTCAGGAGCCACTGCAAGGGCACCAGCACGACCGCGTACCAGGCGTCGTGGATCGGCGATAGGAATTTGAAGAAGTCCGTGAAGGAGTTGAGGAAGATGTCAGGTCCTCCTGTCAGGGGACGGGATCATAGCCACCCTTGGCGAAGGGATGGCACCGTGCGATCCGCGCCGCCCCCATCCACGCGCCCCGGAGCCAGCCGTATCGCTCCACCGCCTCGTACGTGTAGTGCGAGCACGAGGGGTAGTACCGGCACGACGGGGGCAGGATCTTGGAGAACGACATCTGGTAGCCACGGATCAATGCGAGCAGCAGATTTGTCATGAGTTCAACTTCGAAAGCCTGAGCGCGGCCAGCGAAGCCTCCGCCGCCAGGTCGGCGAACGAAACCTCGAGCGCCGCCGGTCGGGCGATCAGGACCACGTCATATCGTATTCCCAGCGCGGCAAGCGGCGAATCAGGGCTCAGGAACCGCTGCCGCGACACCTCCCGCAGGCGGCGCTTGGCCCGGTTGCGATCGACCGAGGTTTTGATCGCCCGGCTCACCGTGACCCCGACCCGGGGCTGGCCGGTCTCCGCCTGGACGGCGAAACCGACAAGGGCCTGGCCGGAGTGGAAACGCCGGCCCTGGATCGCTGACTGGAAGTCGGCCTTCCGGCGGAGCCGATGGCGCTGCTTCACCGCGACGGGCGGCTTAGCTACTCAGCCGCAGACGGCCCTTCCGGCGCCGGTTGCGCACGACACGCTGCCCACCGCGTGCGCTCATGCGCAGCAGGAAGCCATGGACGCGCTTGCGATAGCGCTTTTTGGGTTGGAAGGTTCGTTTGATCGCGGTAGTGTACCGGAGGCAGGGATCGCCAATCCTGATAGCGAACCTGTCACTTAATTGTGTGCCTGACGTGCCTTGCGATATCCACAGGCCGGTGCTACACTCCCCCGCCGGAAGCAGCCACGACAACTGCACGGGTAGAAGCCTAGTACGGATCGGATTGGCCGGTCTCATTAATAATTATAGGCAAGCTACAACTTAAAGCTACAACTCCGCTTCCATATTTAGGGATCGACCGGATGGGGGATTTCGATCAGGCAGCCACCGGCGGCCTGTGGAAATCCGATCCGCTCTTTTCCACAGTCACCAAGGAGGCGGAGCTCAAGGTGGACGAGCTTCGATTCGAATTTGGGCTCCCCGGTCGGTCAACTCGCGGGCTTGAGAGGCCCCGATGGCGGCGGCCCCGGTGAGCGCAGGTCCGTACCAGGTTGTCCACAGGATTTACAGGGGCGGCGGGGGCTTGCGTCCACAGGCATGGGACGGCTCAGCCCGGGGTGCCGCCCGCACGGGACATAAGGAGATGGCGGTTTGAATCAGGACCAGATCTGGTCGCAGGTGCAGGAGGAGCTCAGGTTCCAGCTCGCCAAGCGCACCTACGACATGTGGCTCAAGAACACGTCAGTCATCTCCGCCGACGGGGCGACGTTCAGGATCGGGGTGCCCAGCAAGCTGGCCAAGGACTGGCTCGAGGACCGCTTCTCAGGCCTGATCCAGGAAACCCTCCAGGCCGTCACCGGCTCCGAGGTCGACATCGACTTCGTCATCTCCCCGAGCGGACACAGACCGCTCACCTCACCCCTCGACATCGACGGGGATCGCCCCCACGAGAACGGGCACGAGCATGGGGTCGAGGTCGTCCCGGAGGTCGTTCCCGTGCCACCCTCCGAGCTCAACGCAAGGTTCCGGTTCTCGTCCTTCGTCGTCGGACACAACTCGCAGTTCGCCCACGCCGCCGCGAAGGCTGTCGCCGAGGCGCCTGGGGACAGCTACAACCCGCTTTTCCTGTATGGAGGAGTCGGTCTCGGCAAGACGCACCTCATGCACGCGATCGGCCATGAGGTCCACGACCGCTTCCCCCGCAAGCGGGTGGTCTACCTCACGTCCGAACAGTTCACGAACGAGGTGATCAGCTCGATCGCGACGGCCCGCATGGGCGAGTTCCGCCACAAGTACCGCACCGTCGACGTGCTGCTCATCGACGACGTGCAGTTCCTCGCCGGCAAGGACCGCACCAAAGAAGAGTTCTTCCACACTTTCAATGCCCTGCACGAGATCAACAAGCAGATCGTCATCTCCAGCGACCGCCCGCCGAAGGAGATCCCGACGCTGGAGGATCGCCTGCGGTCCCGTTTCGAGTGGGGCCTGATCGCGGATATCCAGTCGCCGGACTTCGAGACCCGCCTCGCCATCCTTCACTCCAAGCTCGGCGAGAACACAAGCCTCGTCCCCGAAGAGGTGCTCAGCTTTATCGCGCACAAGGTGCAGCGCAACATCCGCGAGCTCGAGGGCGCGCTGACCCGCGTCCAGGCGTTTGCCGCGGTGCACCAGCGCCAGGTCGACGAGGAAGAGGCCGCGCGCCTGCTCGCCGACATCATCCCCGCCGGCACGCGAAAGCCCATCAACGTGGAGCGCATCCAGGCCCTGGTCGCCGACTACTACAACGTCACCCTCGACGACATGAAGGGCAAGCGGCGGGACAAGCACATCGTGTTTCCACGCCAGGTGGCTATGTTCCTCGTGCGCGAGGAGACGCCATCTTCCCTGCCCGCGATCGGCAAGGCATTCGGCGGTCGTGACCACACGACGGCGCTGCACTCCATCGAGAAGATCGCCAACGAGCTGAAGGAGGACGAGCGCTTGAGGTATGAGGTCCAGGCGATCCGTGAGCGGCTTTACGTGCAGTGATGTTGATGTCCACAAGTTGTTCGAACGACCTTGGGACGCGGCTCGGAATGGCGCTCCGGGACTATTTCATCCCCAATCCGTCAACAGGCATTGGCCCGTCGGGGCGGCTTTGCCAACGCGTTATGCACGGACGCCCGCGATCTGTAAATGATCTCGACATCCACAGTGTCCACAGCGCTTACTGTTATCGATTACGAATAATTTCAATCAAGAGAAACTCTAAGAACGGGGGACAACTTTCTTGAACGCAAAAGTGCTCGCAGCCCAGATGAAGGTCACCTGCAGACCGGCGGTTCTCGGCCAGGCGCTGCAGGTCGTGTCGCGTGCCATCTCCAGCCGGACCACGCTGCCGATCCTGAACAACATCCTGATCGAGACGACCGCCGACGGCCTCGCCCTCACCGCGACCAACCTCGAGATTGGGATCCGCAAGCTCGTCCCGGCAGAGGTGGCCCAGGAAGGGGCGACCACGGCGCCGGCCCGCCTCTTGACGGATTTTGTCGGCACGCTCCCCGACCAGGACCTCGACTTGACCCTCGACCCCTCCACCCAGTCGCTCAACCTACGCTGCGCTCGATTCGACACTCACATCAAATGCATCGAGGCGGAGGAGTTTCCGCCCGGGCCGCGTCCTGACGAAGGCGACCGCCTGGAGGTCGCGCTCGACGAGCTGGTGAGCGCTGTGGAGCAGACGCAGATGGCGGCCTCAACCGACGAGGCCCGTCCCGTCCTGACCGGAGTCCTGGTCCAGGTGCAGGGAGGGAAGCTGACCCTCGCGGCGACCGACGGCCACCGGCTGGCGGTGCGTACCCTCGCGGCGGTCGGCGCCGCGGACCTGGAGGCCAGCCTTATCGTGCCGGCGCGCGCCCTGGCCGAGCTGTCTCGCGTGCTCAAGGGCGAGCCCGGCAAGGTCGAGGTGATCATCTCCAAGGCCCGCAACCAGGTGTTCTTCCGCGCCGGCACCTCGGAGCTGACCTCCCGCCTGATCGACGGAAAGTATCCGAACTATGCACAGGTTATCCCCAGTAAGAGCTCGACCAAGGTACGGGTTTCCACCGCCGAGCTCACCCAGACGGTTCGCGCCGTCTCGCTTTTTGCGCGCGACAGCGCGAACGTGATCCGGCTCAAAGCACAGGCCGGCGCTCTGGTCCTGTCGGCCACGACCAACGAGGTCGGCGACAGCAAGGCCGAGGTGGCGGCCGACGTCGACGGATCCGACATCCAGATCGCGTTCAACGCCCGCTACGTCCTGGATGCCTTGGGCGTGATCGGAGAAGACCACGTCGAGCTGCTGTTCGACGGTCCGCTCAGCCCAGGCCTGCTGCGACCGCCGGGCAAGGAGCACTACCTCTACGTGATCATGCCCGTGCGGGTGGCGATGACCTGAAGCGCACGTAGTCAGTGCGCCTCAGGAGCCTCCGGCTCAGGAATCACCGGAACTACGGGCAGCTGGACCTGACTCCAGGCCCGGGCGTCAACGTCTTCATCGGCGCGAACGGCCAGGGCAAGACCAACCTGCTCGAGGCCGTGGCGATGCTGGCCCTCTCGACCTCACCGCGGGCTCGGCGCGAGCTCGAGCTCCTCGGGCCGGTGGCCAGGACGTCGCGGATCGAGGCCGAGATCGAGACGGCCGGCAAGCGAGTGGAGCTCGTGATCACCCTGGAGGCCGAGGGCGAGCGAGCCCGGCGCGTGATCGAGGTCGACGGCGCCCGCCGCAGGGCATTCGACCTGCCCGGCCATTTTCGAGTCACGCTGTTCTGGCCGGACGACCTGGGCCTGGTCAAGGGGGGCCCGGAGCTGCGCCGGCGCTTCCTGAACCAGATGCTGGTGCAGGTCGAGCCGGGCTACGCGAGGGCGCTCGCCGGTCTGCGGCGCGTCCTCGAGCAGCGCAACAGCCTGCTCAAGCGCATCGCGGCCGGGCAGGGAGGAGAGGACGTCCTGGAGGCTTGGAACGAAGAGCTCGTCCAGATCGGGACCCAGATCGTCCGCGCCAGGTCCGCCGCGGTCACCGAGCTGCAGCCGGAGGCCGCACGCTGCCATGCCGAGATCGCGGCCGGCGAGCGCCTTCAGATCACCTACCTTGGCCCACCGCAAGACCTGGCCGAAGCTGTGCATAACTCGCTGGGCGAGGACCTCCGCCGCGGATCCACCAGCGTCGGTCCGCATCGAGACGACCTGAGCATCGTGCTGGAGGGCGAAGAGGCCCGCTCGTACGCCTCCCAGGGCCAGCAGCGGACGGCTGTCGTGAGCCTGAAACTGGCTGAGGCCGCCCTGATCACACGCAGGACGGGCGAGCGGCCGGTGCTCTTGCTGGACGACGTGCTCTCCGAGCTGGACGGGGAGCGCCGGGCCGCCCTCCTGAACCAGGTCGCGGGGGACGGCCAGGTGATCATCACGTCGGTCGAAGCGGGCCCGTTCCCAGCTGAGCTCATCTCCCAGGCGAGCGTCTGGAAGGTGGAAAACGGGAGGATCGAGGCCTGTGGATAAGCTGGGCAATATCCTGCCAAGGGTGCTGCGCCGCCAACCTGGAGGTGCCCGTCTGATCGGCACCCAGGTCGCGGGCGCTTTTCGCACCGTGATCGGCGACGAACCAGCCCGCCTGTGTGACGAGATCGAGCTGAAATCGGGCACGCTGATCGTTTCGACGTCCAGCCCGGCCCTGGCCCACCAGCTGCGGCTCGACGCCGAAGCGATCGTGGCCCGGCTCAACGCGCTCGATTTGGGGCGGAAGGTCACCACCCTCCGCGTCCGGATCGGCCACGCGACATCGGTGGATTGATGCGCCTCGGCCGCGACCAGGTGGCGGCCTCGGCCCTGGCGAGCGGCGCGGTCCGGGTGGTGGCGGGGGCAGGCACCGGCAAGACCGCCGTGATCGCGGAGCGCTTCCGGCGGCTGGTCTCGGCCGGCGTGTCCCCGCACTCCATCCTCGTGATGACATTCACCGAGCGCGCCGCGGCCGAGATGCGCCAGCGGATCGAAGACCTGATCGATGCGGCCGCGCCGTCGGTGGGGACCTTCCACTCGATCGCGCTCGGATGGCTTCGCGCGGACGGGCGATCCGTCGGCGTCCCGCCCGGTTTCCGGATCGTCGCCGGGGCCGACCGGTGGATCCTCGCGCGAGAGCTGATGTGGACGCTCGGCGACGCGGCGCTGACCGGGGACGAGAGGCCGGACGACCTGGTCGCACCGCTGCTGCAGATGGTCGAGCGCTTGAAGCAGGAGCTGGTCGTTCCCGGGCGCCTGGCGGCGTGGGCCGCGGCGGGCGAGGACCCCGACCGGTCCGCATTCATGCGGGCAGCCGTCAGGCTCTTTCGCGCCTACGAGAGGGAGTGCCGCCGGCTGCGGCTGCTCGACTTCGACGACCTGCTCGTGTTGGCGGTGAAGATGCTGGAGCAGGACCCGGCGTTGCTCCGCCAGTACGCCGCGCGCCATCCGCACGTGCTGGTCGACGAGTACCAGGACCTGAACCTGGCGCAGGAGCGGCTGGTCGAGCTGATCGCGAAGGGCGGAGAGCCGTTCGTCGTCGGCGACGACGACCAGTCGATCTATCGCTTTCGGGGCGCCTCCCGCGCCAGCCTCGAG
>DASXBE010000186.1:0-6621 GCA_036491815.1 Candidatus Dormiibacterota bacterium | reverse complement strand
CCCGATGCTGCGGATCGCCGGGGTGAGCGGCCCCGCCCTGCGGCCGGCCGACGTCGCAAGGATCGTCGTGTGGCTGGCGTCCCGGGAGTCAGCTCCGCTCTCGGGGGCGAACCTGCGTTTGGATCCGTAGGAATCCAGCGGCGTATCCGCGCGTTGTAGTCATTGAACGATGGGCCCAAACGTTCGGATCACCCGCCGGGCCACCTTCGCGGCGGCGCACACACTGTGTCGTCCGGAGTGGACCGATGAGCGGAACCGCGAGGTCTTCGGCGCGTGCGCCTCGGACCATGGGCACAACTACGTCGTGGAGGTCACGGTGGGCGGCCCGCTCGACCCGGAGACCGGCATGGTCGTCAACCTCAAGCATGTCGACTCGGTGCTCCGCCGCGAGCTCATCGACGCAGTCGACCACAGGCACCTCAACCGCGATGTGGAGTTCCTGCATGGCATCGTCCCCACAGCGGAGAACATCGCCCTCGCCGCCTTCAGGCGCCTGGAGCCGCACTTCAAGCCCGCCCGCCTGGTCAAATTGCGCATCGTCGAGTCGGAGAACAATGCGGCCGAGGTGAGCTCCGAATGAGCCTGCCCAAGCCGCTCCGCGGCCGCACGGAAGAGCTCGAGGCCGCCACGCGGCGCATCCTCGCCGCGGTCGGTGAGGACCTCGAGCGGGAAGGCCTGGTCGACACGCCGCGTCGGGTCGCCGAATCGTTTGCCGACCTGACCGACGGCTACGGCGTGGATCCGCATGCTGTCGTCCGCAACGCGCTGTACGAGCACGAGGGCGACGACCTGGTGCTGCTGCGCGACATACCGTTCTACAGCCTTTGCGAGCACCACCTGCTGCCGTTCTTCGGCCGGGTCCACATCGGCTACGTGCCGGCCGGCAAGGTCATCGGGTTGAGCAAGCTGCCCCGTCTCGTCGACGTCTACGGGCACAGGCTGCAGCTGCAGGAGCGCCTGACACGCGAGATCGCCGAAGCGGTCGAGCGGATCCTGAAAGCCCGAGGCGTGGCCGTCGTCATCGAGGCTCGGCATCTATGCGTGGAGATGCGCGGGGTCGAAAAGCAGGCCGCCGAAACCGTGACGTCATGCCTGCTCGGTGACTTTCGAGAGAACGCCGCCCTGCGAGCCGAATTCCTGGAGCGGACGAAGGGCTAGCCGCCCGGGAGCGCCGCCGCACCCCCATCCCAGGACTCGAAGGTGAGCTAATTCGGTGGGTGGACCAGCTTGACCTCCACGATGCCACCCCGCTCGCGTACCCTCAGCGCCGGTTGGTCGAACGTAGCCGGGCCCGACTCGACTTTGCCCTGGTCGAAGCAGAACCGCGACCCGTGCCATGGGCAGGTGACCACGTTGCCGTCGAGGTTTCCCTCGTCCAGCGGGCCCCCCGCATGCGAGCACACCGCTCCCATCGCGTAGAGCAAGCCCAGGCGGCGCAGGACCACCACCGGCAGTCCCGAGGCGTCCACGCGCCTCATCTGACCTTCGGGAAAGTCCTCGCGCCGGCCGACGCGGACGAAATCAGCTGGCCCTTGCAAGAAGGCGTTGTGATTGACAGCGCTGCCGATGCCGTAGGTGAGGTGGCCGCCGACGTAAGCGCCGGCGAGCGCGCCAAGCCAGCCCACAGTGGACAGCAGGATCGCGCCCATCCGCGTCCCAGGTGCCTCGAGCCGCAGTCCCAGCGACACCAGCTCGATCAGCAGCACCCCGGTCATGGTCAATCCGTGCAACATGGCGGTGCGCCGCTCACGCCCGATGGTGTCGTGGAAGTCCGTGTAGCCCGTGACCGCGGCCAGCACCGCGCCGGCGATGCCCACCGCCAGCGCGAGGTCACCGGCGATCGGGGGTACGCGGCCCGTCGTGACGAAGAACCAGTCGGCCAGCAGGCCGACCGTCCAGGCCCCGACGGGCAGGTCGGTCAGCGCCGGGTGAAGGGGATGGCCGAGCACGGTCGTGCCGTGCATGACGTTCCTGATCGCGACGCCTGGCCTGCCGAGCGCCCCGTAGGCGCTGCCCACTGCCTTCTGGATCACCTCCGCGAGGGGATCGAGCCACCCCTGGGCGCGGATCGTCCGATCAAGGAAACGCTCGCGCGGCGAGCGGGGCTGGACGATCCGGCGGATGCGCCGGCGGTCAATCTCCATGCGTCATCTCGCGCTCGAGGCGCTCACACCCGGTTAACGCCGCGCAAAGACACCCTACCCGCGCGCGGGGTTCAGGCCCGCCTGCTGCCCATCAGCCGGATCCACCGCGCCGAGGCGAACGAATGAAAGCCGAGGGCGATGAATCCGATCGCCACCAGGCCGACGAGAAGGTGCCCGTACGGCTGGGCCAGGAGGAACAGAAAGGCGCCGCTGTATCCATGCACCCGGTTGGGATCGCGGTGCAGGCCGCCCTGAAAGATGAACCAGCCGACCAGGGTGAACACGACGCCTCGGCCAAAAAAACCCAGGCGGCCCAGCAAGACCACGGTGTCGAACTCCGCCTGGCTCATCTCCTCGCGCTTCAGATCCTTCTTGAAGTCGGCTTTGTAGGCGACCACGAACTGGTACAGGCCGATCGCGATCGCCAGCAGGCCGACAGCCGCCGCCGCCCACTCGCCGGCGGGGTAGGCGAGGACTTTCGTGATCGTGGTCTGAGTGCTGTCCCGGGATACTGCCGCGCCGCTACCGGCGAAGAGCTGCGCCGCGAACAGCGCCAGCGCCGCGTACGAGATGCCACTCCACACAAAGCCAAGCCTCTCCACGATTCCGTGTGCGTCCTTGCCTCGGCTCAAGGGGTCGAAGATCGCCCGGACGAACCCCCACAGCGAGTAGGCGGCGAGCCCGATCGCGATCGCCAGGAGCAGGAACTTGCCAAAGGGCACGCCGGACAGCGTGACGACGCTGCCAGAGGGGTCGGTGGCCTTGCCGCCCTGGCGCAGGGCGAGGAGGAGCGCCAGGAATCCCATCACGGCGTAGAGGACGCCTCGTGCGACATACCCGGCGCGTTCGAGCAGCTCGAGCCAGGGGTTGGACGCCGCCCGCTCGGCCTTGCCCTGCGCCTGGTTCGCCAGAACGTGCGTGCTTGACATCATTCCTCCCGTGCCGTCGTGATTTCGCCGTTGCGGTCGAAAGAGGAAACGCCCCAGTACCGCTCCACCACCCGGTGTGGTTAAGGTGATCCGTAATGGCCGCCCACGAGATCGGAGTCGTCGGCCTGGCCACCATGGGCCAGAACCTGGCGCGGAACCTGGCTTCACACGGCGTCCGAGTCGCTGTGTTCAACCGGACCGCCCGCCGCACCGAGGAGCTCATGGCGGCTCACGGGAAGGAGGGCGACTTCCGGCCCGCGCAGAGCCTCGAGGAGCTGGTCCGGCTGCTCACGCCGCCGCGGGCGATCCTCGTCATGGTCAAGGCCGGCGCGCCTGTCGACGAGGCGATCGACGCGCTCGTGCCGATGCTGGAGGCGGGCGACACGATCATCGACGGCGGCAACTCTCTGTTCCATGACACACGCCGCCGCTCGGCGGCGGTGGAGGCGGCGGGCCTTGGCTTCATCGGGGCGGGGGTCTCCGGCGGGGAGGAGGGTGCCCTGCGCGGCCCGAGCATCATGCCCGGCGGGACGCGCCATTCCTACGAGCGCGTGGAGGAAATGCTCGTGGCCATTTCGGCGAAGGTTCAGGGCGCGCCGTGCTGCGCTTACATCGGGCCGGACGGCGCGGGCCACTTCGTGAAGATGGTGCACAACGGGATCGAGTACGCGGACATCCAGCTCATCGCCGAGACGTACGACCTCATGCGCAACGCCGCCGGCCTGAGCCCCGCGGATGCGGCAGGGGTGTTTCGCGACTGGAATGACGGGCGCCTCCAGTCGTACCTCATCGAGATCACGTCTCACGTGCTGGCCAAGGCCGGGGACCTGCCTGGATCCGCGCTGGTCGACGCGATCGAGGACGAGGCCGAGCAGAAGGGCACCGGCCGCTGGACGAGCCAATCGGCGCTCGACCTCGGCGTGCCCCTCACGGGCATCACGGAGGCCGTTTTCGCGCGGATGCTCTCGAGCCAGAAGGCGCGGCGCGTCGTGGCCTCGCGCATCCTCGCCGGCCCTGCCGCGAGCCCGGTGCCGTCCAGCCTGATCGACGACCTGCAGGAGGCGCTGTACGCATCGAAGATCGTCGCCTACGCGCAGGGCTTCGAGCACCTGGCCGCAGGCTCGAAGGAGTATGGCTGGCAGCTCGACCTTGGCTCGCTCGCCACGATCTGGCGTGGCGGCTGTATCATCCGCGCCCAGTTTCTCGACCGGATCAAAGACGCCTATTCAGACTCGTCGGAGCTCCCGAGCCTCATGCTCGCCCCGTTCTTCGAGGAGGCGCTCGCGGGCGCGCAGGACGCGTGGCGGCGGGTGGTCAAGACCGCGATCGACCAGGGCGTGCCCGTACCCGCGTTCGCCTCATCGCTCGCGTACTACGACGGCTATCGGCGCGCCCGCGGCCCAGCCAACCTGATCCAGGGCCTCCGCGACTACTTCGGCGCGCACACCTATCACCGGACGGACCGAGCGGGCGCCTTCCACACGCGCTGGGCGCAGGATGGGATAGAGGTCAGGACCGACTAGCGAGGGGCCGGCTCGCGGTGGAGCGTGGCCATCACGGCCGCGTACAGCGCCACCGCGATGATGAGCCAGACCGCCAGCGCGATGAGCAACGTCGCGCCGATCCCCAGCCTGACGAACAGCAGCCAGGCCACGAGCGCGAATCCGACCAGCGCGATCGCGCCGAGAATGGCGCCCTCTGAATCGATGGCGGCGCGCTCCCGGCCCTCCTTCTTCTGGATCAAGGTGAGCGAGGCGGGGAGGATGGCGGGAAAACCGAGGAAGATCCCGCCCACCACGGGTCCGAATCTCAAGCCGATCAGCCCAGCGCCGAGCGAGATGCCCGCTCCAAAACAAAACCTGATGAGGTAGTCCTGGAAGCTGTGCTTGCGGATCTCTCCGGGATGAACCTCGGGGACCCTCTGCGGCTCCGTGCCGCCTGGCTCGCTCACCGCAGCAGCCACCAGTACACGGCGAACGCGGGGACCACCCAGGCGAGCCAGGAGAGGACGCTCCCCGGAATCGCTCCGAGCCGCGCGACCAGGAAGGCCGCCGCGGTGCTGTAGCACACGAGCCCGGTGGCGCCCGCGATCATTCCGAACGCGTCCTTGGTGTCACGGTCGGGCCCAGAGGAGAGGCCGATCACGAGCAGGCTGGCCGTGGCGACGGACGGCGCGGCCGAGAACAGGCCGGCGAACAGCTTGGGTTTCAGGGTGTCGCCGAGCATCGCGAAGGCCGCGACCAGCAGCCCGCCAGCCAGGGCGCGAACAACAATCAGGAGAATCTCCTTCATCGCGAGCTGTCTGGTTCGCGCCGGGCGTGCCTCTTGAGCAGCGGCCTGAGCCCGTTCGCCGCCGCGACGACAGCCGAGCCGTTGCTCAGCAAGGCCGCGACAGCCGGATTCATGCCACCCACGACGGCGCCACCAAGCCCCAGCGCGTTCGGTGCGGCGATCAACACGATGTTCTCGTTCATCAGCCGCAGGCTGTCGCGCGACCTGTCGATCGCCCGAGGAAGAAGCTCCAGGCGGTCGTCGAGCAGCACAACCTCCGAGGTCGCGCGAGCCACATCCGTGCCGTTGCCCATGGCGATCGAAAGGTCCGCCAGGGACAGAGCGACGCTGTCATTCACGCCGTCGCCCACGACCGCGACGCGGCGCCCTTCTGCTTTCAGCTTGCGCACGAAGTCGGCCTTCTTCTCCGGCGACATGCGCGCCGCCCATTCAGGGATTTCGAGGTGGTCGGCCACCAGCCTCGTCGGATTCTCGGAGTCGCCGCTGAGCAGCACGATGCGCTCGACCCCGCGGCGCCTGAGCTCGTCGATGGTGCCCGCTGCCTCTGGTCGCGCCTCGTCCGTGAAGACGATCGCACCGAAGCAGCGCCCGCGCGACGCGATGATGACCTCCGAGAGGCCGTGTCCATTCATGCCTTCGGGCATCGCCACACCGTGGCGCTGGAGGAAGGCTCGGTTGCCGACGAGGAAGTGCTCGCCGCCTGCCAGCTGTGCCTCCACTCCGAGACCGATGTGGTACCTGGTCTTGACCCGTCGTGGCACCTCCAGGCCACGACGCTGGGCCTCCGCGGTCAGCGCGGTCGCGAGCGGGTGGTTGAGGCCGTGGTCGGCTCCTGCCGCGACCGCGAGCAGCTCGTTCTCGCTCATTCCGTTGAACGTGGCTATACCGGCGACAGCGGGCCGTCCGATCGTCAGCGTGCCGGTATTGTCGAAGATCACGGTGTCGATGGCCGCGAGTTTTTCCATCGCGGCCGCTCCCTTGAACAGGATGCCTTCGCGCGCCGACGCGACGAGGCTGGCCAGCATCGTGGTTGGCGCGGCGACGCGGATCCCGGACGCCAGATCGAAGATCAGCACGGCCGCCGCCCTGGAGGGGTTGCCCGTGAGCGCGTACACGACGGCGGCGGCCCCCATCACCGGAAGCACGAAACGGTCGGCCACCCTGCGCGCGTGGTCCGCCATTCGGGTCTCGCCGATCGGCGCGCGCTCGAGAAACGTCATGATCCGGCCGGCTCGCGAATCGGACGCCTTGCCGGT
>DASXBE010000185.1:0-9648 GCA_036491815.1 Candidatus Dormiibacterota bacterium | reverse complement strand
GCTCGCCGCCAACCAGGGGCTTTACAACGGCTTCCTCGCGGCTGGGCTGCTGTGGGGCCTGCTGTTCCACGGTGTCACCGGCGGCCGTCCGATCCTGACCTTCTTCCTGCTGTGCGTGGTCGTCGCCGGAATCTACGGCGGGGTCACCGTCAGCCGGCGAATCCTGCTGGTCCAGGCAGCCCCCGCCATACTGGCCCTGATCCTGGTGTGGCTGGCCTAGAGAGGCCTTTCAGAGGGCGGCGAGGTAGATGTCGCCGAGGTCGGCCGCCAGGTGCAGCCCGGCCAGCTCATCCGCCGCCAGGCGCAGCTCCCGCTCGCCGATGCCGTAGCCGGAGATGTGCTGGGGAAGCCCTAGCGAGGCGATCAGCGCCTGGACGGAGTCAGCCGGGTCGCCGCCCATCGCCTCGCCCAGTGAGGCGTAGCGCTCCGGTTGGCGCGTCGCGACGAAGCGCAGGACGTGTGGAAGCAGGAGGCAGGAGGTCACGCCGTGGGGGATTGCGTGCCGGGCGCCGATCTGCTTGCCCATGACGTGGCTCAGGCCCCCGGCCGAGGGCCCGGGCAGCGTGAACGAGAACCACGCGGCCAGCTGGTTCTCGGTCCGGACGCCGAGGTCTTTTGGGTCGGCCTTGGCCCGCGGCAGGGATTCGAAGAGCCTGCGTACCGCGGCGAGGCACATGACGTCTGAGAAGGGGTGTTCGCCATCGGCGAGGAAGCCCTCCACCGCGTGGTCCACTGCCCGGATCCCGGTCGAAAGCCAGAGCTCCATAGGCGTGGCGAGGGTCAGGACGGCGTCGTAGATCACGCAGGCAGGGAGGAGGCGAGCGTCGCGCATGCCGGCCTTGTCCCCGGCCTCGTTGGTGAATCCCGCCCCCGCGGCGAGCTCGGCCGCCGCGAGCGTGGTCGGGATCGCGACGTGGGGAAGGGACCGGTCGGTGTGGCCCTTGGAATCCGCCACGCGAACCGCCAGCATTTTCGCCGCGTCGATGGCGCTGCCGCCGCCGAAGCTGACAACGCCATCCACCTTCTGGTCGACGGCGTCACGCGCGGCCGCATCCACCTCGGTGATCGGGGCGTGCTGGCCGATGGTTGCCACGACGGCGACATCCCGGTCGCCCACTTGGTCGCGGACCGCTCCCACCAATTTCTTTTCGGCGAGCAGCGAGCGAGTCGTCACCAGGAGGATCCGCTGTGCGCCGAGGCGCTGCAGCTCGGGCGCCAACTCCGCCACCGACCCAGGGCCCCAGTGAATGACCGCCGGGTTCGCGTAGCGGAAGGTGCCCCTCACAGCCTCGTCATACTACGAACGGATGGCGATCACCCACGGCGAGCGCGTGGTCGTTACTGGCGAACCATTGGCGACGGCCCGCGCGGCCATGATCCTGTTGCACGGACGCGGCGCGACGGCCGAGGACATCATGACCATCGCGGCCGAGGTGCAGCGCCCAGGGTTTGCCTACCTCGCGCCGCAGGCGGCGGGGAACGCCTGGTACCCGAACCCGTTCACGGCTCCCCTGGAAAGCAACGAGCCCTATCTCAGCGCTGCCCTCGCCATGATCGCCGGCCTGCTCGAGCAGGTGGAAGGAACCGTGCCCGCGGCGCGGGTGATCCTGCTCGGCTTCTCCCAGGGCGCCTGCCTCACGCTGGAGTTTGCGGCCCGCAACGCGCGCCGGTATGGGGGAGTGGTCGGGCTCAGCGGCGGCCTGATCGGGCCTCCCGGCACGCCACGCGACTACCCGGGCAACTTCGAGTCGGCGCCCGTCTTCCTGGGCTGCAGCGATGTCGACCCCCACATCGGAAAGGACCGCGTCGAGGAGGCGGCCGAGGTCATGAAGCGCATGGGCGCCGCGGTGACGATGCGCCTGTATCGGGGCATGGCCCACACGGTCAGTGCCGACGAGATCGCGGCCGTCGCCGCTCTCGTCGATACGATCTAGCGGCGCTTCGCCGGCGGCTTCTCGTACATGCTCGCGATCGCCGCGAGGTCCAGCTCACCGACCGACCTGGCGGCGAGCGCGTAGAGCTCGGTGGTGGCGGTGGCAAGCGGAGCTCGAGCGCCGGCGGCTCGAAACATCTCCGTCGCCAGGTTCAGGTCCTTGAGCGCATCACGCAGCGCGAACGTCACCGGCTCGTACTGGTGTTCGACGAGACCGGCTCGACGACCAGCGAGCAGCGGCACAAATCGCGTGAGCAGCCAGAACAGGTCCTCTTCGTCCGCGCCGGCCGCCGTCCCCGCCGCTAGCAGCTCAGCCGCCAGCGCCGTGACTGACATCAGCATCGTGTTCGCCACGAGCTTGAGCGCCGCGGCCCCGGCCACGCTGCCGATGCGACGCAGCTCGCCAAAGGCGTTGAGGATGGGTTGTGCGGCCGCGAGCGCGTCGTCGTCACCCGCCGCAAAGAGCGTGGCCTTGCCGGATTCGATCGCACCGATGCTGCCCAGGACCGGGCATTCGACGAACTTCGCGCCTTTTCCTTCGATCATCGCGGCGATTTCTTCGGCGATCTGAGGACCCGCGGTGCTCATCTCGATATAGACCTGGTCCCGGGCGACCGCGGCCGCGCCGTGCTCACCCGCATAGGTGCTCCGCACGGCATCCGCGTTTGTGAGGATCGAGATCACCACGCCCGCGCCGTCGGCGGCCGCGGCGGGAGTGCCTGCGACCTGACCCACGCCAACTCTCTCCGCGCGTTCGCGCGTGCGGTTCCAGAGGATCAATTCGTGGCCGTTGGACGCCAGGCGCCTGGCCATGGCGGCGCCCATCTTGCCCGTACCCAGCACCGCTACGCGCATGGCAACCTCCCAGACCAATTCGCCATCCCTCGTCGGAGACGGCCAGGATGAGGGGCCAACGGCGAACCCCTACGTCAGACCTTCTTCTCGTCCTCCTCAGCCTCTTCGCCGTGCTCGACGATGTCGCCTTCCTTGAACAGCACGTCCTTGAGCACGGCGCGCCACTTCGGTGTGCGTCGCGAGAGAAATTCGAGCGACATCGCGAAGTGCTTGAACTCCTCCTGCTGGGCGTTCTGCATGATCGCCTTCGCCTGCGCGTCGCGCTCGACGGAGATCCGCTGCTCGTACCAACCGATGGCCTCCGCCTCCTCCTGCAGAGAGGCGGCCATCCGTGCAAAGGTCCTGATCTCGGGGCTTAGGTCCGCCGGCGGTTCGTGATACTGCTCTGTGCCCATGCTTCGTCTAACCGTACCGCCTTTGGCAGGTTCGCCGAGGCCACGCGGAGCGTCTCCAGGTCGCGTCGTGGCATCTCGGCCAGCTGGCGCGGCGGCTTGTAAAACGCTCTCACCAGACGGGACCGCAGCCTTGTGCCCTTCGGGGTCAGGACGACAGACTTGACGCGCCGGTCCCCGGCCACGGACTCCCTGGTGACCAGACCATGCGCCTCGAGCCGGTCGACCAGCCAGGTGGCGTTGGACGGGTCGCATCCCCACTCGCGCGCCAGAACTCGCATCGGGCGGCCTCGCTTCGGATCGAGGCTCGCCAGGGCCCGGCTCTCGGCAGGACTCAGGCCCAGGCGGCGGATGAAGGCATCTCGCTCGGGAGCGCTGCTGACCATGAGGTCGAAGATGGGCCGCCATGCCGCGGCCGCGATGTCCTGCCTGGATCGCGAAGCCATCGTGTCAAT
This sequence comes from Candidatus Dormiibacterota bacterium, assembly GCA_036491815.1. Lineage (GTDB taxonomy): Bacteria > Chloroflexota > Dormibacteria > Dormibacterales > Dormibacteraceae > DASXBE01. Next base: position 6,013 of record DASXBE010000185.1, on the reverse strand, counting down.
GATACTTGAGATAGCTGTATAGTTGAAGCACTTCAACTATCAGGACTCCCGGAGGGTGGCTAAGTGAAGCTGGCAACTGTGGCGCAGTGGACGGTTCGTATTTGCGGCCTTGTGCTCATTGTGCTGGGGGCTCTGATCTGGACGGGCCACGGCGACCAGCTGGTCGACGTGCACGAGACATTCGGCATCCTCCTGGTCATCGGGCTCTGGACGCTGGCCTTCCTCGGCGCCCGCGCCGGGTTGCCCGTCGGGCTCGTCGTCGTGGCGTTCGTGTGGGGCCTGATCGCACCGGCTCTGGGTCTCACGCAGGCGAACATCCTGAACAACGGCTGGCACTGGGTGATCCAGGTCATCCATCTCTTGATCGGCCTCGGGGCGATCGGCATCGCCGAGCAGCTGGGCAGGCGGATCAGAAAGGCGACTCCGGCGACCACGGCCGCCTGATGGGACTCCTTTCGGGAAAGGTCGCGATCGTCACCGGGGCGAGCCGCGGCATCGGCGAGGCCACCGCGCGCGTCTTTGCGCTGGAGGGCGCCAGCGTCGTGCTCGCCGCAAGGTCCGCGGCCGAGATCGATCGGGTCGCAGCAGAGATCAACTCGGCCGGTGGCGCCGCGGTCGCGGTTGCGGCCGACCTCACGGATCAGGCGTCTGCGGAGCACATGGTCGCAAGCGCCGTCGAGAGGTTCGGACGCCTCGATGTCGCCTTCAACAATGCCGGGAGCGGCCACATGCCCCACCCGCTCGGGGAGATCTCGGCGTCCGAGTTCGACTACACGATCCGAGCCAACCTGCTCACCGTGTTCCTCTCCATGAGGGCCGAGCTGGCCGCGATGCTCGCGGGCGGAGGGGGCGCGATCCTCAACATGTCGTCCACCGCGGGCTTGCAGGGCGCGCCGGGGATGAGCGCGTACGCGGCGGCGAAGCACGGCGTGATCGGGCTCACCAAGGCTGCTGCCCTCGACTACGGGCGGCTGAACATCCGCGTCAATGCGATCGCGCCCGGCCCGATCGTGAAGGATGCGATACCGGAAGCGGCCCGCGAGCGGATCGCCCGCGCGGTGCCGATGGGCAAGCTCGGAACCGGCGACGAGGTGGCGCACGCCGCCGCCTGGCTGTGCTCGGACCAGGCGTCCTTCGTCTCCGGCGCGGTCCTGTCCGTGGACGGAGGCCGGCTCGCTGGGGTGCCTTCGTGAACACTGGCAAGTAATCCCCCTCGCCGGGGTTAGACCCGCCGGTGGAAAACGTCCTCGTTTTCATCGTGGTCGGGCTGATCGCCGGTTTCCTCGCCAGCCGGATCGTCACGGGCAAGGGCAAGGGGTGGCTGCTCGACATCATCATCGGCATCCTCGGCGCGCTCTTCGGCGGGTGGCTGGCCGGGCTGGTCCACATCTCGATCGGCTACGGGATCTTCGGCCAGGTCGTGATCGCCTTCGTCGGCGCCCTCATCCTGCTCCTCATCTGGCGGGCACTCTTCGGAAGGCGCCGGAGGAAATAGCCGGAGGCGGGCGTCCCTTGTAATGGGAGCCATGGACTACGGCCGGCGGATCGAGTTCGGAATCTTCCTGCTCCCGCAGGCCGCCCGGCTGGACCAGCTGCTCGAAACCGCCGCCCTCGCCGACGAGCTCGGATTCGACCTGATCGGCATCCAGGACCACCCCTACCAGCGCATCTTCGGCGACACGTGGACGCTCTTGACCGCGATCGCCATGCACACCAAGCGCATCTCGGTGTTCCCAGACGTGATCAACCTGCCGCTCCGGCCGCCCGCGATCCTCGCCAAGGCGGCCGCGACGCTGGACCTGCTGAGCGGCGGCCGGCTCGAGCTGGGCCTCGGCGCGGGAGGCGCCTGGGAGGCGATCAAGACGATCGGCGGCCCGGTGCGCACCCCCGGCGAGTCGGTCTCGGCGCTCGAAGAGGCGATCCAGGTCATCCAGCTGATGTGGACCGTCCAGCCGAGGGCGCGCTTCGACGGCAGGTTCTACCAGCTCGACGGAGTCAACACCGGCCCGGCGCCGGCCCACCCGATCGGGATCTGGCTCGGCGCCTACAAGCCGCGGATGTTGAACCTCATCGGGCGTCTGGCCGACGGCTGGGTGCCTTCGCTCGGCCGGGTGCAGCCGGCGGACATCGCGGAGGGCAACCTGAGGATCGACGACGCGGCGCAGGCGGCGGGTCGCGACCCGCGCTCGATCCGGCGGATCCTGAACACGGGCGACCAGCCCGCCGAGCTCATGGTGTCGCTGGCGGCGGAATATGGCATCGACACGTTCATCGTGAACGGGGAGGACCCGGCCGCGATGCGCCGCTTTGCGAGCGAGGTGGCCCCGAAGGTGCGTGAGGCGCTGGGTCCGAGGGGGTGAAGCCGTCGGACCTGGTCGACCTGATCAGGGATGGAGTCGCCGAGCAGGGCGGCCGCTGGGCCGACCTCGGGTCGGGGGAGGGGAATTTCACCCTCGCCCTTGCCGGGCTGATCGGACCGTCTGGGCGCATCACGGCGGTCGACAAGGACGCCCGGGCGCTCCGCGAGCTCGACGGCCGCCCCGGCATCGAGACCAGGGTGGCGGACTTCACGCGACCCCTCGACCTGGATGGCCTGGATGGAGTGGTGATGGCGAACTCCCTGCACTTCCTCCGAGACAAGAGGCCGGTCCTGGAGTCCGTCCGTGGAATGCTGGGCCCGGGTGGAAGGCTGATCGTCGTCGAGTACGGCGCCGACCGCGGCAACCCATGGGTGCCGCATCCCTTCTCCTACCCTCGGTGGGAGGAGATGGCGGCGGAGGCGGGTTTCGTCAAGACGCGCCTTCTGCGCACCATCCCAAGTCGCCACCTGGGGAGCATGTACTCGGCGTTGAGCGAGGTCCCTCTCCCGCCGGGGCGGGAGAGGGATGCGTGAGGCGACCTAAAAGACCTGCGATTGCGCCTGCGGCGCCTGCTCCCGGCGGCCGTGGCGCCGGCGCCACATCCGCCCGATCATCACGCCGCGCTGGCCGCCAGACCGTCCGCCACCGCCGCCGCCGGGGTTGAAGCGCTTGGTCACGCCTCCGAGCTTGGCGCCCCACGTGACGAACTTGTGGAACCGCTCCTCGGCCTCCTGGGCGATGCCGATGCGCTGGCCGCGGGTCTCCTCGCGGAAGCGAGCGATCCGCCCGGCCGCCGCGCCCTCCTTCTCCTCGGCGCTCGAGCCGAGGTTCACCTCGGGCAGCGTCCCGATGACCACGACCTGATCGTCCTCGTTCGTGATCTCCACCCCCGTGAACCAGCCGTCCGGGAGCCTTCCGGCAAACCAACCTTTGATCGTGTCGAACTCTTTTTGATCCATGCGTTACATGATTACACTGCAATAAACCCGATGTCAAGCGGGTTTACGTAAGCTCCAGACAAACATGGGAATGACGCCGCCCGGTGGACACGGGCCAGTGATCTGGTGGGGAGGGTTCGGCCGTGGCCGTCGCAAGCCTGAAGGCGGACCCGCCAACAGCGGGCTGACCGGCGACCCCACGCTCGAGCCGCCTCAGCTGCCCGAGGGCCCGAAGGACCTGCGCGGGCGCTGGGCGAGCCTCAAGCAATCCGTGACCGGGACGACGGCCGCCCTGCCGCAGGTGCTGCGCCTCGTCTGGGAGGCCAGCCACCGGGTCACGATCGGACTCTTCATCACCACCGCCATCGCCGGCATCATCCCCACGGTTTCGGTCGGGATCACCGTGATGCTGACCAACGCGGTCGTGGCGGGGATCAAGATCAACGGCTTCCACCTCGCGGACCGGGTCGTGCTGAACCAGCTCGGTTTCCACTGGCTTCCGCCGCTGGCCTTCTCATCGGTGGGGATGATCGTGTTCCTGGCTGTGATGCAGCTCGTGCTCTTCGCGGTGAGCGCGCTGCTGAACACGCTGCGCAACATCACGCAGCAGTTGCTCCAGAACTCGGTTTCGATGCGGATCCAGCTGATGGTCATGGAGAAGGCCGCGTCGCTGGACCTGCAGTTCTACGAGGACCCCGCGTCCTACGACCTGCTGCGCCGCGCCCAGAACGACTCGGTCAGCCGACCTGTGCTGATGATCGCCACGGCCTTCGGGTTGCTGCAGACCATGCTGACGCTGGCCACGATGCTCGTGCTGCTGCTCGGGGTGAGCTGGGTGCTGGCCCTCGTCGTGATCATCTCGCCCATCCCAGCCTTCATCGCCGACACCCGGTACGGGTGGCGCGGCTACAACATCGCGCGCTGGGGCTCGCGCCTGATGCGGCGCATGAACTACATGGTCACCCTGGTCACCACCGACTCCTTCGCCAAGGAGGTCAAGCTCTTCGGCCTGGGGGGCTACTTCATCGAGCGCTACCGCCTCATCGCCAAGGCTTTCTACGACAGCCAGCGCTCTCAGCTCGTGCGCCGCTACATGACCGGGTTCGCCCTGGGCAACATCAGCACCCTCGTCACGTCGATCACCTACCTGTACATCGCGCTCCAGGCGATCGCGGGAAGGCTGACCCTGGGCGCGCTGACTGGTTATACGCAGGCGGCCGTACAGGTGCAGAACTCGATCCAGAGCATCCTCAGCGGCTTTTCCGGCATGTACGAGCACAACCTGTACTTGAACAACCTGGTCGAGCTGATGGCCGTGCAGCCCTCGATGCCGGTGTCCGAAAAACCGGCGGCCGTGCCGCAGCCGCTGCGCGGCGAGATCACTTTCGACCACGTGAGCTTCGCGTATCCGGGCGCGAGCCAGAACGCGCTCAACGAGCTGAGCTTCACCGTCAAGGCGGGGGAGACGCTCGCCGTCGTGGGCCGCAACGGGGCGGGGAAGACGACGCTCTTCAAGCTCATCTGCCGCCTCTACGACCCGTCGGAAGGGCGGATCCTCATCGACGGCATCGATGTCCGCGATTTCAAGCCCGAGGAGCTCCGCAAGCAGATCGGCGCGATGTTCCAGGACTATGTGGACTACCAGGCGACGGCGGCCGAGAACATCGGTCTCGGCAACGTGCCTGAGATCTCAGACCGCGACGCGGTCGTGAGCGCGAGCAAGCAGGCGGGCTCCGACGAGCTCATCGCCAAGCTGCCCGCCGGCTACGACACCGCGCTCGGCAAGTGGTTCGACGCCGGCGTGAACCTGTCCGGGGGCGAGTGGCAGAAGGTTGCCCTGGCCCGCGCGTTCATGCGCGAGGAGGCGAGGATCCTCCTCCTCGACGAGCCGACCTCAGCCCTCGACGCCCAGGCGGAGTACGACCTGTTCGAGCGCCTCCAGTCGCTGACCCACGGGCGCACCGCCGTCTACATCTCGCATCGGTTCTCGACGGTGAGGCGGGCCGACCGGATCGTGTTCCTCGAGCACGGCCGCCTCGTCGAGGAGGGCACTCACCAGGAGCTCATGCGCCTCGACGGGCGCTACGCGCGCCTGTTCCGGATGCAGGCCGCGGCGTACACGGGCGAGGAGATCCTCCCCGAGGTGGAGGAGGCGATTCTTCCGTCTCCGGGCAGAGGAGACGCCAGGGGCCTTTAAGCTGCCATCCCGATGGAGGGCAAGCAAAGCTCGCTGATCGCCGGCGTCCTCCTCGGGCTCGCCACCACCGCGGCTTACCTGGTCGGCTCCAACCGCTCCTTCGGCTACGACGCCGCCGCGACATTTTCGAACTTCGTCGCCACGCCCTCGCTGTGGGATGCGTTCGCCATTCACCAGGTGCTACCGACGATCCCGCTGAAGAACGTCGCCTCCAACGACCACGTCCTCATCTCGCTGATCAGCCACCTCATCTACTCGGCGACGGGCAGCCGCAGCGAGGTCGTCTACCGGGTGCTTCCAACCCTGGCGGGGGGCGGCACGGTGGGCGTCGCCGCGGCGGCGCTGGTCCGCCGGTTCGGCTGGCTCGCCGGCATCAGTGCGGCCCTCTTCATCGCCACCGATCCGCTCTTTGTCGACAACAGCCGCGACCTGCGCGGCTACAGCCTGGCGGCGCTGGGGTGCGTGGTGGCGACAGTTTTGATCGGCGGCAGGTGGACGAGGTGGCGCCTTGCCGCCTA
>DASXBE010000184.1:0-4997 GCA_036491815.1 Candidatus Dormiibacterota bacterium | reverse complement strand
GACAACCTGGTCCTTTTGTGTCACCGGCACCATCGGATGGTCCACGAAGGTGGATGGCAGCTGGTCAAGACTGGAGATGGCGGCTTGATGACCATCGCGCCCACGGTCACCTTCGGGTTGCCGCGCGGGCCGGACTAGGTGAAGGTCAGGCGCCGAGGGCTCGCTTGTATCGATTGGCTGAGCGGTGGACGGCTGCCTTCGCGTCGCTGGTGACGTTCCGGTCCCACCAGGCGCCGTAGATCCGGTCGAATTGGTACGGCTCGATGCTCGCGACGATCCGGTCCACCTCGGCCGCGGGGAGTGGGATGTGATTCGGAAAGCTGTACATGAAGGTGACCCACCTTCGGTCCTGCGCCACCGCGACTATGTCGCCGGTCAGGAGAGCGCCCAGGCCGCCCGCGCCGGCGGGCCAGTGCAGGACGGTGCCGCCGGGAAAGTGGCCACCGGCCCGGATCAGGGTCATGCCATCCCACAGCTCGTGCGTGTCACCCGACCAGGGCTCGATTCGCGAGTCCGGGCGCATCACCCACTCCATGTCCGCGGAGTTCAGCAGGACGGGTGCGTCGAAAGCTTCGGCCCACTCGACCATGGAGGCGTAGTAGTGCGGGTGGGAGATCGCGATCGCCCGGATGCCGCCGAGGTCTCGGACCGCGGCGACGCTCGCGTCGTCGATCACGGTGATGCAGTCCCACAGCACGTTGCCGCCGGGCGACCGGACCAGCAACGCACGCTGGCCGATGGCGAACGAAGGCTCGGTGCCGACACCGATCACCCCGAGGTCCTCCCTCACCTCGTTGCGATGTGCCTGCTGGAGCTCGTCGAGGGTGGTCCACCGCTGGCCCGACCAGCCGACGTACTGTCGCTCGTCCTCACAGACCGGACAGGTCTGGGGCGGTGAGGAAGACGGCGCAAACTGCACGCCGCAGGTCGCACAGATGAAGGCCTGGAGGCTCATTTGCGCGCCACGACATTGATGTAGCCCGACTCGAGATGCAGGCGGCCGTCGGTCGCTCGATTCATCGTCCGCATCAGCTCCCTGGTGTCCCGCATGAATTCCGCGTACATGTCGGATGAGGCCAGCGATTTCAATGCGATGTGGGGACCATTGGTCCGCTCGAAGAACGCGAGGCCGTCATCGACGGACGCAAACGTCATGGCGACCACGCCGGGCGTCACTTCGATAGAAGAGGCAAGGCCGGCGAAACGACGCTCCACCTCCGCCGGGTCGCCCCACTCGAAAGGCGAGGGCAGGCCGAGCGGCGATGGCCCTGAGTAGCCGGCGAGGAGCTTCGCGAAGCTGGCGAGGTAGCCGTCCCACGCGTAGTTGGCCATGGCGACCACCCCGCCAGGCACGCAGGCGCGAAACATCTCGCGGGCCACCTGCTCGGGGCGTGGCGCGAACATCGCGCCGAACACAGACGCCACGACGTCGAAGCTCGAGTCCTCGACCGGCAGCGACTCGGCATCTCCTTCGAGCCAGGTGATGGCAGCGCCCGCCGCCTGGCTGCGCTCGCGTCCCATCTCGAGCATGCGCGGCGTGAGGTCTGACGCCGTGACCACCGCACCGATGTGTGCCGTGGCGAGGGCGAAGTTTCCATTGCCGGCGGCGACATCGAGGACCCGCATCCCCGGGCGCAGACCACAGGATTCAGCGAGCTTGACCGCATACGGCTCGAGCAGCGGAGACACCTCGCCGTAGTCGCCCAGCGACCACATCCACCGCTGACCTTCCTTGAGACGTACCAGCGGATCCACCCATGTTCTTTAGCACACGGGAGGTGAGGCCGCTAGGGGCCGCCGACCTTCAGGACGAGGCCGATGCCGTACGTGATGCCGCCGACGATCACGCCTGCGAGTGTCATCTCCAGGCCGGCCGACCACCACTTGCGAAGCGTAAACAGCGACTTGGCCGCGCCGACGAGGAAGTGGGCAATGAGCGAAACCAGCGCGGCCGTGATGACCCCCGCCGTTCCGCGCAAGAAGAAGAACGGGATCACCGGCACCATGGCCCCGACAAAGGTGCTGATGCCGGCCGCGAGGGCGGCCTGCGCCGGCTGGCTGGTCGCTTCGATGTTGCCCAGCTCGTCGGGGGCGTGGACCTTCAGCAGCGCCTCGGGATCCTTGGAAAGCTGTTCCGCCAGCATGTCGGCGGTCCCTTTGTCGATGCCCTTGAGCTGGTAGAAGAGCGAGACCTCCTCCTTCTCCTCGTCCGGGTTCTCGATCACCTCTTGCCTTTCGCGTGCCACGTTGGCCGCGGCCACCTCGGCTTCGGAGCGCTCCGCAAGAAACGCGCCGGTCGCCATCGAGAGTGCGGACGCGATGGCTCCGAAGAGGCCCGCCGTGAGCACGAAGCTCGAACCGCCGGTCGCGCCCGACACACCCGCCACGATGCCGAACACCGCCGCCAGCCCGTCATTTGCGCCGTAGATCGCGCCCGAGATCCAGCCAGAGCCGGTGCGGTGCCAGGTCTCCCTGCCAAGGATCCGGTTCAGCCGCGACTGGGTGCTCGACGGAGGGGGCTCGTCTCGATGATGGGCCGCCTGCATCGAGTCCAGCGAGCGCGAGTGCCCCTGCTCCTCGGCGCGGATCGACTCGAGGACCGCGTCCGTCGCGGGGTCTCCGGTCGGGCGCTTGTAGCGGTCCTGGATCTCGAACTCTTCGGCCGCCTCCATCCTGGTCATCACGACCTCGATCGGGGCGAGCCGGGCCTGGAGGCGCTGCACCAGCGAGAGCTTCACCGTGGCGGGGTCGGGGACCGGCTGCCCGAGCTCCTTCAGTCTCGCCTCGATGCGCTGCCGGTGGGCGCCTTCGGCATCCGCGATGGCCCTGATCACCTCGGCCCGGCGCGGGTCCTTCATGCGGCCGGCGAGGATGCTGTAGGTGGCCCTCGCCTGGATCTCGCCTCGCCAGGCCGACAGCAGCCTGTCGATGGCCTCGGTCGTCTCGGTCCGCGAGCTCACCTCAGGGCTCGTCTGCGGGACGCTGCACGCCATCGGGGGGCGCGCCGACGACGACCTTGATCCGCTGCACCGCGTTGTTCTGGACCCCTTCGACGTTCCAGCTCTGATCGGCCGGCTGCACGTTGCCCGCGGCGTCGGCCGCGCGAGCGCAGAGCTCGTGCTCGCCCGCGACCGCGGCCCATCGCCATGTCCACCGGCGCCAGGCAAACGGCGAATCCGCATCCTCCAGCTCGGCGGCGGACCAGGAGGAGCCGCCGTCGTCGCTGAGCTCGACCCGCACGACCGGCCCATGCCCTGACCACGCGCGACCCTCGATGGTGTGGGTGCCCACGTCGACGAACCTGGTTCGCGACATGTAGTCGGGCACGCCCGGCGGCACCATCAACGCTCGCGGCAGCATCCGCGTGACTGGAATCGCCTCCGCGTCGGACGAGCTCCTAACCTGGTACTTCACCGCCTGCTGGTAGCCCTCGAAAGCTCGGTTGACCACCGTGATGGACCGCAGCCATTTCACTTGGGTCATCCCGTACCAGCCTGGGACGATCACGCGGAGCGGAAAGCCGTGCTGGGGCGGGAGAGGTTGGCCGTTGATCGCGTAAACGAGCATCACCTCGTCGCGCGTCGCGTCGGCGACCGAGAGGCTGCGCTCGTACTGCTGGTCGATTCCGCCCTGGATGCCGCGGTCGAGCCCGGTGAACACGACGTGCGTGGCTGAGCGGGCAATGCCCGCCTCCTCCAGCAGGGGACCGAGGGGAGTGCCCGTCCACTCGGAGTTGCCGACCCCCTCACCCAGCCACGGCTGGCTCAGGGGACGCGGCGAAAGCCTCGCGCGACCGTTGCCTGCGCACTCCAGCGTGACCGCGACCGTGGTCGCGGTTCGGGAAGTGATCTGTTCCAGGTCGAGCGCCAGCGGGTGATCGACCTCGCCCCCGACCGCCAGCTTCCAGGTCGAAACGTCGACCGCGGGGATGTCGAAGTGCGTGAGCAGGTAATGGAGACCGACAGGGGTGATGTCGTACCGCAACGCCTCCAGTGGCATCGAGTGGTTGCGCACCGCGAGCTGGAGCTCTTCGAGGGTGACCTCCGGCCGGTCGCTGAGGCTTGCGGACAAGGTCGTCTGGCGCATTGGTCAAACATTATTGGAACCGGCCAGTAATAACCTGAGCCGGTGGGCTGGGTGGAGTTTTCGGTGCAGACGAGGCGCCGGGCGCAGCTGGTCGACATGACCGAACGGGTCGCGGACGTGGTCAGGAGAGCAGGGGTGCAAGACGGGGTGTGCCATGTCTTCGTGCCGCACACGACGGCCGGGGTGACGATCAACGAAGGCGCCGACCCCGACGTCGCGCGCGATATCGAGCAGCAGCTCGCCTCGATGGTGCCCAAGGAGGCCGGGTTCGAGCACGCGGAGGGCAACTCCGACGCGCACATCAAGACCGTGATGACGGGACCAGCCTGCAGCGCGCCGGTGCGCCACGGCGAGCTAAGCCTCGGGAGATGGCAGGCGATCTTCCTGTGCGAGTGGGACGGTCCCCGCACGCGCCAGGTCCTGGTCGCCGTGGCTCAGCTGCCCGTCGCTCCAGATGCCTGAGGCGTCAGCCTCCTCAGACCGCGTACGACCGCAGGCTGTCGGCGACGCCCGCCTGGCGCAGCTTGGTCAGGGCGCGGCGCTCCAGCTGGCGCACGCTCTCCCGGCTCACACCCATGCGGTGCGCGACCTCGTCAAGCGGGCGCTGGTGACCGTCCAGGAGGCCGAAGCGAAGCTGTAGCACGCGGCGCTCGCGGGCGTCGAGCGTGCCCAACACCGCCTCCATCTGGTCCTTCAGATCGGCGGCCAGCGCGGCGGTGGCCGGCGATTCCGCGTTGCTGTCCTCGATCAGGTGACCGAGCTCGGTGTCCGCGTCGTCGCCGATGGGCGTCTCCAGCGACACGACGTCGCGCATCGTGTGGCGGAGGGCCTGGACCTCGGCGGCCGTCAGCCCCATCTCTTCGCCGATCTCGCCATCGGTGGCCTGGCGGCCCAGGCCGTCGCGAAGGCGG
>DASXBE010000183.1:0-2932 GCA_036491815.1 Candidatus Dormiibacterota bacterium | reverse complement strand
ACCTCGCGGCCAGCTCCTGGATCGCCTTGAGCCCCGCCTCGAGGCCCGCCTGGTCGCGCACGATGGGCGCACAGCGGGTCATCACGTCCTGGATCTCGGCCTGCAGCGCGTACGGGTTCTCGCCGGCAGGCCGATCGAGCGCCGCCATCGCGCCGGCGATCGCGGCATCGACGGCCTGGGAATCGATGGGTGCCCTGGATGCGCCGGTCCGCGCCATCGCCGCGGCGCCCGCCGCCTCCCCCGCGCGCTTGCCGAACACCAGGAGGTCGCTGAGCGAGTTGCCGCCCAGCCGGTTGGCCCCGTGCAGGCCGGCCGCGACCTCGCCGGCCGCGAAGAGCCCGGGCACCGTGCTCGCGCCCGTCTCCGCCTCGACGCGTACGCCGCCCATCGCGTAGTGGATCGTCGGGGCGACCTCCATCGGCTGCTTGGTGATGTCGACCTTGGCCAGCTTGAGGAACTGCTCGTACATCGAGGGCAGCTTGCTCTTGATGAATTCGGGCTTGCGGTGCGTGATGTCCAGGAACACCCCGCCATGGGGGGAGCCGCGCCCCGCGGAGACCTCGGAGTTGATCGCGCGAGCCACGACGTCACGCGAGGACAGCTCCATCCGCTCGTGGTCGTAGCGCTCCATGAAGCGCTCGCCCTCCTTGTTGCGCAGCACGCCGCCCTCGCCTCGAACGCCCTCGGTGACCAGGATGCCGCGGACTCCGGCGGGCCACACCATGCCCGTCGGATGGAACTGCACCATCTCCATGTCGCGGAGCTGTGCGCCCGCCTCGTAGGCGAGGGCGGTGCCGTCGCCCGTGCTCTCCCACGAGTTCGAGGTCACCCGGTACATCTTCCCGGCGCCTCCTGTCGCGAGCAGCAGGGCCCCGCACCGGTAGAGCACGAGCGAACCATCAGAGCGCCGGTAGGCAAGCGCGCCGGCGATCGCCCCGTCCGCCTTCAGCAGCTTGAAGACGGTTACCTCCATGTGCACGTCGACGCCTTTTGTGTGCACCGCGCGATCCTGCAGCGTGCGGATCAGCTCGAGCCCGGTGCGGTCGCCGATATGGGCGAGCCTGGGATAGGTGTGCGCGCCGAACGGGCGCTGGTGGATCCGCCCCTGCCATGTCCTGTCGAACACCGCTCCCCAGTGCTCCAGCTCGAGCACGCGCTCTGGCGATTCCTTCGCGTGCAGCTCGGCCATCCGCCAGTTGTTGATCAGCTTGCCGCCCTTCATGGTGTCGGCGAAATGGACCTCCCACGAGTCCTGGTAGGCGACGTTGTGCATCGCCGCCGCCACGCCGCCCTCCGCCATCACGGTGTGCGCCTTGCCCAGCAGTGACTTGCAGACGATGAGGACGCGCGCCCCTGTTTCCGCGGCCGCGATCGCGCCGCGCAGCCCGGCGCCGCCGGCGCCGAGCACGAGCACGTCTGTCTCGACGGTCTCGTAGGTGGGTGAGCTCAAGAGATCCAGCGCAGGTCGGTCAACCAACCGTGCATCAGCAGGCGGATGTAGATGTCGGTCGCGGCGACGGAGACCAGGCTCGCCCAGGCCCAGCGGTCGTGCCTGATGTTCAGCACCGTGACGCCCTTCCACAGCCGGAACCGTGCCCGCGTGGCGAGGGAGCACGAGAAGCAATCGAGCTGACCGCCGGCCAGGTGGCGGAAGGCGTGACAGCCGAACGTGTAGCCGGACAGGAGCAGGACGTTCAGCAGCATCAGCGCCGAGCCGAAGCCGACGCCGAACCGGCCGTTGAAGTCAAAGGCGAGCACAGCGTCGATCCACAGAAAGACGACCTGGACCACTGTCGCGTAGAAGGCGAAGCGGTGGAAGTTGTTGAGGATCCACGGGAAGGCCGTTTCGCCGCGATACCTTCCGCGCTTTGGCTCGGGCACCGCGCATGAGCGGGGGTGCCAGAAGAACGACCGGAAGTACGCCTTGCGGTAGTAGTAGCAGGTGAGGCGGAAGACGAGGGGAGCCCAGGCGACCCACACTCCCGGTGGGATCGGGCCGACGCTGATCCGGGGCGAGTCGAACGGGCTGAGGTACGGCGCGAAGTAGCCCGCGGGCTGGAGAAAGACGACGTACGCGGCGAAGAGGCCGAAGAGGGTGAGCACCGTGACGACGAAGGTGGGGTAGAGCCAGTTGGGCAGGGCGCTGTACGGATTCTCGACAGCCTGCCTGACCGCGGCTCCGGCTTCCGTTGCGGTCTCGGAGAGGGCCACCTTCAGCAGAAATCTAACCGCTTATGGACGTCGACACGGCGGCTGCCGTGTGTGTTTCATGCGCCTAGCCGGCGCGATGAGGGGGAGCCCAGAACACCAGGACCCGCAGGTCCTCCTCGATGTCGCTGAACTGGTGCTCGACCCCTGCCGCCACGAAGACGAGGCTCCCCGGTTGAACGGGCCGCTCCTCGCCGGCCACGCGGATCGTCGCGCGCCCGCTGATCACGTAGTACACCTCGTCCTCGCGGTGGGGCCGCTGCCGGTCGACCGAGCCGCGCGGCCACACCGCCAGGCCGACGCTCAGGAGGTCGGAGGCCAGGAAATCGACATAGCCGTGCCCCTGCGAGTCCCGCGGCTGAGGGTCGAGCTCAGGGACCTCGTAGGCCTCCAGCGTCATCCCGTCACTAGCGCGGAGGCTGAGACCGGGCCCAGGCGCTGATAGGTGCCGGCGGCCAGGAACAGCGAGACGACCCGTCCGTCAGCGAGGCGGCGGAAGACCGCGTGCTCGCCCGACTGTCGCGACCCGGGCTCGACCATGAACACGTCCGGGTCGTCGGTGGGGCTGAGCATCGGACGCCACGTGGGGTCGTCCGGGACGATGACCGCGAGCTTTCCATCCCGCCACTCGAGCCGGATCAAGAGGCCGATGTCGGCGGCGTGGTAGATGCCGAGAAGCGGCCTGTATGCCTCGGGGGTCGGCGCGGGCGGGTCGATTGCCGGC
>DASXBE010000182.1:0-10585 GCA_036491815.1 Candidatus Dormiibacterota bacterium | reverse complement strand
GCCTCGACCGCGGCGAGGAGCGTCAGGGCCTCATTCAGGTCTGCCCGCAGCCGATCGGCCGGCGGGGGCACGCCGTCCACCTCGGCCAGCTCCACCTCGGCCTTGAGCCTGGCGAGCGTGGACCGCAGGCGGTGGAGGGCCGCGGCGAGCTCAGGCCTGAACGACAAACCGGTAGCCGATTCCGCGCACCGTCTCGATCCAGCCGGGCTCCTTGAGCTCGCGCCGGACCTGGTGCACCGCCTGCTCGAGGCTGTGCTCAAAGCCTGCATACGAGCTCCCCCACACCCGATCGAGCAGCTCGGCCCGCACGACCACTTCGCCGGGGCGGCTCGCGAGGAGCTGAAGCGTCAGGAGCGGCCTGCGCTCCAGCTTGAGCGGCCGGTCCCCCAGCTTCGCTTGGCCGCGTGCCGCATCGATCCGCAAGCGCCCCCGAGCGAACGAGCCCACCGCGGCGGGGCGTTCGCGGAGCGCTCCCCGAACCCGCGCCAGGAGGACCTGGCGGTCCGTTCCCTTGGCGATGTAGTCGGTGGCGCCCCGCTCGATGCCCAGCACCTGGTCGCCCGCGCCGTGGCGCGCGCCGGTGAGGATGATCACGGGAAAGGCGATGCGCTCGGCGCCGGAGCGCAGGGAGTCCAGGACTTCGGGCGCCTCCATATCGGGCATCTCGTAATCGAGCAGCATCAGGTCGGGCGACATCGCTCGCACCCGCTCGAGGGCCTCGGTCCCGCTGCCGGCGACCTCGACCGCGTACCCCGCCCGGCGCAGCAGCTCAGCCGTCACCTCAGCTGTGCGCGGCTCGTCATCAACCACCAGCAACTTGGCGGTCATGCCACCCAAATCCCCAGCGGCAAAGTATCAGGTTCAGGACTTCTTGAGGAAACGATGAACCTGCGGTGAGGTCAGGCCGGACCGCCGGCCATAACCTCGTGGCATGGGCCAGATCCCGGAGCTCCAGCAAGCCAGGCGCCGACTGGGACTGGCCCTCGACCCTCTCTGCCACGACCGCTGGACCCTCGGCTTCCTGCGCGGCGGCACAGTGCAACCGATCGCGGCGTCGGACGTGTCGCGCCGATTCCTCCGGAGCCGACCCCTGCTGCCGCTCGCGCGGCGTGCGCTCTACGAAAAGAGGCCCCTTTCGGTGAACTCGGTGATCGACGCCGTCGACCCGTCGAGCGCCTACGAGTGGGAGCTCGACTGGCCCGCCATCCTTTACGTGCCCGTCGCAGAACTGGGCGTGCGACCGGTCGGCCTCCTCACCGTCGGTTGCCGGCGTGACCACTGGTACACCGAAGAGGACATCGCTTACGCCCATGGCCTCGGCGTGACGCTCGCCCCGATGGTGACAGCGCTGCGCGGGCCGCTGGGGCGTCTCAATGAGAGCGAAGGCGAGGTGGCGCAGCTGTTGAGCTATGGCCTTTCCACGCTCGAGGTGGCGCAGGCGGCTCGCATCGACGAACGGCGCGTGATGAG
Organism: Candidatus Dormiibacterota bacterium; assembly: GCA_036491815.1. GTDB lineage: Bacteria > Chloroflexota > Dormibacteria > Dormibacterales > Dormibacteraceae > DASXBE01. Next base: position 9,115 of record DASXBE010000182.1, on the reverse strand, counting down.
CCTGGTCGAGAAAGTGACCAAAAAGCTTCAGCCAGTCAGTGCGGCCGAGCTGGCATTTCCCCTGATCCCGACGAAAAGGAGGGCCCTACGCCTATGACCTGGCGCTGAACGGCCCCTAGTTCGGGCCGAACAAGAAGACCGTCGTGCCGCGGCCTTCGGTGCTGACCACCTCCAGGCGGCCACCGATTCCCGCGGCTCTTTCGCGCATGCCGACCAGGCCGTATCCGCCAGGCCGCTTGGCCGCAAAGCCTTGACCTTCGTCGGACACCTCGATCAGGAACGGCCGCGCCGCGAAGGCCATCCTGACGCGGCAGATCGACGAACCCGAGTGACGCCGGACATTCGTGAGGGCCTCGCGTACGACCTGGTACACGACCTCACGTTGGGGTACGGGCAGCAGATCTTCGGTGCCGATGCTCGAGAGCTCGACGCGGATCCCGTACAAGCGCGAGAACTCCTCGGCCTGCCGGCGCAGATCGGCGATCAGGCCTTCTGTTCCAATCGGGCTCGGCCGCAGCTCCGTGAGCGTTTCGCGCACCTGCTTCAGAGCACGTTCCAGGATCTCGAAAACGCTCCGCAGGTTCTCCTCGGGGCCGCCTTCGGTCAGGAAACCTGGCCGGCTCTCGACATAGACCTTGAACAGCGAGATCGCACCGGCCAGATCGGTGGCGATGCCATCGTGAAGCTCCCGCGCCATCCGTGCGCGCTCGCGCGCGACAGCGTCCTCGACCGCCTGGTGGGCAAACCTTTCCGACTCTCCACCTGACTGCGCGTGCAGACCGGTCACCGCATGGCCCCCCGCCTCGCGTAGGACTGCAGCACGGCCACGACGAGTGGATGCCTGAGCCAGCGCAGCAGGCGACCGTAAGGTCGCCAGAGCATCTCGGTCTCCGCGAGCGCGAGCCTCAAAGCGCCCAGGTCCGACTCCAATCGACCGCGCTCGGTCGCCAGTCGGCGGCTGAGCTCGCGCGCCGTGCGTGCGATGCGGAGCACCCAGAGGCCGGCCAGGACCATCTCGATCAGGATCACGAGCGCGCTGACGATCAGCAGCCAGACTCCGATCCAGCCGAGGTCGCTCAACGGCTACTCCTTCGCGTCCGTCTCTTCTTCGATGGCGACCGGGGCGATCGCCACGATCTGGTCGTCCGGAGCGATGCGCATGACGATCACGCCCTGGGTCTGGCGCCCGATTCGCGAGATCGCACCGACCTGGGTGCGAAGCACCATTCCGCTGGCACTGATCACGAGCACCTCTTCCTCCGGGTCGCTGACCACTCGCATCGCCTTGAGCTTGCCGACGCGGTCGGTGATCTTCAAAGTGAAAACGCCCTGCCCCGCGCGGTGGTGCATCGGATACTCGGAGACCGGCGTGCGCTTTCCATATCCGCGCTCGGTGATCACCAGCAGGTCGCCGCCCTCCACCGCGGCCGCCATGCCGGCCACCGCGTCGTCCTTGGCGAGCTTGATTCCGATCACGCCCTGGGTATCGCGGCCCATGGCCCGCACCTCGGTCTCGCTGAACCGGATCGCCTTGCCGAGCTCGGTCGCAATCAAGATCTCGTCGCGGCCCGTCGTTGGCGTGACCCAGTCGAGCTCGTCGCCCTCCTGCAGGTTGATGGCGATGAGCCCGTTGCGCCGCACGTTGGCGTATTCGGCCATCGCCGTCTTCTTGATGTAGCCGTTTTTCGTCACCATCAGCATGTAGTGCGCCTCGCTCTCCGTCTCAGGTCGCACGAAGACCGCGGTGATCCTCTCGTTTGAACCGATCTCGATCAGGTTGTTGATCGGCATGCCCTTGGCCTGGCGCTCTCGCTCAGGCACCTCGTGCACCCGCAGCTGGAACACGCGGCCACTCTGCGTGAAGAACAGCATCGACGCGTGCGTGTGCGTCGTCAGCATGTGCAGGGCGTAGTCCTCTTCGCGAGTGCCGCTCGGCGCATCGCTGCCCGCGGTCGGCCGCGCGCCTTTGAGCCCGACTCCACCGCGCTTTTGCGCGCGGAAGACACGGATCGGCTGGCGCTTTGCGTAACCGCGGTGCGTCAGCGTGACGACGACCTCCTCCTTCGGCACGAGGTCCTCGGCCGAAAGCTCGCTCGCCTCCTGCGGAGTGATCTCGGTGCGCCGATCGTCGCCGTACTTCTTGACGACGTCGTCCATCTCGTCCCTGATCAGCTGCCGGACCTTCAGGTCGCTGGACAGGATGCTCTCGAGGTAGGCGATCGTCTTGATCACCTCCTCGTACTCCGCGTCGATCTTGCCGCGCTCGAGTTGGGTGAGCCGGCCCAGAGTCAGGGCGAGCACCGCTTTCGCCTGCCGCTCCGACAGGCCGAAGTTGCTCTGAAGCTGAGTCGAGGCGATCTCCTGGTCCGCCGCCGCGCGGATCGTCTTGATCACGTCGTCGAGATGATCCAGGCAGATCTTGAGTCCCTCGAGGATGTGGGCACGTTCCTGCGCCTTCTCGAGGTCGAAACGAGTGCGGCGCAGGATCACGCTGCGGCGGTGATCGATGAACAGCTGAAGCGCCTGCTTCAGGCTCAGGACCACCGGGCGTCCGTCGACGATGGCGAGCATGATCACGCCGAACGTCGACTGCAGCGGCGTGTGCTTGTAGAGGTTGTTCAGCACCGTCCGCGCGCTGGTGTCGCGCTTGAGCTCGATCACTACGCGCATGCCCTGCCGGTCCGACTCATCGCGAAGGTCGGCGATGCCTTCGAGCTTTCTGTCCGCGACCAGGTCCGCGATCTTCGCCACAAGCGATGCCTTGTTCACCGCGTACGGCAGCTCGTAAACGATGATCCGTTCGCGACCGTTGGCGGCCTCCTCGAGAGAGTGGCGCGCCCGCACGATGATGCGGCCGTGTCCGGTCGCGTACGCCGCCTTGATCCCGGCCGTTCCCCAGATCACACCACCGGTCGGAAAGTCCGGGCCCTGGATGAAGCCATGGAGGTCCTCGCCGGTCGCGTCGGGATTCTCGACCAGGTGCTTAACGCCGGCAGCGACCTCACGGAGGTTGTGTGGCGGGATGTTGGTCGTCATACCGACGGCGATGCCGGTCGCGCCGTTGACCAGCAGGTTCGGTATCCGCGCCGGCAGCACGTCCGGCTGCTCTTCGGTGTTGTCGTAGTTAGGCACCATGTCGACCGTCTGCTTCTCGATGTCCGCCATCAGCTCACCGGTGATCGCCGACAGCTTCGCCTCCGTGTAGCGCATGGCCGCCGGCGGATCGCCGTCGACGCTGCCGAAGTTGCCCTGGCCGTCGATCAGGGGGTAGCGGAGGGAGAACGGCTGCGCCATGCGGACGAGCGCGTCATAAACGGCGGTGTCGCCATGCGGGTGATAGAGCTTGAGCACGTCGCCGACGAAGGCCGCGCTCTTGCGATGCCGGCTGCCGCTCGTCGCGCCCGCACGGTGCATCGCGTAGAGGATTCGGCGCTGCACCGGCTTGAGGCCGTCACGCACCTCGGGCAGGGCCCGGCTGATGATGACGGACATCGCATACTCCATGTAGGAGGTCTGCATCTCCTCCTGGAGGCTGCGGCCGATGACGGTCCCGATGTTGTTCTCGTCAGTCAATGGTCTGCTCCATCACTCCTCGTACTTCTTCAGGACGACGACCGCATTGTGCCCGCCGAAACCGAAACCGTTCGAGATGGCGATCCGCACATCCTTGCGGCGCGCGTGGTTGGGCACGTAGTCGAGGTCGCACGCCGGGTCAGGGTTTTCGTAGTTGATCGTCGGGTGGATCATGCCGCGGTTGATGGACAGCAGCGTCGCGATCGCCTCCACGGCGCCGGCCGCGCCGAGCAGGTGGCCGATCATCGACTTGGTGCTGCTGATCGCGACCTTGTATGCGTGCTCACCCAGGGCGATCTTCAGAGCCTTGGTCTCGCCGGCGTCGTTGAGCTGCGTCGATGTCCCGTGCGCGTTGACGTAATCGACCTCGGTCGGGTCGATGCTCGCGTCCTTCAGCGCGACCGTGATGGCCCGGGCCGGCGCCTCGCCGGTCTCATCCGGGGCCACCTGGTGAAAGGCGTCGCAGGTGAGCCCGTACCCGAGCACCTCCCCGTAGATGCGCGCGCCTCTGCTGATCGCATGCTCAACTGATTCGAGAACCAGGATGCCGGCACCCTCGCCGGGCACGAAGCCGTCCCGGTCTCGGTCGAAAGGCCGGCTCGCGCGTTCGGGCGCGTCATTGCGCGTCGACAGCGCGCGGATCGAGTTGAATGACGAGATGCCGACCTCACACAGCGAAGCCTCGGAGCCGCCGGCGAGCATGATGTCGGCGTCGCCGTGCTGGATCATGCGTGTGGCGTCGCCCAGGGTGTGCGTGGAGGCGGCGCAGGCGGTGGTCACGGTGGTGTTCGGGCCGCGCAGGTGAAACGCCATGGCCACCGAGGCGGCCGCCATGTTCGGGATGATCATCGGCGCGTAGAGCGGGTTGAGCCGGCCCTTGGTCGCATAGGAGATCGCACCTTGCGTCATCTCGATGAAGCCGCCGATCCCGGTGCCCATGTCGACACCGATTCGAAAGCTGTCCTCCTTGGCCAGATCGAGCCCTGAGTCCGCGAGTGCCATGGACGAGGCGGCGACGGCCAGCTGCGAGAAACGCGCCATGCGCTGGGCGACCTTCCTGTCCATGAACTCCTGCGGGTCGAAGTTGTGCACCTCGCAGGCGAACTTGGTGGTGAGCTTCTCGGTCGGATAACCCTCCGCCGGCCGCGCCGTGCTCCGCCCCTCGATCAGACCGTCCCAGTACTCATCGAGACTCTTGCCCAGCGGGTTGACCGTGCCCATTCCTGTGACGACGACGCGGGTCCGGCCGTTTTTGATCACTTTCCCACCTCAGCGCGAATCTTACCGACGAGCTGATTCTGCACCGCATCGCGCGCCACGCGGATGGCGTTCTTGACCGCGCGCGCGTCTGACCTGCCGTGGGCCACCACGGCGACCCCGTCGATGCCGAGCAGAGGCGCTCCTCCGAACTCCCTCCAGTCGATCCGCGCCCTGAGCTGCCGCACGCCCGGGCGGATCAGAAGGCCGCCAAGCTTGCCGCGCATCGTCTTGGGGATCTCGTCTCGGAGGTTCCGGAAGAGGAACTCCGCGGTGGCCTCGGCCATCTTGATCGCCACGTTTCCGACGAAGCCGTCCGCGACGACGACATCCGCCCGCGCGGCGTAGAGGTCCTTCGGCTCGATGTTGCCGATAAAGCTCCGCATGGTGCCTTTCAGCCGGCGCGCCGTCTCCTTTGTCCTCTCGTCGCCCTTCCCCTCCTCCTCGCCGTTGCTGAGCAACCCGACACGCGGCTCGGCGCGGCCGAGCATCTCGCGCGCGTAGACCGCTCCCATGGCGGCGAACTGGACGAGATACTCGGGCTTGGTGTCAACGTTGGCGCCGACGTCGAGGAAGTAGGCGAACCCATCCTGCGTCGGCACGACGGACCCGAGAGCCGGCCGGTCGATGCCTTTGATGCGGCCCTGGATGAACAGCGCCGCCGCCATCACCGCTCCCGAGTTGCCGGCGGACATCCACCCGTCCGCGCGGCCCTCCTTGCACAGACGCGCGCAGACAGAGATCGACGAGTCGGGCTTGGAGCGCACTGCCTGCCCGGGATGCTCGTCCATGGCGATGACCTGCGTGCACGGGACGAGCTGCAGCCTGGGGTGGCCGTCGAGGAGGCGCTGGACCGCAGTCGGTACAGCGACGATCGAGATGTCGACGCCGTATTCCCTCGCCGCCTCGGCAGCGCCCTCGACCACGGCCGCCGGTGCGTGGTCACCGCCCATCGCATCCACAGCGATTCGCATCAGCGGACCGCCCGGGCCCGGAAGCTCAACTAGATGTCGAGGTTCCGAACAGTCTTGGCGTGCGCCTGGATGAACTTCTTGCGGGGCTCCACGTCCGGGCCCATCAGCTTCTCGAAGGTCTCGTTCACGGCGGCCGCGTCCTCGACGGTGACGCGGAGCAAAACGCGCGTCTGCGGGTTCATCGTGGTGTCCCAGAGCTCCTCGGCGTTCATCTCGCCCAGACCCTTCATGCGAGCGGCCTCAGCGTTCTTGCCCAGCTGCCTCAGCGCCTTGTCCTTGTCCGCCTCCGAGTGGCACCAGATCACCTGCTTGCCTTTGAAGGCCTTGAACAGGGGCGGCTGCGCCATGTAGAGATATCCCTTTTCGATGACCTGCGGGAAGTAGCGGAAAAAGAACGTCAGGAGCAGGGTCCGGATGTGGCTGCCGTCGACGTCGGCGTCGGTCATGGTCACGATCCGGTGGTAGCGGATCTTCTCGATGTTGAAGTTGTCGCCCACGCCCGCGCCCATCGCGGTGATGAGGTTGCGAATCTCGTCAGAGGTGAGCACCTTGTCCAGGCGCGCCTTCTCCACGTTCAGGATCTTGCCCCGCAGCGGGAGGATGGCCTGGGTTCGGCGGTCCCGGCCGCCCTTGGCCGTCCCTCCGGCGGAGTCGCCCTCGACGATGTAGAGCTCGCACAGCGCGGGGTCGCGCTCGGCGCAGTCGGCGAGCTTGCCGGGAAGCGTGCTCGACTCGAGCAGGCTCTTGCGCTGGACGAGGTCGCGGGCTTTGCGCGCCGCTTCACGCGCGCGGGCCGCCGTCAGCGACTTCTCCACCACGCGCCGTCCTTCGGAGGGGTTTTCCTCGAGGTATTGCGTCATGCCCTCGGTGAGCGCGATCGACACGTGCCCCTGGACCTCGGCGTTGCCGAGCTTGCCCTTCGTCTGGCCCTCGAACTGCGGCTCGAGCACTTTCACGCTGATCACCGCGGTCAGGCCCTCGCGCACGTCCTCGCCGGTGAGGTTGGGGTCCGACTCCTTCAGGATCCCGGCCTTGCGGGCATAGCGGTTCAACACGTTCGTCAGCGCCGACCTGAACCCGGTCAGGTGGCTGCCGCCCTCGATCGTGTGGATCGTGTTCGCGAAAGCGATCACGTTCTCGACGAAGGTCTCGTTGTACTGCAGCGCGACCTCAACCTGCGTGCCCTCAACCTCGCGGTCGACATAAAAGGGCGGATTGTTGACGACCGCCTTGTCGCGGTTGAGCGCGCGCACGAACGAGACGATGCCGCCCTCGAAATAGAAGGTGCTCGTGTAGCCAAGCGTCTCGTCGGTGAGCGCGATCTCCAGCCGCTTGTTCAGGTAGGCCATCTCGCGCAGCCGGCGGGCGATCACGTCGTGGTCGAGCTTGGTGTCGGGAAAGATCTGCGGGTCCGGCCAGAAGCGGACGACCGTGCCGGTGCGGTCGGTCTTCTCGCCGGCCTTGACGGGCCCCGTCGGCACGCCCCGCTCGTACGCCTGGTGGTAGACCTTGCCGCGGTGCACCCAGACCTCCAGGCGCTCGCTCAGGAAGTTGACCGCGGACACGCCCACGCCGTGCAGGCCCGAGGACACCTTGTAGCCGCCGCCGCCGAACTTGCCCCCGGCGTTGAGGCGCGTCATGACGAGCTCGAGGGCGGAGAGGCCCTCCTTCTTGTGGATGTCGACCGGGATGCCGCGCCCGTCGTCATCGACCTGGCAGCTGCCGTCGGCGAAGAGGGTGACGACGATCCGCCGGGCGGAGCCCGCCAGGGCCTCGTCCACCGCGTTGTCCACGACCTCGTAGACCAGGTGGTGGAGACCGGTGGTGGACGTCGAGCCGATGTACATGCTCGGGCGCCGTCGGACATGCTCCCGGCCCTCCAGGACCTGGATCTGCTCGGCGGTGTACGCCACGTCCGCGCCTAGCGCCTGAGGCCTGGCTCCGGACTGGGTCCTGCGCCCGCCCGGCCGGCCGTCAGAAGATGGGTTTCTGAGTGCCATCAGATGGCCGCGCTGCGCCCGCCCGGCGGGTAAATCAGGCCTCCCAGCGTGGAGAACTCGTAGGGGTCAACTGGGCAGAAGTTCAGGACTCGAATTGTACCGGATTTCGAGTTCAAAATGGCCCCAGGCGGGGGTCTTTACAAGGGTGCGGCGGAAGGCGGTTTCCAGCGCAGGACGGGGTCGTCGCTCTGGCCGGTGAGATAGGCGTTGATCCGGCGGGCGGTGGCCACCTCGTCGAGGCGGCCCACGGGGAGATTCCTGGGCTCATCGTGGAGCGCCTGGGGGTTCGTTTTGGCCTCGGCCACGATCTCTTTGATGGCGGCGGCAAATCGGTCGAGGGTCGGCTTGCTCTCGGTCTCGGTCGGCTCGACCATGATCGCCTCGGGCACCACCAGGGGAAAGTAGATCGTGGGCGCGTAGAAGTCGCGGTCGAGCAGGGCCTTGGCCACGTCCAGGGCGCGAACGCCGTGGTCGTGCAGGTTGTGGGCGCTCGCCACGAACTCGTGCATGCAGGGGCCGTCATGGGGCATCTCGAGGTCGTTTTCGACCTGCTTGCGAAGGTAGTTGGCCGAGAGGACGGCGTCGTGGGAGGCCTGAGCCAGGCCATCGCTGCCCATCGCGACGATGTACGTGTAGGCCCGCACGAGCATGCCGAAGTTGCCGTAGAAGCTGCGCACCCGTCCGATCGAGCGCGGGCGCTTGAAATCCAGCGTCAGGTGCCCGTTCGTGCGCTCCACCGTCGGCTTGGGAAGGAAGGGCACGAGCTCCGCCTTGACCCCGACGGGGCCGGCCCCCGGCCCACCGCCGCCGTGCGGGGTGGTAAAGGTCTTGTGGAGGTTCATGTGAACCGCGTCGAACCCCATGTCACCGGGGCGGCAGATGCCCATGAAGGCGTTCAAGTTCGCCCCGTCGTAGTAGAGCATCGCGCCAACGCTATGTACAAGTTCCGCTATATCCAGTATCTGACGCTCGAACAGGCCCAAGGTATTGGGGTTGGTCAGCATCAAGGCGGCGGTCCGCGCCGAGAGCTTGGATTCGAGGTCGGACAGGCTGATGCGCCCATCGGATCCCGACCGCACCTCGACCACCTGGAAGCCGCTCAGGGCCGCGCTGGCGGGGTTCGTTCCGTGCGCCGAATCCGGCACCAGCACCTCGGTCCGCGCCTCGCCCTTTGAGTGCTGGTACGCCTTGATCATCCGCAGCGCCGTCCACTCGCCATGCGCGCCGGCCGCCGGCTGGAGGGTGACGCGGTCGACACCGACCACGGCGCACAGGGCCTGCTCCAGGCGCCACATCAGCTCCAGGGCTCCC
>DASXBE010000181.1:0-4270 GCA_036491815.1 Candidatus Dormiibacterota bacterium | reverse complement strand
GATCATGCGCTCGCCCTGCAGCTCCCACATCAGGTTCTTGAAGCCCTCGCCCTCCTCGCCGATGAGGTTGGCGGCGGGAACATGGCAGTCCTCGAACAGGAGCTCCGCGGTGTCCGAGGAGTGCATGCCCAGCTTCTGCAGAGTGCGGGTCACGCTGAAGCCCGGCGTGCCCTTCTCAACCACGAGGAGGTTGAAGCCCTCGTGCCCCCGCTCCCTCCCCGCCTTGGTGACGACGAGCGCCCAGTGGCAGCGGGCGCCGTTGGTGATGAAGATCTTGCGGCCGTTCAGGATGAACTCGTCGCCGTAGCGCTGGGCGACCGTGGTGATCCCAGCCACGTCAGACCCCGCATCCGGTTCCGTGATCGCCAGGGCCGCGATCTGCTCGCCCTGGATCGCCGGAACGACCCACCTGCGCCGCTGCACCTCGGTCCCGAACCTGAACACGGGCGGAGTCGCCATCTCGGCCTGGACCGCGACCGCCATGCCCAGGCCTCCGCACCCGGCCCTCGCCATCTCCTCGGAGAGGACGACAGCCGAGAAGTAGTCGCCGCCTTGACCGCCGTATTCCGGCGGGTAGCGGAGCCCGAGAAAGCCGAGCTCGCCGAAACGCTTGAAGATGGAGTCGGGAAAGGTCTTCTCCTCCCACTCCTCGAGATGCGGGTGTACCTCCTTCTCGAGGAAGCGCCTGACGTGGAGGCGCAGCTCCTCGTGGGCGTCCGTGAAGTACATCGGCGTGGAGTGTAGGCCCGGAACCGGGCCGGGACGGAGGCCCTCCCCCTTGCGGTATGATTCCCCGCCTGGATCCCTGTCGGCTGATTAAGTGTGTCTGGGAGTTGGATTGGGCTCGGTAATCAAGAAGCGGCGCAAGAAGATGCGCAAGCACAAGCACAAGAAGATGCTCAAAAAGACGCGGTGGGCGCGACGCGCCCACGCGTAGCCGGCGCGTTCACGCCAGGCGTCGTTCACGCACTGGGTAAATAGGAGGCGGCCGTGGGACCCATCATCGTCATCGTCGTCGTCGTTCTCATCGTCCTGTGGTTCGTCCTCACCTACAACGGCCTGGTCACGGCGCGGAACAGGACCCAGGAGGCCTGGTCCGAGATCGATGTCGAGCTCAAGCGCCGCCACGACCTGATCCCCAACCTGGTCAACACCGTGCAGGGCTACATGGGCCACGAGCGGGGCACGCTGGAGGCTGTGACTAACGCCCGGGCCAACGCCGTCGCTGCCGGGGCCACCGGCGACCCGGCAAAGATCGGGCAGGCCGAGAACATGCTCAGCCAGAGCCTCCGCAGCCTTTTCGCGGTCTCCGAGAACTACCCCGACCTCAAAGCGATCTCGGCCTTCACGAACCTTCAGGAGACCCTGACCGCCACCGAGGACAAGATCGAGTTCTCGCGCCGCTTCTACAACGGCAACGTGCGGGATTACAACATCAAGCTGCAAACCCTCCCGACCTCGCTGATCGCGGGCATCCTCGGTTTCAAGCCGTTCGGCTTCTTCCAGGCGGACGACGCCGACCGTGCCGTCCCGCAGGTCAACTTCGGCAACATGCCGGCCCCCGGCTCCGGGTCGCTTCCGCCCGCCACGGGATCATCGGGACCGCCTCCGCCTGGCGCCTCAGGGCCTCCGCCGCAAAGCTAGGGTCGCCGGCCCTAGGCCGGCTCAAATCCCCGCCGCGGGCGCAAGAATAGCGGCGGCCGGTCAAACCCGGCGCTTGATGGAGGAAGTCGGAGATGACCCGCTCGCTCGTGGTCTCACGGATTCGGTTTTTGGCTCTTGTCCTCGTCGCCCTGCTGCTGGCGCTCGTCGCCTGGCAGCTGACCAGCGTGCGCACGGGCGCGCCCAACGCGCAGGCCGCGGTCGGGGTGACGATCAACATGACTGTCACCGGCCAGAAGCAGGGCGTCTTCAAGGGTGACGACAACTCGACGTCGCGGGTGGCCGGGCTGATCACTGTCACCGCCTACCAGTTCGAGGTCTTGACGCCCCGCGACCCCTCGACCGGCCAGGCGACCGGCAGACGCCAGTACAAGCCGGTCGTGGTGACCCACGTCATGGGCGGCTCTTCGCCCCAGTTCCTGGACGCCGCCGCCACGAATGAAAACCTGAGATCGGTCGTCATCAACTTCAACCGGACCGACAGGTTCGGTCGAAACGTCAACTACTACCGGGTCACGCTGACGAACGCGAGCGTCAGCGATGTGAGGCAGTACACGTCGGGTGCCGACGTCCTCGAGGACGACTCCTTGACGTTCCAGAAGATCGAGCAGCAGGATCTGATCGCCCACACGGACTTCGTGGACACGTTCAGCGAGATCACCTAGGAGACCGCCGACCGGCGCCAGTCAGAGTCAAAACGAGACCCGTACGCGGCGACCGCGGACGGGTCTCGCGTTTCGATGTCGAGCTCGTGGTTGACGCCCAGCCCGCTCCGGGTCCAGTTGGCTGAACCGAGCACGAGCAGCCCGTCGAAAAGACCGATCTTCGCGTGGAGCAGAGCGCCCTTTGGCACTGGGTACCAGCGCGCCTCCACCCCGCCCGCGACGAGCATCGAGTAGGCGTGGAGGTTGTACGCCTGGTTTGGATCCAGCACGACGCGCACCAACGCGCCCCGCCGGTGCGCGGAGATGAGCTCGGCGATAACCTCCGGGTCGGTCAGCGTGTACACCTCGGCCAGGACCCGCCGGACGGCATGGTTGAGCGCGCCCTCGAGCATGGCTCGGATCTCCTCCCCAGGGCCGGTCTGGGCCAGCTCCCCTTGGCTCGCCGCTAGCGGCGCCGGATCCCCTCCGGCGAGGCTCCAGTCCTGCTCGAAGATCCGGGCTGCGCGGTCGACCTCGGCCGCGACGCGGGTCTCCAGGACGAAGTCATGGTTGCGATCGCTGTGGACGCCCCAGTTCATTCCGCCCACGGCGGCTTCGCCGTCCGCGACCAGGAGCTTCACATGGTCGATCTGGTGGATCGAGTCGTCGACCGGGTAGGAGCGCTCGGACACCCGCAGCGTATCGAGGCGGGAGGCCGACTTGCGGCTGACGCTGACCGTGGGGTCGGTGATCACTCGGACCGATACCCCGCGAACCGCCGCCGCCCCCAGGGCGCTTACGAGGTCCGGCCTGCCGAGCTCGTACATCTCCACGAGGACCCTGCCGCGGGCGCCCGAGATCATGCGGGCCAGCAGGCGAAAGATGGCCGCGTCCTGCCACAGCTGAACCGGCTCGGCCGCCGTGGCAGCCGCGACCGGCCCGCCCGCCACGGCGCTCCCCGACCTCGCGACGACCAAGGAATCAACCGGGCCCGAGCAGCCCACCAGGGAGAGGAGGAGGAGCAGGCAGACCACTCGAGCCACAGCGCAGGCCACGCTACCGCCCGGCGATCGGCAGGCCAACCCCGCCTGTTAAGAGGTCGAACCGCCTAGACCAGCTCGACCTTCATGCCGGCCCGCGCACCAAGCATCTTGTCCGCGCGCGCCTCGCGCAACCCCACCTCGAGATAGCCCATGCTCCCCACGTAGATGAAGGGCTCGTTCGGCCTCGCCTCCGCGTAGGTCGTCGCGAAGGAGGTGATGTCGTGGTTGTGGATGCGCATCCGGCGCACCGGCGGCTTCAGGTTCGTCACCAGGTTGCCGAAGCCGTCGGTCCACAGCACCCGCGGGCCGAGGTCGGGCAGGCCGAGTGGCGGATCCGTGGGAGGCCCCAAAGATTCGAGTGGCACGCCCGAGGCCAGGGAGGCCGCCGCAGGCGCGAAGACGTCGCGGCCCTCGAAGGTCGGCGCGGTGTGCGGCCTCGGAGCGAGCTCGATCACCGATTGGAGGCCGACCTCCTCGATCACGATCGCGAAGAGCCCGTTGTCCGGCCCGAGGTAGTACCGGCCGCCGGCTCGCACGACGAGTCGACGGCGCGCGCCGCCCACGCCCGGATCGACGATCGCCAGGTGGACCGTGCCGCCCGCGAAATGGCGCGTACCCGCGAACAGCATGAAGGCCCCTGCCGAAACGTCGAAATGCGGCACGTCGTGGCTCACGTCGACCAGCACGGCGTTGGGACAGCCGGCGAGCACCACTCCTTTCATCGCCGCCACGAGCGGCGACCCGGTTCCGAAGTCCGATGTGAAGGTGACGACCGGCGGCGCCTCTAGGGGCGGCCTACCAGTACCTTGTCTCCTTCCAGGGGTCTGCCTCGTCGTGATACCCACGCTGCTCCCAGAAACCGAGCCGGTTGCGTTCCATGAACTCTAGCCCGCGCAACCACTTGGCCGACTTCCAGAAGTA
>DASXBE010000180.1:0-12070 GCA_036491815.1 Candidatus Dormiibacterota bacterium | reverse complement strand
GAGCTGATCACGACGACGCGTCCCCAAGCCCGCTCGCGCATGCCTGGCAGGACGAGCTCCGTCATGCGGAGGGCGACCCCGACGTTGCCCTCGAAGGCCGCCTGGAACTCGGCAGGGCCGGTGTCGCTCCACGAGGTGCCGGCGCGCGCCCCCATGTTGTTGACGAGGATGTCGATCGGGCCGAGGGCCTGCACCGTCTCGACGGCGGCGCGGCGGCAGCCATCGTCGGTCAGGAGATCGGCGGCCACGCCCGCGCCACCAAGCTCGGCGGCGACGCGCTGGACGTCCTCGTCGCGCCGCGCCACCACTGACACGCGCACGCCCTCGGCGGCGAGCGCTTTCGCGATGCCGTACCCGATCCCCCGCGTGCCGCCGGTGACGAGAGCCACCTTCCCCGCGATGCCGAGATCCACGTGCTGGATCATCCTAGACTCAGCACCATCGCCAACCCCCCCGACCTTTCGCGCCACCTCAACCTCACCGAGCCTCCGGCCGTGCCGCGCCCGTCGTCCACCGTGCTGTTGGTCCGCGGCCGCCGGCCCTGGGAGCTGCTGCTCGTGCACCGGCCGGGCGGCGCCGACTTTGCCCCCGGCGCCTACGTCTTTCCCGGCGGGACTGTGCACGAAGGCGACGGCGCGGGGGAGGATCCGATCCGGACGGCGGCGGTTCGCGAGCTCTTCGAGGAGGCGGGCATCCTGCTGGCGCGGCGCGGGCGCCGCTTCGCGGCGGACGCCGACTCCGCAAAGGTGCGGTCGCTGCTGGAGGGCGGAGCCTCGTTCGGCAACGCCCTGCGCGAGCTGAGCCTTGCGCCCGCCTTCGACCGCCTGGTGATGTTCGCGCGATGGGTCACCCCGGCGCAGATGCGCCGCCGCTTCGACGCGCGGTTCTTCCTGGCGCGGATGCCGGCTGGCCAAACCGTCCGGCCCCAGGAGGGCGAGGTCACGGACTGGATGTGGATCTCGCCGTCCAGGGCGCTCGCGAGCTCGGAGGTCACGCTGGTCTACGCCACGCGCGCCGTGCTGGAGTCGGTCGCCGTCGACGACGCCTCGAAGCTCTTCGCCCGGGTGCGGCGCATCCGCGAGATCCCCATCATCGAGCCCCGGATCGTGCAGACCGAGCGCGGCTGGGAGATCGTCCGGGAAGGCTGAGGCCGACTGGCCTCAGGCACGACCGCGTACGGACGCCGGCGGGCTACGAGCGACGCAGCCTGAGCAAACGGATGGCGAGCCCAAGAGCCACGCCCGCCGTCACCGCGCCGGCGATCAGGCTCGGGGTGTTGCGGCCCAGAAACCACATGACTGAGAAGACCGCGACCAAACCGACCAGCAGCCAGGAGCGCCAGAGTGTTCGCATTGATTGCACCGCCGGCTGACCAAAGGTCTGCGCGCCCGCCCGATCGTTCTCCCTGCTCTCCGCAAACCGCTTTTCTTGCTCGTCGAGGGCTTGGGCTTCGGATTCAAAGCCCCAAGTGTGCATACGCGCGATTCTAGGCCAGTTCTTGGCCAGGCAAATTCGGTTTACCGCCAGTGGTTGCGCCAGCGATCGTAGTGGACGACCTCCACCCCACCCTGGCGCAGCACGTCGAGGCCGGCCGGGTCGCGGTACGCCTCGCGGTAGTAGACGGTGCCGACGTTGGTGTTGATGATCATCTTGGAGCACATGACGCAGGGCGAGGCGGTGACGAACATGACCTTGCCCGGCAGCTGGGCCCCGGCCTTGATCAGGGCGTTCTGCTCCGAATGGATGCAGCCGCAATTACCGGGTTGGTCCGAGTCGCAGCGGTTGGGCAGGCCCCGGGCGTTGCCGTTGTAGCCGATGCCGAGGACCTGGGTCAGGTCCCCGGTCGTGATCACGCTGCCGACCTGGAGCCGGGCGCAGGTCGACCGCTTCGCGAGCTCCTCGGCCATGCGCATGTAGACCTCCTCCAGGGGGATCCGGTCGGGCGTTGGGTCGGGCTGGATGAGAGGTTCGGAAGTGGCCACTGAGGTCATGTTAACGGGCTTGTCTAGACCCCGATTCGAGGCTACAATGCCCAACATGTCGTTACTCGAACTGTTGTTCGCGCTTCTACTGGTATGTGTGCTGGCGGGGATCGGTGGCCTGGCCGCCCTGGTCCTCACTCTGGTGCGGCGCGCGGAGGGCCAGTCCCGTGATGTCGCTGAGCTCAAGGTGCGGCTCGAGGCGGGCGGTTCGACTCAGCTGAACCAGGCGGCCGAGCTCCGCGAGCGGATGGCCCAGACCCAGTCGCTCATGACCTCGACCCAGTCCGTCGTCGAGGGCCTCCGGTCCGCTTTGACCGCCAGGCAGCCGGTGGAGGAAGAGGCCCGGGCGAGCCTGCGGCGGCTGGAGAGCGTAATCGCGGGGAGCTCGACCCGCGGCGCCGCCGGCGAGAACATCCTCGAGGAGGCGCTGCGCCACCTTCCGCCCGAGATGCTCCAGCGCAACGTTTGGGTCGGCGGGAAGGTCGTCGAGCTGGCCCTGCGGCTGCCGGGGGGCAAGCTGCTGCCCATGGACTCGAAGTGGGTGTCCACTGTCGCTCTGGAGCAGCTCGCCGATACGGGGCTCGACGCACCGCGCCGCGCCCAGCTGACCGCCCAGGTCGAGCGCGAGGTCGAAAGGCGCGTCCGCGAGGTGAGCCAGTACATCGACCCGGCGACTACGTCGCCGTTTGCGCTCGCGGTCATCCCCGATGCCGCCTACGACGTGTGCCGCGGTGCGATCGTCGCCGCCCACCGGCGCCACGTGATGGTGGTCGGCTACGCCATGGCCCTGCCCTACCTGCTGACCCTGTACCAGCTCCACCTCCAGTTCGCCCGCACGGTGGACATGGAGAACCTTCAGTCGGCCCTGATCGACGTCGAGCGCCACCTGGACACGCTCGAGGGCATCCTGGAGAACAAGCTCCAGCGCGCCGTGACCATGCTCCAGAACGCGTACGGCGAGGGCAAGCAGGTGTCCGCCCGCATCCGGGCCTCGGTCCAGAGTGCCCAGATGACCGCCGAAGGCGAGGCCAAGGTCGGCGCCCCCGACGGCGGCGAGGAGTTTTCCCCAGAGCCCCTCGGGCTCGCCCTCGTCGACTCCGCTCAGTAGTCCGGTTATGCCCGGTTATCCCCCGTCCTTACCCAGCCTGTGCCCAACTCCTCACCAGGGATATCCACAGGTAATCCACCCACATGTAGGGGGTAAAGGGTTGTTGATGCCAAATATGTTGTGTTTTGGTCTTGACAAGCCCAAAAGCCAGTCGTATATTTCGAGTCGTTAGATCGAGGCCCTGGGGCATAAGTGGCGGGCATGCTCTGGGGCCTCTTCCATCCCCAAACGATCCAGCTCAACGACCCACCACAACGTCACAGAAAGCGATTTGAAACCACCCTCAAACGGGGATGATTGAAGGAGGCGTTCTCTAGATGGCCAAGAATGTTGCCGACCTCGCCGGTGCCCGCGCTAGAAATGGAGCCAACGGGCAGAAAACCGCCAAAGGACTCCGCTTTGGGCGTTACTTCACACCTCCGGGCAGCCACGCCTTCGACCTGATCGAGTGGGAGCGCCGGACGGCGGCCATCACCGGTGAGAAAGGCCAGGTCATCTTCGAGCAGAAGGACGTCGACGTCCCCCGCTCGTGGTCGCAGCTGGCGATCAACGTGGTCGCACAGAAGTACTTCCGCGGCGGCCAGGGCACGCCGGAGCGTGAGACCAGCGTCCGCCAGCTGATCGACCGCGTGGTTGACACGCTCGCGGCGTGGGGCCGGGCGGACGGCTACTTCGCCTCCGAAGAGGACGCGGCGAACTGGGCCGAAGAGCTTCGCTTCCTGCTCGTCACCCAGCACGCCTCGTTCAACAGCCCGGTGTGGTTCAACATCGGAGTCCCGGGGCGCTCGCAGCAGGGTTCGGCCTGCTTCATCAACTCGGTCCAGGACTCGATGGAGTCGATCCTCGATCTGGCCAAGACCGAGGGCATGCTCTTCAAGTTCGGCAGCGGCACGGGCACCAACCTCTCCGTGCTGCGCTCGTCCAAGGAGCAGCTCTCCGGTGGCGGCACCGCGTCGGGCCCCGTCTCCTTCATGAAGGGCTATGACTCGTTCGCCGGCTCGATCAAGTCGGGCGGAACCACGCGGCGCGCGGCCAAGATGGTCATCCTCAACGCCGACCACCCCGACATCGTCGACTTCATCAAGTGCAAGGCCGAGGAGGAGAAGAAGGCCTGGGCGCTGATCGACGCGGGCTACAACGTCGGGTTCAACGTGCCCGGCGGCGCGTACGACTCGGTCCAGTTCCAGAACGCCAACCACTCGGTCCGCGTCACGGACGACTTCATGCAGGCGGTCGCGGACGACAAGAAGTGGGAGACGAAGGCGGTCGTGGACGGCCGCGTGATCGAAACCCACAAGGCACGCGACATGTGGCGCGACATCGCCGACGCCGCCTGGATCTGCGGCGACCCCGGCCTGCAGTTCGACACCACGATCCAGGAGTGGAATGTCGTGCCGAACACCGGCCGGATCAACGCCACCAACCCCTGCTCGGAGTTCGTCTTCCTCGACGACACGGCCTGCAACCTGCTGTCTTTGAACCTGATGAAGTTCCAGACGGAGGAAGGTCGGG
Source organism: Candidatus Dormiibacterota bacterium (assembly GCA_036491815.1). Classification (GTDB taxonomy): domain Bacteria; phylum Chloroflexota; class Dormibacteria; order Dormibacterales; family Dormibacteraceae; genus DASXBE01. Next base: position 7,468 of record DASXBE010000180.1, on the reverse strand, counting down.
TGGACGTCGATCGGATGCGCCGCGCCGTGGACATCTGCTTCACGGGCCAAGAGATCCTGGTCTCGAACGCCTCCTACCCGACGCCGGCCATCGGCAAGAACTCGGAAGCGCTGCGCCCGCTCGGCCTGGGCTACGCCAACCTCGGGGCCCTGCTGATGTCGATGGGCCTGGCCTACGACTCGGATGAGGGTCGCCGCTTCGCCGGGGCGATCACCTCGATCATGACGGGCCGGGCGTTCGCGCAGTCGGCGCGGATGGCGCAGGTCAAGGGTCCGTTCAGCGAGTACGCGAAGAACCGCGAGCCGATGCTGCGCGTGATGGAGAAGCACCGCCAGGCGGCGCACCAGCTGTCCACCTCGACAGAGTCGGCCGAGGTGGTCGACGCGGCCCGGGAGACGTGGGATGAGGCGGTCAAGCTCGGCCGGGCCCACGGCTACCGCAACGCGCAGGCGACGGTGCTCGCGCCCACCGGGACGATCGGGCTGATGATGGACTGCGACACCACGGGCATCGAGCCCGACCTGGCGCTGGTCAAGTACAAGAAGCTGGTCGGCGGCGGGCTGCTCAAGATCGTCAACACCACGGTGCCGGCGGCCCTGCGCAAGCTCGGCTACGACGAGGTCATGGTCAAGGAGATCGTCGAGTACATCGACGAGAACGACACCATCGAGGGCGCCCCGCACCTGATGGACGAGCACCTGAAGGTCTTCGACTGCGCGTTCAAGCCCGTCAATGGCAGCCGCTCGATCGCGCCAATGGGCCACGTCCGGATGATGGCGGCGGTGCAGCCGTTCATCTCAGGATCGATGTCCAAGACGGTGAACCTCCCGACAGACGCGACGGTTGATGACATCCAGCAGACGTACATGGAATCCTGGAAGCTCGGCCTGAAATGCATCGCGATCTACCGCGACGGCTGCAAGCGATCGCAGCCTCTCTCCACCTCGCTCGACAAGGAGAAGAAGAAGGAAGCCGGCGCGGAGGTGGAGTACCGAGCCATGCGGCGAAAGCTGCCCGAGGAGCGGAAGGCGATCACGCACAAGTTCGACATCCAGGGCCACGAGGGCTACCTGACCGTGGGCATGTTCCACGACGGCACCCCGGGCGAGCTGTTCGTGACCATGGCCAAGGAGGGCTCGACGATCTCCGGCCTGATGGACGCGTTCGCCACGCAGACCTCCTATGCGCTCCAGTTCGGCGTGCCGCTGAAGTTCATGGTGGACAAGTTCAGCCACATGCGCTTCGAGCCGTCGGGCTTTACCAAGAACCAGGAGATTCCGATCGCCAAGTCGATCGTCGACTACATCTTCCGATGGATGGCCAGCCACTTCCTGCCGATCGAGGAGCAGGACGAGGCCGGCGTGATCCGGCGCGAGCCGGTCCAGGAGTCCGTCCCAGCACAGGCGGCGGCGCCAGCCGAGACGAAGCCGGCGCCCGCGGCGACCGAACTGAAGGTCCTCGCAGCCCCTACCAACGGGAACGGCGGCCACGGCACGGTGCAGCGGATCGCCTTCGTCAACACCGACGCGCCGGCTTGCCCCGACTGCGGCGCGATCACCGTGCGCTCAGGCTCGTGCTACAAGTGCCTCAACTGCGGAGCGACCACCGGCTGCAGCTAGTCGAGTCGTAAATCATCTGAGGGGCCACCCACTCGGGTCGGCCCCTTTTGCTTTTCGGGCCTAGGGCCGGTCGAGCTCGACCTCGATGAGCGGGCTCTGGAGCACCATCGTGTCGATGTCCGTGCGATTCCAGTTTCGGGCGATGTGCGGAAGTACCTCTCGACGCTCGGCTTCATCGTCGATCACCCGCGCCCTCGCCGGCAGGTCCGCCATGACGGCGCCCTTGAGGTGGAATGTGAAATTGGAGTTGGCCTCCAGGTTGGCCAGCCATTTGCGCTTTTTCGGGGAGGGAGTGCCGCTGATGTAGACGCGGCCGCCCAGGTTGTGGAACACGATCTCGATCCGCCGGGGCTCGCCGCTCTGGCGGCCGGTCGTGGTGATGTCCACGACGCCGCCCTTCTGAAGGGCCTGCTGGATCTGATCCTGAGTGGCGGGCATCTCAACACGCTCTAACCCGCCCCGCGGCGATCTATTCCGGATGCGGCCGGGCGAGGAGATCGGCCAGGCGTCGGCGCTGACGGCCCTCGGCGTCGAAGTTCGACGGCGCCAGCCAGGCTTCAAAGGCCGCGCGCCGGGACGGCCACTCGCCGTCTGTGATCGAGAACCATGCCGTGTCGCGGTTGCGGTCCTTGACCACCAGGTGCTGCCTGAAGATGCCCTCAAAGGTGAAGCCGAATCTCTCGGCCGCGCGGCGAGACGGACCATTGAGGGAGTCGCATTTCCACTCAAACCGCCTGTTGCCCAGCTCAAACGCGTAACGCGCGGTGAGATAGATCGCCTCGGTCGCCTGTCGGCTCCGCTGCAGCTCGGGCGAGAACCAGATGTGGCCAACCTCGATGACCCCGTTGGCGGGGTCCATCCGCATCAGGGCCGCCATGCCGCGAGCCTCGCCGGCAGCACGGTCGACCACCGCATAGAACAGCGGGTCGCTCGAAGCAGCGCGCTCGGCGAGCCAGGCCTCGAACGCGGCCTGGTCCGCGAACGGCCCATAGGCGAGGTGGTCCCAGAGCTCGTCGTGTCCCGTCAGGGAGGCGAAGAGCTGCTCCCCGTGGCGTTCGGGATCGACTGCTTCGAGGCGCACTGTCTCGCCCTCGAGAGGCGAGCGGTCCGGAAGCCGCGCCGGCTTCCAGTGCAAGCTCACCGGCTAGGCGACCTTGTCGATCAGCTCGCTCCAGCGCTCGTCGATGCGGCGCACTTTGTAGATCGCGAGCGCTCCGGCCCAAGCGACGATGAACGCGGCCACGATGACGTATCCGGCCTTGCCGATGAAGTCGAAGCCGGCGATTGCATCGAACGCACCGCCGCGCAGCTTCAGGACCTGGATCAGGATCTGCGCCAGCTCCACGACCCCGACGAACAACGCGACGAAGACGGACAGTGAAGTCACCGTCAGGTTGTAGAAGACCTTGCGAATGGGGCTCGCGAAGGCCCATGAGTAGGCCTTCGACATGAACGCACCGTCGGCCGTGTCCATCAGCGACATGCCCGCGGCGAAGATCAGCGGGAGCGAGATGATCGCGGTGAAGGGAAGGCCCTGCGCGGCCGCTCCGGCGGAGATGGCCAGGAGGGCGACCTCGGAGGCGGTGTCGAAGCCCAGGCCGAAGAGAAAACCGACCGGGTACATCTGCCAGCTGTGGTCGATCAGCCGGAACATGCGCCCGAAGATCCTCGTCATAATTCCGCCCGCGACGAGCTCGGTCTCCAGGCTGTCGCGGTCGTACTCGCCGCGTCGCATCTTCCGGTAGACGCGAATGATGTCGAGCAGGATGACGAGGTTCAGGATCCCGATCACCACGAGGAAGCCGCCTGAAACCAGAGTGCCCACGGCGCCGCCGATGCTCCTCAGCTCGCCGTTGCTGCCCACGACACCCTGGACGATCGATCGCACCGCCAGACCGAGTGCGACCGCGATCAGAAGGACGACGCTCGAGTGGCCCAGGGAGAAGAAAAAGCCAACCCCAACCGGCTTTTGGCCCTGCTGCAAGAGCTTGCGGGTCGTGTTGTCGATGGCCGAGATGTGGTCGGCGTCGAACGCATGGCGCAGGCCGAACGTGTAGGCGAGCCCGCCAAGGGCGAGGAACGCGGGATGGTGCGCTCCATAGACGAGGAGCAGGCCCCATCCGGCGAGGTGCAGCACCCCCACCGAACCGAAGAGGCCAATCAGCCGGTTGCGCTCTCCCCGGTCGAACGACTGCCGCAGTAACCCGGCCATCGAGCCCACGCGAGCAGCCTATCCCTTATCGCTACAAGGTCGCAAGTTCGTATTCAGATCGACCTCCATCTGGCGCAACTCATTCGCAATAAGTTCCGTGCTGTACCCTCAGGTCGTGGACCTCGACAGCCTTCCGCCGCAGGTGCGGGCGGTGATGAGGACCCTTGGCCACGCGCTGCAGGCCAGGGAGCCGGCGATCCGATCGCGCGTCGAGCTGTTGCGCGCCGAGCACCCCGCCTACACCAGTCATCAACTCGCGCTGAAGCTCATCCGTTCCACCCGAATCCGAGTCGCAGCCACGGGAGCGTTGAGTGGCGCCGCCTCCATCGCGCCCGGTCTGGGCACCGTCCTGGCCGTCGGCACGATCACCAGCCAGACCCTTTACGCCCTCGAGCAGGAGATCGAGCTCGTTCTGGGCATCGCGATGATCTACGGGCACGAGCTCGCGGGCGCGGACGAGCGGGTGCTGGAGGCGCTGGTCGTCGTCGGGCTCACGAGCGGTGCGGTGAAGCTTCGCGAGGACGTGCTGGTCGCCGGCGGAGAGCGCATCGCGCTGGCCGCCTTCCGCAGGCTGCCCGGCCTGCTGGTAGCGCACGGGGGCGGCCGCGTCCTGTCGCGCATCTTCGCGCGCTTCGCGACTCGCGGCGTGACCAAGGTCGCTGCCCGGCTGGTGCCGCTGGGCGTCGGGGTGGCGGTGGGCGCCGGCTTCGACTGGCTCGCCGTCACCGGGCTGGGGCGCGCGGCGATGCGGTACTACGGTCCCGGCGGACCGGGCGCACGCCCCCTCTTACTTGCTCCCGAAGATCCCACGCACGTCGAACTGAACAGCTGAGGCAATCTGGTCGAAGCCGCACTGCTGCGGCGGTTTGTCGGGTCGCCAGCGGATGAAGCCTGTGGCGTGCCGGAACCTCTCGCCGGCCTCCAGCTTGTCGTAGCTGACCTCACAGACGAGCTCGGGCCGTACGGCCACCCATTCGGTGTCCTTGCCGCGTGACCACCGGCTGAGTCCGCCGGGCATGCGGCCCGGGTTGGCGCGCCACTCCTCCTCGGGGATCTCGGTCTGCAGAGGCTTGAGGGTGGCCATCAGCTCCTTCCGCTCCGCCGCGTTGAAGGACGAGGTGTGGCCGACATAGTGCATCGTGCCCTTCGAGTCATAGAGGCCGAGGAGCAGCGAGCCGAGGCTCGTTCCGTCGCTCGTCTTGCGCCAGCCGATGACGATGCAGTCCGCGGTGCGCCGGTGCTTGATCTTCACCCAGTTCCGCTTGCCGGGGACGTACACCCCATCCCACGCCTTGGCGATCAGGCCGTCGAGGCCCGCGCCTTCGAAGCGCTCAAACCAGTCGGCCGCCGTTTTCGGGTCGCGCGTGTAGGGCGTGAGGAATACAGGACCCGACCGGCCGCGCCCCACACCTTTGAGCAGCTTCTCGAGCCGCCTGCGCCGCTCCCCCAAGGGCACCTTCCGCAGGTCCTCGTCACCCTCGGCCAGCAGGTCGAACGCGATGTACCAGGCCGGCGTCGCCTCGCTCAGCATCTTGACCCTCGATTCCGCCGGGTGGACGCGCTGCTGGAGGGCGCCGAAGTCGAGGCCGTCGTCCCCCACCACGACCACCTCACCGTCCAGCACGACCTTGTCACGGCCGAGCTTGCGCAACGGGTCCAGCAGCTCAGGAAAGTAGCGGTTCATAGGCCGGCCGCCCCGGCTCATCAGCGCCACCTCGTCGCCGTCGCGGAAGACCAGCGTCCGGAAGCCGTCCCACTTGGGCTCGTACTCCCAGCTGTCGCCCTGAGGGATGCCGTCTGCGACGGCGGCGAGCATCGGCTCCATGTCCAGCGGGAGGGGCGTTTTCAACGGATTTGTCCCCAGTTGTCTATATCTTGTGGATCGCTGAACGCTGTGCTACCATATCGCCGGGCTAACAAAAAGCCTATTAAATTAACTTCACGCCCCCACCCCAGCCTAGGGAAGCTCGCGCAAGCGGGCTTCCCGCTTTTATGGGGTTCCACACTCCGGTCAAGAGGCGCGCAGAAAGTCCGCAATCGTGACGCTGCCGTACTGCTTCTCCAGCACATCCCTGGCCGTCGCCCAGATCCCGCGCGCCGAGGCCGGGCCCCTGGTGGTGAGATCACTCAAGCGCAGCGCTCCGTAAGCACCGATGTCGGGCACCCGGCCGAGCTGGTCGGCCAACCACTTCGTCCACTGCGCGATGTTGCCCTCAGACGGCGACCCGGTCTCGCCACCCAAGCCTGCCGTTTTGTCCGCCACCTCCGCTTTGGCCTTGGCGGCGGCGGTCGCGACTGCGGCCTTCGCGTCGGCGGCCGCCTTTTCCACCGCGGCGCTCGCCTGCTCGACCCCCGCGTGCGCCGTGTGCACCGCGGCCTCGACCTTGGCCCCAGCCTCCTGCTCGGCGACATGTTCCGCGGCGCCAGCCTCAGCGGCACCGCTCTTGATCGCGGCCAGGCCTCCGCCCGCGATCTGGCTGATCCGGTCGGCCGCCGAGCCGCTCTCCCCGTTGCCGACTCCCTCGCCGTCACCCGAGCGCAGCCTCTCGCCAAATCCCCGGCCGAGGGCCCCGCCCACGAGAGCGGGCACGTCGAGCCCGGTCAGTCCCTTGATCGCCGTGGTCGACTCGATCATCGCCCGTGTCGCGTTCTTGACGATGTCGGATGCCCCGTCCGCGCTCATCACGGTCAGTGAGTCGATGTGGCCCATCGGCTCCGCCGCGGCCCGCACGATGTCCGGCAGTGCGGCCAGCACCGTCTGGATGATGGCCGCCTCGTTGAACTGCTTGTAGGCATCCGCGCGCATGGCGAGCGCTTTGGCCTCGGCCTCGCCCTTGGTGAGCACGATCTGGGCCTCCGCTCCACCTTCCAGCCGGGTGGTCTCGGCGTCCGCTTCGGCGGACGCGATGCGCGCCCGCTTGTCACCTTCGGCACGTGCGATCACGGCCTGGGCCTCCGCGGCCGCGGGCTTCACCGTGGAGGAGAGCAGCTCCTTCTCCTTGCGATCGGCCTCGAGCTGCGCCAGCTCGGTCTGCTTGCGCACCACCTCCTGCTGGGCCTCGGCCTGGGCAAGCGGGCCGGCCTGGTCGGCGCGCGCCTGGGCGGCGGCGACCTGGGTCTTGGTCTCAGCCTCGCGGAGCGACACGTCGCGGGCCGCGTTGATCTTGACCTGCTGCGACTCCGCCTCCCGGACCGCCGCCTCCTGGTCGGTCGTGGCCTTGACCATGCGCGCGTCACGGGTCACCGTGGAGACGCTCTGCTGGCCGAGGAGCTCGATGTAGTTCGACTCGTCGGAGAAGCTCTGGATGGTGAAGGCGTCGATCTGCAGGCCGCTGGTGGCGAGGTCGCCCTTGGCCGCGTCCTGCACCTGCTGGAGCAGCTTCTGGCGGTCGCGGATGAGCTCCTCGATGGTGAGCGTGCCCACGATCGAGCGCAGCGAGCCCTCGAGGACGTTCTTGACGATCGAGTCGACCTGCTCCGGCTTGGCGTCGAGGAAGCGCTCCGCGGCGTTGCGGAGCGACTCGACGTCGCGCCCGATCTTGAACGTGGCCACGCCCTGGACCTGGACCTTGATGCCCTGGCTGGTCACGGCGTCGCTGAGCTGCACATTGATCTGCCGCGCCGTGAGCTTGAGCTT
>DASXBE010000179.1:0-2212 GCA_036491815.1 Candidatus Dormiibacterota bacterium | reverse complement strand
CCAGCCGGGCCACACCCGTTCGTCGCGATACCAATCCTCGTCGTCATCGTCGTGGTCGCGGTCATCGCGTTTGGCGGAGTGCGCCGGATGGCCCGCCCCATGAACAACCTGATCGAAGCCGCACGGCGCATCGAGTCAGGCGACTACTCGGCGAAGGTTCCAGAGTGGGGCTCGTCGGACCTGCGGTCGGTGGCGCGCGCGTTCAACTCGATGTCGGACCGGCTGAAGACGATCGACGAGCAGCGGCGCGCCTTCCTGGCCGACGTGACGCACGAGCTGCGCACTCCGCTGTCGGTGATCCGCGGGCAGGCGGAGGCGATCTCGGACGGCATCTACCCCGCCGACGCAGCCCACCTGGCGCCCATCCTCGAGGCGACCCGCGCGCTCGAGCGGTTGGTCGCGGACCTGCGCATCCTCACCATGACCGACGCGGGCAACCTCGACCTGCACCTCGAGCCGATCGACCTGGGAGCGCTGGCGCACGACGGCGTGGAGTCGTTCCGCAGCCAGGCGGAGGCGAGCGAGGTCCTGCTCACGGCCGAGGTCGCGGGCGAGCTGCCTGCTGTCCAAGCAGACCCGGCGCGGATCCGCCAGGTGATCGGCAACCTGCTGTCCAACGCCATCCGCCACACTCCACCGGGGGGCACGGTGCAGGTGACCGCCGAAGCGGTCGGCGGGTCGGCGACCCTGACGGTGAGGGACTCCGGGGACGGGATCTCGCCCGAGCTCCTGCCCAGGGTCTTCGAGCGGTTCGTCAAGGGTTCGGGATCGACCGGCTCGGGCCTCGGTCTTGCGATCGCGCAGGAAATCATGGCGGCCCATGGCGGCCGCCTGGAGATCGAAAGCACGGTGGGCCAGGGCACCACGGCCAGGCTGATCCTGCCCCTCGCGGCTAAGCCGGCTTAACCGGACCTTAACGGTGCTAAAGTCGCGGCCACGGACCCCATGGCCCGACGATGACGACAACCACGCCGCGCCACAGAGCCGAGCTGGCTGACGACGGCCTCCAGTGGGTGGCGGCGGAGCTGGATGCGCTCGAGCTGGTCCCGTTCTCCAATCCCCAGGCCGCGTTCGTGCCTGCCGTCGAGCTCGAGCGCCAGGCGCGAGAGCTGGGCGCGGAGGATCTCGAGAAGCGGGCCCAGCTGGTCCAGGCGGACGTGCTGGGGCGGATCGGAAAGCACACCGCATCCGGACAGCTGATCCGCGAGATCAACTCATGGGCCACCGAGCGCAAGCACAGGCACCTCCTGGCGCGGAGCCACCGGATGCTGTCCATGTTCTTCGACGCCATGGGCGACACTCCCAGCGCCTGGCAGCACGCGCTGCGCTCGGTGGAGCTGATGGACGAGACCATGTCCAGCCGCATGCGGGCGGAGCATGTCTACGGCCTGGGAATGGCGCTGCAGCGCTCGGGCGCATTCGCGCACGCGCGCTCGCGGTATGAGAGCGCCTACCGGCTGGCCGAGCGCGCGAACGACGTGACCCTGCAGCTGAAGATCCTCAACAACCGGGCGTGGCTGGAGGACGACGCGGGCAATGTCGAGCTGTCGCTGGACATCGGCCGTCAGATGCGCGAGTTCGCCGACGCCCGCCAGATCCCGCTGGACGCGTCATGCCTGGACACGATCGCGCACGCGCAACTGCTCCTCGGCCAGTACGCCGACGCCGAAGCAACGCTCCGGCCGATCCTCGACGACGCCCACCTCGAGGGGCGGCCGACCGAGGGCCTGGCGGAAGCCCTGCGGACCGCGGTCGAGTCGCAGCGGATGCAGGGCAAGCTGGCCGATGCGCAGGCGACTCTGGACCGGTGCCTGCGCGTGTGCGAGGAGCGCGGCTTGGGCCAGCGTCGCGTCGAGGCGCTGGAGGAGCAGGCGAGCCTGTACGCGGCACAGGGTGACTTCGAGGGCGCCTACCAGCAGCACATCGCGTTCCATGCGGCGGAGCTATTGCTGCGCGCGCAGGAACGCGAGGCGAACTCGCGCACCCTGCAGGCGGTGTTCGAGACCGACGAGGCGCGCGACGAGGGCGAGCGCTTCCGCGAGATGGCGCTGCGCGACTCGCTGACCGGCCTGCGCAACCGCCGCTACGTCGACACCGAGCTGCCGCCCCTACTTTCCCGGACGATGTACGAGGGCGGATCGCTGGCGCTGGGGTTGATCGACGTGGACCACTTCAAGCAGGTCAACGACAACCACTCGCACGCCGTGGGCGA
>DASXBE010000178.1:0-4304 GCA_036491815.1 Candidatus Dormiibacterota bacterium | reverse complement strand
CGCTCGATCGAGCGCCAGATGAAGACCGTCAAGCACCCGGCCGGCCATGAGATCACCATGCGTGGCGAGAACGGCGTGGGCTTCATGGTCATCACCGACGGGGACGTCACCGTGGAGACCGTTCAGGGCCGGGCACGCAAGCTCGGGCCGGGCGACTCCTTCGGGGAGATGGCGCTGCTCGACCACGAGGGCCGGAGCGCGACCATCACCGCCGACACCGACGTCACCCTCGCGTCGATCCCGGAGTGGAATTTCAAGCCGTTCCTCAAGGAGCACCCTGAGGTGGCCTTCCGGCTCCTGCAGCTGTTGAGCCGGCGCGTGCGCCAGGCCGAGGGCGACCGCTAGCCCGTCAGCAGCGCCCAGGTGCCGATCGGGTTCATCCCGGTATGAAAAAGGCCGGGTCCGTAAACGAACCCGGCCCGCGATCAGTCAGCTCAGTCGCTCGACTACTCGTCCTCGATCTGGTTGTACATGAGGCTGTCCTGGATCTCGTACAGAGCGTCCATCGCCTCCATCACCGAGGCCGGCTTGGCCTGCGCCAGCACCGTCACCTCGGGCGACTCCTCGATCACCTTGTTGACCGCGACCGACAGTACGGGCGGCATCTGGCGCTGGTCGGCGAGGTTCAGCATCTCGAGCTCGTTGAGGAGCTTGTCGATATAGTGCATCTTGTTCCGGCGGGCGTACTTGGCCCGCTGTATCCTCCGCTCCCGCGCGGTCATGTGCTCGATGGCGTGGCTTGCCTGCTTGATCAGTGGCATTCTTCTTCTCCCACCGACAAGTCTAAGACACTCGTTTATTTTGTCAAGGACCACCTGTAATAAATCGGTTTATGCTGGTGGGAGGATGCCCGCCAGCGGTCCGAAGGACCTCCCGTGATCACCGGCCGCTCGACCCGGATGGAGGTGCTCGAGCTCCTGCGCCGGAGGGGCCGGCTGAGCGCCGAGACGATCGCCTCCGACCTCGGGGTGACCCCCAACGCGGTGCGCCAGCACCTGACCAACCTGGAGAAAGACGGCCTGGTCGACAGCCTGCCGGAGCGCAGCGGGCGCGGCCGACCGGCTCTGCTTTTCGCCCTGACCGAGCGGGCCGACTCAGTCTTCCCGAAGCGGTACGGACAGCTGGCGAGCATGGTCCTGCAGGAGGTCCAGGAGATGGGCGGTCCGGAAGCCCTGGACGAGGTCTTCGCCCGCGTCGCCGCCCGGCACGCGGACGCCATCGAAAAGGACCTCGAAGGCCTGGGTTTCGACGAGAAGCTGAAACGGGTTGTGGCGTGGATCGCCCGGGCCGGCACGCTCGCCGAGCAGACTGAGACGCCCGAAGGCGTCCAGGTCACCATCCACAACTGCCCCTTCCGCAACACCGCCCTGAAATTCCCCCAGGTCTGCACGATCACGCCGCAGCTCATCTCCCGGCTGATCGGCACGTCGGTTTCGCAGTCGGATTCCATCCACCGTCACGATCCCTACTGCTCCTTTGTCGTCGCGCGCCCTCCCCACGCTCACTAGCCGCCAGGTCAAAGAGCTCGACGCGCTCGCGCAGGAGCGGTTCGGCATCTCGGTCGACTGGCTGATGGAGGCGGTGGGCTGGCAGCTGGCACGCTTCATCGACCGGCCCTGCGCGGTGGTGTGCGGCGTCGGGAACAACGCCGGCGACGGACTGGCAGCGGCCAGACATCTGCACCGACGAGGACTCCTCACCCATGTGAGCTGCGTCGAGGCGGGCAGGCTCCATGGGGCGGCGGCCAAAGAGCTCGATGCGCTGGTCCGGATGGGCGTCGAAATCTCAACCGAGCTGCGGCTCGAGGGAGCGGACGTGATCCTCGACGCCATCTTCGGAACCGGCCTGTCGCGCGCGCCGGAAGGGCGATTCGCCGGATGGATCGATGCCGTCAATGCGTCCGGCACATCCGTCGTCGCGGTGGACGTGCCGTCCGGACTCGACGCGGACTCCGGCGACGCCTATTCTCCAACCGTGAACGCATCGACCACCATCACGCTTGGCTTGCCCAAGCCAGGCTTGCTCGTAGCGGATGGGCCGCGCCTTGGAGGCGAAGTCCTCGTGGCCGACATCGGAATGCCCTTCGAGGCCTATGCCGCGATCGGTGTCGACATCCCGCCGGATCTGTTCGCAGCGGAGGATCTCGTCCGGCTGAGCTCACCGCAGTGACTCGGGAGGTCGTCTGGGACCGCGGGGTCTCGTTGCCCGGTCACGCGATGTGGCTCGACCCGCTGGTCGTGCGCAGCTTCGCGTTCATCTCCCACGCCCACACCGACCATGCCCGCCGCCACAAGGAGGCGCTGCTCACGCCTCAGACCCTGGCCCTCATCCCGGAGGCAAGGCGTCCCCGGGGCTGGCGCATGCTCGGGTATGGCGACAGGCTCAGGCGAGGCGAGGCCACGGTCACGCTGCACCCCGCCGGACACATGCTCGGCTCCGCGCAGCTGCTGATCGAGTCGGGGGGCACGACGCTGCTCTACACCGGGGACCTCAAGCTCCGCCAGCCCGGCGGTGCGGAGCCGACCGCGGTGCCGAAGGCGGACGTGCTGATCGTGGAGACGACCTACGGGCGGCCCCACTTCCGCTTCGGCGACCCGGACGCGACCGTCGAGTGCATCGCGCGCTGGTGTCGCCGGGCGCTGGACAGCCAGGTGACTCCGGTGCTGCTGTGTCATGCGCTGGGCAAGACGCAGGAGGTGATGCTCGCCCTCGCCCCTTACGGGTTCACGTTCGCCCTGGAGAAGCGCTGCGCCCCTTGCGCGAAGGATTACGCGGGGGCGGGGCGGTCGCTGCCGGACTGGGTCGAGCTCGACGGAGATCCGGAGGCCGGGCGAGTGGTGATCGCGCCGCCGGCGGGCAAGGACGAGGTCCGCCGGCTCGGCCGGTACCGCACGGCGCTGATCTCGGGATGGGCGAAGGACGCGGAGTTCGCTCGCCTCTTCGGCGCGGACGCGGCGTTCGACCTGTCAGACCACTGCGACTTCGACGAGCTCATGGAGGTCGTGGAGCGCTCGGGAGCGGACCAGGTCTATACGGTTCACGGCTACACCGCGGACTTTGCCAGGCACCTGCGCAAGAAGGGTGTCCGCGCCTCGGCGCTCGAAGCGACCGAGCAGCTCGCCCTGGCCCTCTAGGGAGCTTTCAGCGCAGCGCCCAGCCCGAGCGGAGGAAGGCTCGGCGCAGGTCGGGGTCCGTCGCGGCGGCATCGCTCAGCTTGGTCAGGACCAGGTCGACCCACGCCGTCAGGTGAACAGGTGGCGTCAGGTCGAGCGCCTCGTTCTTGACCTTCGCGCGGAATGTGCGCCCCCCCACCTCGATCGTCAGTTCGGTGATCGGCCCCCGGTTCAGGTGGCCCCGCTTGGCCCTGGCCGGCGGGATGTGCTCGACCAGGTAGTCGAGAAGCTCGGACGAGTCCTCATCCTCGGGCATCGGCGCGTGGCAGAACACGCAGGCGCCATCCAGCACGACCGCCGGGGCTGAGCAGACCGCGCAGGTCAATCTGTGTATCGGTTGATGATCTGGTCCTCGCGGCGCTTTTCGGACTGGTACAGCGGACAATCCTCGAAGTTGCGCACGCAGATCGGCGGGCTGTCGCTGAGCGCGTACTTGCGCTTTGATTTGCGATCGACGTGGCAGTCGAAGCGGTACACACGCAGCAGCGAGCGGCGCTCTTTCAGGTATTCCTCCAGATAGGGGCAGCGCCGCATCCCGAACTACGATAGGCCACCGTGGCGCGCAGAGCGGCGATATGGATGTGACCCACCGATTGCAGCTGGATGGCCCCGGTGCTTGAGTTCGCGCGCGCGGGCGCCGCTGTCGGCGCCACGCCCGCCACGCTGGAGAAGACGCGAATCCTCGGCGCATATCTGCGCACGCTGGAGGACGACGACCTCAGGCGCGCCGCGATCTATATGAGCGGCCGCGCGTTCGGCCCGTCGCAGCGGCGCACGCTCGGACTCGGCTGGTCGTCCATCAACAAGGTCGTGTCATCAATCTCCGGGCGCAACGACGAGGAGCTGGGCGCGATCTTTCGCAAGCACTCGGACCTCGGCGACTGGGCCGGTGAGGCGCTCGACGGCCGCACCGAATCGGAGCCGGTCTCGCTGAGCGATGTGGGCGAGACGCTGGAGGCGATCCGTACGGCCCGAGGCGCCGCCAAGGCGGCGCCGCTGGAGAAAGCCATGCGCCGCATGCACCCCGAGGCGGCCCGGTTCCTGATCAAGATCATCTCGGGCGAGCTGCGCATCGGCCTGAGCGAGGGGCTGGTCGAGGCGGCGATCGCCCAGGCTTTCGACGTGCCGATC
>DASXBE010000177.1:0-5572 GCA_036491815.1 Candidatus Dormiibacterota bacterium | reverse complement strand
TCCCAGGTGTCGAGCGCGAAGACGGAGCGGCCGAGGCGGCGGGCGAGGGCGATCTCGCTCAGCGTGCCCCAGCCCTCGCCGATGGCGATCACACTCTCCGCTGCCGTGACGATCAGCAGGTTGCGCGCCTGGCCCAGCCCGGTCGGCAGCGACAGGGTGAGGTTTGGGTTGGCGCCGTCCCGCTCGAGATCTGGCAGCAATCCGACAACGGTGCCCCCGGCCTGAGCGGCGCCTTCAGTGGCCGCACCCGAGACCCCGCCGAGGCCACCGTTGATGACCACCGCGCCCGATTCCGCCAGCAGCCTGCCCACCTCGCGAGCGGCGTCGAGCTGTTCAGCCGTCGCCTCACTGGCGCCGCACACGGCGACATATCTGCGGGGCATCGAGGCAAGAGTTTAGGGGCTGCACGGCTGATACAATTTCGTCTCGAAGTTCACTGCCCGTGGGGCAAAGGAGGTGAGGCGGAACCTTGGATATACCGAATCGCGGTGCCAACCGCCTCGTTTGCCAGCCGGGAGCTCGGGAGGACGCTAGCCTCTAAGGGCTTCCAATCCGAATCCGGCTCCTGGAGTCGGAGGTGGTAGCACTGCGAACGTCGACCAAACGCAAGGGCCCGGTCCTCCGGGCCCTTGTTTTTTCCTCACCGCTAGGATTTGGTTCGATGAGCCACGATTTCTCCAAGCGCATGAACGAGGTACCAGAGGGGTGGCTCAAGGCGATGGGGGTCACGGTCACGCTCGCGACGCAGGACGAAGCCCGATGCGAGCTGACAGTCGGAACCGAGCATCTGCAGGGATACGGCATCGTCCACGGTGGTGTGCATTGCGGGCTGATCGAGTCGCTCGCCTCGATTGGGGCTTACGTCTTCGCGCAGCAGCGAGGCCAGCACGTAGTGGGCCTGGAGAACAACACGAGCTTCATCCGCGCCGTGCGGGCCGGGGCCAGGCTCCACGCTGTCGCGACCCCGATCACGCGGGGCCGCCGCACCCAGGTCTGGGAGGGTCGGGTCCTGGACGATGAGGACCGCCTCGTGGCCAGCGGCCGGGTACGTCTTTTGTGCTTGGACCCCGATCAGTCGCTGGCGGGCCAGCAGGTCAAAGGAGCTCTGCACCCCGAGACTCATTAGGCATGCGTGGCGCCGGTGGGGGCAGAGGCAGCGATCTCTGCATCGCGGCCTCCCCGTCAGCTTCCGGTGATGTAGCTGAAGATGATCTGGTCGATCAGCTGCTCGATCGGCGCAAGGTCGTCCGTGTAGACCTGGCCGTGGTACGGCGACACCCTCAGCTTGCCGTCCTGCAGCACGCTCTGCGCGGCCGCCGTCGCGAGCGGGGCGGATACCAGGCCCAGGTTATGCGTCACGTCGTTGACCGTGACCGGTCCGCTCGAGGCGAAGACGACGGTGTTCGCGTAGTTCGGGTCGTCCACCAGGAGCACCGACGGAAAGACGGCGGCCATGGTGCTCGCGAGCGCATCGACGAGCCGGTAGTCGGTCGCGGTGCGTCCCACGTTCACCGCCACCGTCCCTCCCGGGTTCAGGTGGGCTCTCACCTGCTCGAAGAACTCCTTGGTGGTGAGGTGAAAAGGGATGTACGGCTGGCGGTAGGCGTCGAGCACCACGACGTCGTAGCGCCCCGCCTGGGTGTCGAGCCAGTAGCGCGCGTCGGCGACCACCTCATGCGCGCCCGCATCGCCAAGATGGAAGTAGCGGTGGCCGGCGGCGAGGATTTCGGGGTCGATCTCCACGCCGGTGATGTCGACCTGGCTGCCGTACGCAAGGCGATATTCGCGGGCCGCCGTGCCGGCCGCGAGACCGAGGAACGCGACGGAATGCGTTGATGGGGGAACCGACTGCGCGGGCCGGAATGCATCGGCGACCAGCAGGTAGTCCCAGTACCCGTGGGAGAGGTTGCTGCTCGAGTCATAGATCGAGTGCACCGCCTCTCCCTCGTTGAGGATGAGCTCGGTCTTGCTTCCATCCTGCACGACCTGGATGTAGTTGTAGGCCGACTCCTTCTCGTACAGCAGCCTTCCGACCTGCGGTGGCTTGATCCCCGCGGGCAGGAGGATCCAGGCGAGGAGCACCAGGACTATGAACGACGCGTAGAGGCGGCGCCGCGGCCACAGCCCGGCGACCGAGACCAGCACCAACCCGAGCCCAAAGCCTTCGAGGGTCGGCCGGGTGCCGTATGTCGGGATGAACCAGAAGACCGGGAGAAACGTGCCGAGGATGCTGCCCGCCGTCGACAGCGCGTAGACGCGCCCTGCGGTGTTTCCGCCGGTCGCCACGTCCTTGAGCAGGAGCCGGATCGCGAAGGGGCTCACAAACCCGAGCAGCACGACCGGCGCGGCGAACAGGAGCACGACCGCCAGCAGCGTCCCCGCCACCAGGCCGACGCTCAGGTCCTTGAAGCCCTGCTGCGACGCCAGGAGGATCGGGTAGCTGACGAGCGGGATGACGCCGATCCACAGTCCCGCCCACGCGGTGATCTGGAAGAGAACATCGTCTCGCGGCATCCGGTCGGCGAGCCGCCCGCCGATCACGTAGCCCGCCGAGAGGTAGATGAGGATCAGGCCGATCAGGACGCCCCAGACGTACAGGCTCGTGCCGAAATAGGGCGCCAGAAGGCGCGAGGCGCCGAACTCAACTCCGAGCGACGCCATGCCGGAGATGAATACGAGCGGCAGCAGCATGCGCCGTGACCGGACCGACCCGAGAGCCCCGCTCAGGTCGGTTGCTTTGCCGCCCACTCGCGGGTCTTTTCGTCCATCGGCACGGGCAGGTGTACGCGCACCTCCGCGTACATGTCACCGGGCGGCCCGCCCTTCTGGTCCGGCAGGCCCAGGCCGCGGAGCCGGATCTTGCTGCCGTTCTGCGTTTCGGCCGGCACCTTGAACTTGACCTGGCCGCCCCGGAGGGTCGGCGCGGCCACCTCGCCCCCGTTGAGCGCGGCGTGCAGCGGGACAGGCACGGCGACACGGACGTCCTTTCCGTCACGGGTGAAGATCGGATCGGGGGCCATCTGCACGCGGGCTCGCAACCCGGGCACACGCAGGATGGTGCCCTCCTTCACGCCGGCCGGGACTTTGACCTCGACCCGCCGTCCGCCGGGAAGCTCGACGGTCCGGCTCGCGCCGTTGTAGACCTCGGCCAGGCTCACGGTGATCGGCGCCTCGACGTCCAGAGGCTGGCGCGCCGGCTGCTGGCGAGTGCGTCCGCGCGCACCTCCGAAGATCGAGCCGAAGATGTCGCCGAAGCCGCCCTCTTCGCCGAAGAGGTCCTCCATCTCCTCGGGTGAGACCGTGCGGTACTGCACCTGTGGATCGCCGGGCCGCGCCGGACCCGACCGCGGGTAGCCGCGCGGGACGCCGGCGGCCTGGGCCGCCTGCCAGTCCGGGCCGAACTCGTCGTAGGCCTTGCGCTTCTTCTCGTCGGACAGCACGTCGTGGGCCTCCGAGAGCTCTTTGAAACGCGCCTCAGCCTGCTTGTCGCCCGCGTTCAGGTCGGGGTGGTACTTGCGGGCGAGCTTGCGGAAGGCCGCCGAGATCTCCTTCTGGCTCGCCGTGCGCGGCACGCCGAGTGTCTCGTAGTAGTCCTTGACTTTGGGCATCGCTCCTACTTAGTTACCCGCTTGTGATGTTCGACGAACCCAGGCCGGCGGTCATAGCCGAGCTTTTCGTTGATGTGGAGCATGGGCGCGTTTTCGGAGTCGTTGTCGGTGCACACCATCGGCACGCCGAGCTCGACGGCCTGGGCGAGGCTCTGAAGCTTGACCGCGCGGGCCACCCCCCGCCCACGGAATTCGCGGTCGGTGCATGTGTAGCCGGTCCACACGGTGCCCCGGACCGGCGGGTACCTGAGGTAGCTGATCGCCACGGCGCGGTCGCCCTGAACCGCGATCCAGAGCCGGTCGTGGGGCCTGTCGGGGAGGTTGATCCGGAGCTCGAAGTCGTGAGGGGTATCCGTGAGGATCGGCAGCGTGTGTGGGACGTCCTGGACGGTCTGGTTGTTCAGCTCGTAGAGCTTGCCGACCTTGTCGCGATCGCCCCACTCGGACAGCGGCAGCAGGCGGACACCCTCCGCGGCCATCGCGTCCCGCGCCGCGGCCGCCTCCGCGACGATCCTTTTGCCGTGCTTCCTGAGGTCGAGCTCCCACACCTTCTCCAGGCGCTCCACCACATACCCCTGATCCGCCAGGACGGCAAGCATCTCGGCCTCATCCTCCCCGGCGTAGGCCAGCAGCAGGTACGGATCCTCCGCGACCGTCCGCTCGGCGATCCACGACCACATCGAGCTCAGGAGGTCGCGGTCCAGCGCCGAGCGGTCGAGCCAGACCTCCACCTCGCAGTGCCGGTCGGGCAGCTTCTCCCACGGACCGTGGATCCAGCCGAGGTAGGCGATCGGCCTGCCGTCGCGCTCGGCGAGGTAGCGCCCGACGGCGAAGCCCTCGCGCAGCTGCTTCCAGCGCGTCCGCGTCATGACCGGGTCCTGGACGATCGACGGATAGGCGGCGGTCATCACGTCAGCCGCAAGCTCCGCGTCGTCGAGGGTCGCCGCTCGGTATGTCACCTCACCCATCAAACGAGCACTGTAGCGGGGCCGTCAGAGCGCGACCACCTTCGCCTCGACGCCCTCCGGCCCGAAGTCCAGGATGCCCACGCTGGGCTCCGGGAAGCGGCGGACGTGACGCGCCACCTGCAGCCAGCACCACTCGAACCAGCCCGGGCCCTGGGCGAGGCGACGAGTCGCGGTCTGCGGATTCCATTGATGGACTCCGCCAGGGTTGAAGACGAGCGCACCGTCAATCGTCTCGACCTGAGGTTGGTGTGTGTGGCCGTACACGATGACGTCCGCCGCTGGAAAGCGGCGGCGCAGGGCGCGGGACAGGCGGCGGTGCGGTCTGAAATAGCCGAGGCTCAACGTCCACAGGAGTGTCTGCGGCTCCTCGATCCAGTGCGTGCGATTGCCATGGACCAGCACGACCCGCCTGCCTTCGATCTCGAGCTCGCGGACTCGGGGCAGGGCGCCAAGGGCGCGGTCGTGGTCGCCCCGAACGGCCTGCACCGGCGCGATCCGCTGCAGCTCGGCCAGGGTGCCCTCGCCGTTCACGTCGCCGGCGTGCAGGATCATCTCGACTCCCCTGAGCGCCGGCTGGAGGCTCTCGGGGAGGCGCGCCATGAACTCGGGACAGTGCGTATCCGCGACGACGCCGACCCTCATTCAGCCTCGACCGGGTGCGGAACCGGCTTTGGGCCGCGCAGAGTGAGCAGGACGATGAGCGGCGCGAGGCTCAGCGTCGCCGCGACGCCGAAGACCACGAGCTGGCCAGCGCCGAAGGCGGCGGCGCCGATGAGCGGACCGAGCACCCCGCCCACGTAGAAGGGAAAGAGGATCTGCCCCAGCACGGCACCCCCACGTTCGGGGCTGACCGTGGCCGACATGACCGCCATGCTCGCGGTGAGGATCGCCGCCGCGAAAACCCCGTTCACGAAGAGCGCCAGCGCGAAGACGGCCAGCGAATGGCTGAGCCCGACCGTCAGCAGCGCCAGCGCGGCGCCGACCGACGTCACGTTC
>DASXBE010000176.1:0-43549 GCA_036491815.1 Candidatus Dormiibacterota bacterium | reverse complement strand
TGCTCTGGCTCAACGGCGAGCCGCTCACCTCGGAGCGGCTGTATGCCAGGGCCCAGTTGGTGCTCGGCGAGATCGGCTTCACGTGCCCCGACATGATCATCGCCGGCTCTCCCGAGTGCGCCATGCCCCACTACCGCGGCGAGGGTCCGATCCGGGCCAACGCGCCCGTGATCATCGACATCTTTCCGCAGGGGCGGGCCGACCACTACTACGGGGATCTGACGCGCACCGTGGTGGTCGGCGAGATTTCGGATGAGGTCCGCAGGATGCACGAGTCCGTCGTCCAGGCCATGGACGCGGGCATCGAGACGATCCGTGAAGGCGTCTCGGGCCGCGAGGTGCACGCCGCGGTCTGTCAGGTCCTGGTCGACCGGGGCTACGGCACCTCGACGGAAGGCTTCGAGGGCCCCGACGGGGTGGCGAAGATGAATCACAGCACAGGCCACGGCGTCGGTCTCGACGTGCACGAGGTACCGAGCCTCGCGCGCACCGAAGAGGCCCCGCTCGAGGCGGGCGACGTCGTCACGGTCGAGCCGGGGCTTTACCTGGCGGGCCTGGGCGGCGTCCGCGTCGAGGACACTGGCATCGTCACCGCCCATGGGTTCGACAACTTCACGACGCTCACCAGAAGCCTCGATCCACGGGACTACCTCTAGTCGCCCCATCCCACGCGCCGGCGCGGTCGCTGTAAAGCTTTCCTTTACACTTGGGCCATGGACCAGGAAGACACGCTAGGGCGTCGGATTCGGCGCATCCGCAAACAGCGCGGCATGACCCTCGAGCAGATCGGCCGCGGCGACTTCACCCGCGCGTGGGTCAGCCAGATCGAGCTCGGGAGGGCCCTGCCTTCGACCCGGGTACTCAGGGTCATCGCCGAGAGGCTGGGCACGCCGGTGGAGTACCTGCTCGACGGCCGCGAGGAGACCATCGAGCGGGAGCTCGGTCTCGAGAAGGCGAGGGTCCTGCTCGCGCGCGGCGAGCCGCACCGGGCGCTCCTCGCGTTGCGGCCCGCTCTCGAATCGCTCGAGTGGCCGTTCGGCACCGATGCCCGGTTGACCCAGGCCGAGGCGCTGGTCGCCCTCGATCGCAAGGACAAGGCGGCCAAGGTCCTCGAGCGGGAGAAGAAAGCGATCGCCGAGCATGGCGACGCCCACCGCTCGCAGCGCGTCGCGGCGATCGAGCAGGGCAAGCCGTTTCGCTACCCAGGCGACCCCATCAAAACCCATCTTCAGCTGGCCGACCGCGCCCAGCGCGTCGCCAACAACCGGGACGCGCTGGAGCACTACCGCGCGGCGCGCGTCCTGCTCGAGGCGGGCGGCGTGGCCCCGCTAGAGCCCGCTCGCGAAGGTGAATGACGGAGGCCGCGTCGGGTTTCCGGTCGGAGCGATCTCCAGGCTGATCACCTCGTGCTTCTTCAGCTGGATCGTGGTCGGGTCGCCCGTAAACAGCACCGGCCCCTTGCCATCCTGCAGGTCCACGTACGTGTACAGGCTCTGGCCCGGGAGCAGCGTGTAGGTCGCGACATGCGTCGCGTCCAGGGCCGGCACGACCTGATCGTTGACCTTCGCCCACTGCTTCCACACCGCGATGAACTGACCGAGCGTGAACGTGTCGTTCGCCGGTGACTCGATATGGATCACGTTCTTGTTCTGGGCGTGGACGTGGAGCCAGTAGTAGCACTTGACGCTCGTCCCGGTCGGGTCGAGCTGGATGCCGAGGTTGTCGGGCAGGTTGACCACGTTGCCCTGGTAGATGATCTGGAGCGCCGCGTGGTAGTGGATCTGCGTGTGCTCCAGGCTGTCACACGGCACGCCGGCCGCGGAGGGATCGAGCCCGGGGCTCGAGCTCTTGTTGTTCTGGACGATGAACACGATCACCACGACCACCAGGGCGAGCAGGATGGCTCCGACCGCGACCGGCAGGATCGGGAAGTCGCTCGCGCGCTTGACCCGGACGGGCGGACGCCGGCCCCCCTTGCCCTTGGCCGCGCGCACGGCGGCCTTCGGTCGGGACTTGGTGGCCATCAGTCGGCTCCTCCGCAAGGTTGAAGCACGCTGGGAATAGGGCGCATAGGCGAGGCAAGGGCTGGCGAGATACGGCCTGGCTGGGCGGTGCGATTCACGGGCACTGGTAGAATACCGGCCTGACCTTTCTGGCCTCGGCCGGCGATTGGCTCGCTGATCGTCCGGGGCCTGAACCCATAGGAAGGAGGCCGCATTTGCGGGAATACGAGATTCTCTACATCCTCAGCGCCGACCTGGACGACGAGAAGATCCAGGACTCGGTGAAGCGCGTCAACCACCTGATCGAGCGATCCGGGGGCGCGCCCGAGCGCACCAATCTCTGGGGCAAGCGCAAGCTCGCCTACGAGGTCAAGCACCACAAGGAAGGCTCGTACGTCCTTCAGGACTTTCAGATCGCGCCCGAGCGCGTGCCCGAGCTCGAAGCTGCGCTGAAGATCACCGAGGAGGTGCTGCGGCACCTCATCGTGCGCAAGCCGGAGAAGATTGCGGTGCCCCCTGTGCCGCCGCCGCCGGCCGAGGTCGTCCTGGAGCCAATCGCGGTCGAAGCTGAGGCGGCGGCGCCGGCTGGCCGTCCGGATCGGGAGGATCAGGAGGAGTCCTAGATGTCAAACCTCAACAAGGCTCTGCTCATCGGCCGTCTGACGAAGGACCCGGAGATGCGCTACACGCCAAGCGGGACGGCGGTCACGAACTTCAGCATCGCCACGAACCGGTGGTCGGGCGGGCCTGACGGCGAGCGCAAGGAGTTCACGGACTATCACAACATCGTCGCGTACAACGCCGGCAAGCGAAACCTCGCCGAGATCGTGGCGCAGTACACGCGCAAGGGCGCCCTGGTCTACATCGAGGGGCGGATCCAGACGCGCTCGTGGGAAGGCCAGGATGGCCAGAAGCGGCGGACGACCGAGATCATCGCGAACGACGTCCAGTTCCTGGACAGCCGCGGCGGAGCGTCCGCCGGTGCGCCGGGCGGCGACGGCGCCCCGGCCGCACGGCGGCCCGCTGCTTCCGACGAGATTCCCGCTCCGGACGACGCGCCGCGCGACGTCGACCCGGACGACATTCCCTTCTAGGAGAGATCAATGGCAGTCAACCGTCCACCACACCGTGAAGGCGGCAGCGGCGGGGGCGGCGGCGGTCGCGGACCGAAGCGCCAGCACCGCAAGGTATGCAGCTTCTGCGTCGAGAAGGTTCGCTACATCGACTACAAGGAGATCTCACGCCTGCGCCGCTTCGTCAGCGACCGGGGCAAGATCCTGCCGCGCCGCGTGACCGGAACTTGCGCCCGGCACCAGCGTCCGCTGACGACCGCCCTCGAGCGCGCCCGCGCGATTGCTCTGTTGCCGTATACGACCGAGTCGCACTAGGACGCCGGCGCCGGTCGAGCCGTAAAATCACGGGGCCGCCTGACCCCTCTACTGGAGCGCGCCCATGACCTTCTCGAGCCAGCTCAGGATCCCCGGACCGACGCCCCTGCCCGATCGAATCGTGCGCAGCATGAGCCGCCCGATGATCGACCACCGCGGACCGGAGTTCGCTGCGATCCTCGGCGAGATCACCGCGGGCGCGAAACGGGTCTTCAAGACCACCGGTGATCTCCTGCTCTTGACCAGCTCCGGCACCGGCGGACTCGAGTCGGCGGTCGCCAACCTCGTCTCACCGGGCGACGAGGTCGTGGTCGCACTGTGCGGCAACTTCGGGGAGCGGTTCGCCGCCCTCGCCGCGGCCTATGGCGCGGACGTCGTGCGCCTCGAGTTCGAGTGGGGCCGGCCCGTCGACCCTGACGACCTGAAGCGCGTCCTGGGCACCCATCCCGAGGCCAAAGTCGTGCTGCTGACGCACAACGAGACCTCGACGGGGCTCACCAACCCGCTCCGGGAGCTGGCGCGCGTCGCCAGCGACGCCGGGCGGATCGTGGTCGTGGATGGCGTGAGCTCCATCAGCTCGATCGCGATCGAGACTGACGCTTGGGGCATCGACGTCGCGGTCAGCGGCTCGCAAAAGGGGTGGATGGCGCCTCCCGGCCTGGCGCTCGTCAGCGTCAGCGAGCGCGCGTGGGCGCAGCAGGCGAAGGCCCGCTCGCCTCGGTTTTACTTCGACTGGAAGGAGGCGAAGGCCTGGGCGGAGAAGGGAATGACCCCTTTCACGCCGGCGGTCAGCGTCGCGTTTGCTCTGCAGGAGGGCCTGCGCATGCTTGAGGAAGAGGGCCTCGAGAACGTCTACGCCCGGCACGCCCGCCTGGCCCGCGCCACGCAGGCGGGGCTTCAGGCGCTGGGCTTTCAGCTTTTCGCGCAGGACGGTTACCGCTCGAACACCGTCACCTCCGCCGTGCCTCCCCAGGGCCTTGACGTGGCCGCCCTGCGGAAGCTGCTCGACGCGAAGTACGGCGTCGTGATCGCCGGCGGCCAGGGCAAGATGACGGGCAAGATGGTCCGGGTCGGACACCTGGGCGCCGTGGCGGAAGGTGACGTGGTGCAGGTGATCTGGGCGCTGGAGCAGGCGCTGGAGGAGCTCGACATCGCGCCCGCGGACGGTCGCGGCGTGGCCGCGGTCACCAATTCGGTGCAGGGCGTGGCGGCCGCCGCCCGGTAGGGCGGTTCGAAGTGCCCAGGATCCTCGTCGCCGACCCGCTGGCCGAGGACGGGCTCGCTCGCCTGCGCCGCGCGGGCGACGTCAGCGTGGTCAGCAAGCTGCCGGAGGCCGAGCTGATCGGGCTGATTCCGGACTTCGATGCGCTCGTCGTCCGCAGTGAGACCCGGGTCACGGCGCCGATCCTGGAGGCCGGTCGCAAGCTGCGCGTGGTCGGACGTGCCGGCGTCGGGGTCGACAACATCGATGTGCCGGCCGCGACGCGGAAGGGAATCCTGGTGGTCAACGCGCCGCGGGGCAACATCGTCGCCGCGGCCGAGCACACGATCGCGCTGCTCTTCGCGCTGGCGCGCTGGGTGCCCCAGGCCGACGCGTCTATGCGCCGCGGCGAGTGGACGCGGACCAGGTTCATCGGGACCGAGGTGCGCGGCAAGACGCTTGGTGTGATCGGGCTCGGCAACGTCGGATCGGAGGTGGCCAAACGCGCCCACGGCCTGGAGATGGACGTGATCGCCTACGACCCGGTGGTCTCGGTCGAGCGGGCCGAGCTGTTCAACGTCGAGCTGGTGACCCTGAACGAGCTGCTCGAGCGGGCCGACTTCATCACGGTGCACGTGCCGCTGGTGGATGCCAACCGAGACCTGATCGGCGCTTCCGAGCTCGCGCTGATGAAAGCGACGGCGAGACTCGTCAACACCGCCCGCGGAGGGATCGTCAACGAAGCCGCGCTCTTCGCGGCCCTCGAGTCGGGCGAGATCGCGGCCGCGGCGGCGGACGTGTTCGCCAGCGAGCCGCCGGGCGAGAGCCCGCTGCTGACGCTGAACAACTTCGTGGGCACCCCTCACATCGCAGCCTCCACGCACGAAGCCCAGGCGTCGGTGGCGTTCGACGTCGCGGAGGAGGTGGCGGCGGTGCTGGCCGGGGACCTGCCCCGCTTCGCGGTGAACGCTCCCGCCCTCGCGCCTGAGGAGCTTGTTTACCTGAGGCCGTTCGCCGAGCTGACCGAGCGCCTCGCCGCGCTGCACGTTCAGCTCTTCGGCGGGCGTGTCAGCTCGATCGAGCTCGACTTCGAAGGAGAGCTGGCCGAGCACGACGTCAACCTGCTGATCGCGTCGGCGATCAAGGGCGTGCTGCAGCCATTCACCGAAGACCGGATCAATGCCGTCAACGCCCGGCTCATCGCCTCGAACCGGGGTGTCAAGCTGGTCGAGCGCAGGAGCCGCGCGCAGAGCAGCTACGCCAGCCTGGTCACCCTGCGGATGCAGGGCCACGAGATCGCCGGCACGGTGTTGATGGGCGAAACGCGCGCCGTGAGGATCGACTCGTTTCGGGTCGACCTCGTCCCGGAGGGCCGGTTCCTGGTGAGCCGGCACTCGGACCGGCCCGGAGTGGTCGGGCGCTTCGGCACCATCCTGGGCGAGTGCGACGTCAACATTGCGAGCATGCAGGTCGGCCGCGACGCGCCCCGAGGCAACGCGATGATGATCCTCGCCGTCGACGACAGGGTGGCGGATGACGTCCTTGCCCGCCTCCGCGAGGTGGACGGCATGGCGGACCTGCGCTACGTCGAGCTCGGCGGCGACTGAGATCGCCGACGTCCGCGCGCTGCCGGGCATTCGGTATCACCTGGCGCGCGCCGGAGACCCGAGCACGCTGGTGGCGCCGCCGTACGACGTGATCCCCGAAGCCGACCTGCCGCGTTATCGCGCTCTCTCGCCCTACAACGTGGTCCGCCTGACGCGCCCGGGCACCGACTACGAGGGCGCCGCGCGGACCTTCGAGGAGTGGTCGCGGGACGGGATCTTGTCCGCCGATCCATCCTCCATGTACGTCCACGAGGTGGAGTTCGACGGCGGGCGCCGCCGCGACCTGGTGGCAGCGCTGCGCCTCCAGCCGTACTCCGACGGGGTGGTGCTGCCGCACGAACGGACACATCCGGGGCCGAAAGAGGACCGCCTGGAGCTGCTCCGAGCGACCAACGTCAGCCTCGAGCCCCTCTGGTTCCTTTACGAGGGGCGCGACACCGGATTGGTGCCGACGCTGGAGCGGGTGGCGGCGCGCACCCCCGCCGTCGCGTTCGAAATGGAAGGCATGCGGCACCGGCTCTGGGTGATCTCCGACCCGGCGATCCACTCGGCGGTCAACGCCGCGTTCGACGCACTCCCGGTGCTGATCGCGGACGGCCACCACCGGTACGAGACCACCCTGGCGTACTCCCAAGAGCTTGGCGGCCCACCCGACGCCGCCTCGCGGTTCACCCTTGCGCTGCTCACCGACCTGGATGACCCGGGCCTGATGGTGCTGCCAACCCATCGCGTCATCAAGGCCGGCGTCGCCATCACGGGGGGTGAGCCGGCCGGGTCGCTCGAGGAGGTTCTCGCCGCTCTGCCGGGCCGGGTGGCGGCGGGCACGTACCGCGACCACGAGTTCCAGGTTGTGCCGCTGGACGGCGACGTGCCGGTGGTCGAGCTGCACCAGCAGGTGATCGACAACATCCTCGGCCGGCGCAGCGCCGAGGACCTCCTGCTGTACACGCGGGACCCCGCGGAGGCGGTGGCGTGGGTCGACGGCGGCACCGGCGTCGCCGCCTTCTTCCTTGGGCCGCCGGACCTCCGCCAGGTTTTGGAACTGGCCCGGCAAGGGAAGACTATGCCCCAGAAGAGCACGTACTTCTACCCCAAACCGCCATCGGGCATGGTGTTTCACCGGCTCGGGGCGGCGCCCCTTATATAGTTAGGAACCCCAAAGAGAATGCCGATTTACGGTTACCGGTGCAGCAGCTGCGGACACCAGTTCGAGATCCTGCAAAAGATGTCCGACGAGTCGCTCAAGACCTGCCCGAAATGCCAGGGGAAGCTGGACAAGATCATCTATCCCACCGGCATCATCTACAAGGGCAGCGGCTACTACACGACCGACTACAAGGCTTCGGGCCGGGACGGCGAGTCGAGCAACGGCAAGGCGCCGAGCCCCGAGAGCAAGCCCGAAACCAAGGCCGAGTCGGGCTCGGGTTCCTCCCCTGAGAAGAAGGTGGAGTCGAAGGCGGAATCAAAACCGGAATCCAAGGATTCCAAGACACAGAAGGATTCTTGATGTCAAACATCCAGGCGGTGACCGACAGCGAGTTCGAGACGGTGGTGCTCAAGTCCAGCGTGCCGGTGCTGGTCGACTTCTGGGCGACGTGGTGCGGCCCGTGCCGCATGATCGCGCCGATCGTCGAGCAGATCCACGGCGAGCTGGGCGACAAGGTGAAGATCGTGAAGATGGACATCGACCAGAACCCCTCGGTGCCGATGTCGCTCGGGATCATGTCGATCCCGACCGTGATCATCTTCAAGGACGGCAAGCCCGCGGAGCGGACTGTCGGGTATCGGCCCAACATGAAGGGCGACCTCAAGGCGAAGCTCGAAGCCCTGATCTAGAGCCACGCTTGTAGCCTGCGCTACGATCTCGCTTTCCCCACATTTGAGGAGGCGAGATGGAACCGGGCTCACTGCGTGCGTTTCTCGAGATCCCCTACGACAAGCTCGAGGAGATGAATCTCGAGGTCAAGGCCCAGCGTCTGGCGCGGATCTCCGCCGACGACGCCAAAGAGCAGCGGCTCAGATACCTGACCGACGAGAAGGGCATCAAGGCCCTCACGGTCTGCTTCACGGACCTGGAAGGCCGGCTCCACATGCTGGATTACGACAAGAAGTTTCTCGTCAGGTCCGCCGACAACCTCACCTTCGACGGCTCCTCGGTCCGCGGCTTCACCCAGCAGCATGAATCGGACCTGCGGCTGGTCGTCGACTGGGGCGCCTTTTACTGGCTTCCGTCTGACGTGTTCGGGCCCGGCAAGGTCCTCGCCTTCGCTGAGGTCAGGTCCCGCGATGGCGCCCCGTATCCCGCGGACATGCGCACGCGGCTGCGGCTGCACACGGAGTCGCTGTTCGAGAAAGACCGGACCGAGGCGCAGGTGGCGGTGGAGATCGAGGGTTTCATCTTCAAGGGCCGCGACGCCGAGCGTCGCTACCCGGAGACCGGCAGGTTCGAGTTCGTCTCGACCGGCGGCTACTACCACTCGCTTCCCGGCGATGAGCTGCGTCGCTTCATCGACGGAGCGGCGGAAGTCCAGCGGACTATGGGTTTCGGCAACGAGAAGGACCACCCGGAGGTGGCGCCCTCGCAGTTCGAGATGAACTACGGCTACACCGAGGCGCTGATCGCCGCCGATCAGATTCAGCTCTACAAGCTGCTCTGCCGGCAGGTGGCGCAGAAGATGGACCTGACCGCCTGCTTTCTGCCCAAGCCGGTCACGGGTGTGAACGGCAACGGCATGCACACCAACATGTCGCTCAAGCGGTCGGGCAAGAACCTGTTCTATGACGCGTCGGGCGAAGACAACATGTCGGCCCTCGGCCGCGACTTCATCGAGCGCATCCTGAACGCCGCGCCAGACATCTGCCTCGTTTTGAACTCGAGCGTCAACGCTTACCGGCGCCTTGACCCGCATTTCGAAGCACCGAACCAGATCGAAGCCTCCGCCATCAACCGAGGAGCCATGATCCGCATCCCGATCGGCAACGAGGGCTCAGCGCGGATCGAGGTGCGTTCCGTGGCACCGGACGCCAACCCCTACCTGTCGATCTACACGCTGCTCAAAGCCGGCCTCGAGGGACCCCAGTCAGAGGCAGGAAAGCGCAGCCGCAGCCGCTTCCTCCCCGACAACATCTACGAAGCGATGCGGCTCTTCCGAGCCAGCAAGTTCGCGAGCCAGGTGCTCGGCCCAGAGGTGCACGCCCGGTTCGCCGACCTCAAGTTGGCTTCCGCCGACCGCTGCCCCAAGGCGCTTGGGGCGCAGATCAAGGTCGCCGAGGTCCAGTTCCACCACGAGGTCACCAACCAGTACCTCTGGAACCAGTTCTAGGCCGCGGCAGCTCGTCAAACTTCGGCAGGTAACAGGCGGGACGGGGATGATCGGGGGCTGGTGCCCCCCGCGGTCTTCAAAACCGTTTGCGGGGCGCTGTTGAGGCGTCCTGGGTGGGTTCGATTCCCATCCATCCCCGCCAAACTTCGCGGCCGTGACAGCCAAGATGACAGCCACAGCAGCGCACGTCGAGAGGCAATCACGCACGGCAGCGGATGCCTCATCGTGTCGGCAGGCACTCTTATGGCAGCTTTGCTCGCGCTGACGAGCTGCGCCCGGTCGAAGCCCGCGACGTAGTGAGTCCACCCCTTTGTCTTTCGGTCCGGAGACGTGCGTGAGGCGTCGCCAGCAGCCCTAAACCTCCCGAACCATCCCTGGCCGTATTCGGTCAGGTGGCCGCGTCTCCCCGCGCGTCCTCCCTAATCCCGGCCACTCCCCTGACGTGTGTGAGCATTTCTGTGAGCACTCTCTCTGCCGACTGCGCACGTGCGATGGCGAGCACTGGCTACTCGCGCAGTTGAGGTTTCTCCGTCATTACCATTTCTGGTCAAGTTTCGGGATTCGAGCTTAGGCGGTAGCGCCACCCTCGCCGGCCGAGGGTGACGAGATACTCGCGAATTGATGACCCAGAGGAACGGTGGTCGCCTCTGGGTGGGGAATTTTCGCGGTTCCCTCGAGGACCAACCACTGGACCGCCGATGGAGTCAAGTCGGTTTATTGACCTTGCTCCAGAGCCTCGCCAGCGCGATCTCGCGGGTAATGCCAGAACCATGGTCGTCCCGATTACCGATCGGATAGACATACCAGCCTGAATCCGGCACATTCTCGATGGCTATCGCAGGATGGCCAGTGCGCTCAAGTAATTCTAGCCAATCGAAGATGCCCGGCAGCCAGACGGCACCGAGGGGAAGCTCCTGTGTCCCGTCGTGGACCACATGACACCTGCCGTCGAAGAAGAACTGATCGCCGTCGTGAAGGAGACCGCCAAACGGTCTGACCGCGAGTCGCATGCAAAGCTTGATGTAGGAGGTGATGTACTCAGTGCGGTTGAAGTCAGGCATCTCTCAAATCGATCGGTTCCCGACGCTAGCACGATCACCGGGACGGGTCCTATACGGTTATGTCCACCTCCCCGTAACCGTCACGTGCGCCGGGAGCGGGAGTCTAACCGCCCACCCCCCGCGAACATCCATTTACAGTGCTTCATTGACGCAACGCTTAACAACCGCTATGTTGCGACCCCGGGGTATGGCGCAATACGGGGGTTCACGGATGACAGCTTCAAATTCGCATTCGACGCGCCTGGCCAAAGATTTCCACCCGACGCCGCTCAAGTTCACTCAGAGGGAATGCGAGATTCTCTCATTGCTGTCGCAGGGACTACCGGATAAACAGATCACATTGTCGTTGGCGATGTCTCTGAGCACGCTTCGCACCCACATGGATCACCTCTTCAGGAAGACGGGCTGCCGCAGCCGCAGCGGCGTGGTGGCATTTTGGTTGGGCTTGCAGTGAACAGGTCACCTGGAGCATCGAGCTATCCTCATCGTCATTTCTGCTGACTTTACGGCTTTGGGCCAGTCCAGCAAGGTTATTGCAATCCCTGCAGGGTGCAATTTAAAGGAGGCAATTACCTTGACCCGATCGATTTTTCGTAGCGTCCGACTGATCATCGCCGTCCCATTGACATTGACAGCCATGCTCCCAGTCTTAGCACTTAATGCCTTCGCAGCGGCCTACGACAACACCAATCCCTGGACCACCGGCTGCGCAAGTACCTCGTACACAGCGACCTCGGGAAACGTTGACCAAGGGACTCTCGTTGAGAAGTACTCGACCCACTGCCAAACGGCGTGGGCAGAGCTGATCTGCGGTCAGTCCGGAGGATGCACGAACTTCGTCATATGGACTGAGCGCGTTCAAGATCAATACCAGACCTCGCTGCACGAAACCTATCCAGCAGGGGTGAGCAACGGCAATTACGTCTCGACTAATCAGCTCAACGACGGACCAAACTACTCAGCCTACGTTTGCTTCCAAGCGTACGGCGGACAGGCGGAGTGCAACGGCGTCTTTTGATCGTCGGCCAGAACCGCAATCCCAACAAACCCGGCACTGTTCCCGCGGCGGGGAACAGTGCCCCCCCTTCCGCGGTCGTAGTTGCAAACCAAGTCTCGAAAAGGTATGGCCGGACTGCCGCGGTCCATCAATGCGATCTCGCCATCCCAGAAGGGGCGTTTGTCGCACTTGTCGGTCCGAACGGCGCTGGCAAATCAACCTTGCTTCTGATGCTCGTCGGACTGCTCAGGCCCAGCAGTGGGGAGCTGCTCGTCTTGGGCAAACAACCCAGTAAATACAGCGCTGACATTCTTGCCCATGTCAGTGTCGTGCTTCAGGACAGACCGCTGTACGAATCGCTAACCGTCCGCGAAACTCTCGAAATGGGCCGGCGCTTGAATGACCGCTGGGACGGCGCACTAGGGAAGATTCGGGTCGAGCGCCTCGGAATTCCACTAGACCGACGGATCAGCAAGCTTTCTGGCGGCCAGCAGGCTCAGGTCGCACTCACGATCGCATTGGCCAAGCGTCCATCGTTGCTGATTCTTGACGAGCCCATGGCATCACTCGATCCATTGGCGCGGCAGCAGTTCATCGACGAGGTAACTACCGCGGCGCAAGACGATGGAATTACGGTAATCATGTCCTCGCACGTCATAGCTGAGCTGGCGCGGGTATGCGACTACGTAGTCGTGCTCCAGAACGGCCGTGTTGCCGCTTCAGGCCGGGTCCAGGACGTGGTCGCAAGGTGGTCGGCAATAGCCGACAGGGACAGTCAAGAACGCGTCTCTGGGTTGGAGGCGGCACTGCTTGGCTACATGCGCAGGGGTGGCCCGGATCACTGATGGCCTGGCTGCTCGTTCATCTGTATGGCAAGGTCCTCATCTTCTGGATGCTGCTGTTTGGGGCCGTTGGGGGCGCCGTCGTTGGCGCTTACATAATGCTGTCAGGCCAGTTGTCCAGCCACGACGTTCGGTCATGCTTGACAATTCTTTCCGGCGCCGCGCCGGCCGGTTCCACATGCACGCAGACTGCATTCTCGACTCTCGATACCTTCCGCACTGCGAACAATGCGATCCTGGGCGCTGTCTCAGCTCTTCCACTGGTTCTCGGCGTCTTCATGGCTGCTCCCTTCATGGCGCGCGAACTTGAAAGAGGAACGCACAGGCTGCTCTGGACCCAGTCCGTCTCGCCTATCGCATGGCTTGTCAAACGCAGCTTTGCGTGCCTTGGCTTTGCGCTCGGCACATTGTCTTTTGTTGCCATCGCGACGGTCTGGTGGTTGTCGCTTGGCTCGGTTATCTGGCTAGGATCGAGTTGGCCGGGATTCGATCTTTGGTTTCCATCCCTCGTCGCATACGGCCTTTTTGCGGTCGCGCTCGGCCTGGCCGCCGGAACTATACTCGGCCGCACTGTTATCTCCATGGCGGTTACTGCTGGCTGCTGGATCGCCGTGCGCGCACTCGTCGAAGTTCTACTCCGGCCCCGTTTTATACCACCTGTTCTTGCGCCAGGCATGACTGCAAGCTCGGCCGGCTCCAATTGGTTCATGTCCATCGCGTACATTGATTCACGGGGTAACGTGCTGAGTCCTCCTGAAGTCTCTGCGATTATTGGAAACGGCAACCTTGAGTCTCACGGAATCATCATGGCCGGTGTCATTCAGCCTGCATCCCGTTTCTGGATCTTTCAGGGAATCGAGGCTGGCATCTTCCTACTTCTCGCGTTGGTATGCCTAATACTGAGTTTCTTGTGGGTTAGGTACCATCTGGCGAGTAGGTAATCGTTCGTCGTGAGGGGAGCTCAGATTGAGCAAGCGGGGTTCAGGGTTCACAAGACGGGCAAGGGCTCGTTCCATTACACGGTCGAGTTGCCGAAACCATTGACCTCCGACGTTGCCGATGGATTCAACGGCGTGTTCGAGGCCCCCTGACATGAACGCAGCAATTCGGACGCGGCTAGGGTATTGGATAAAGACTTGGATTTAGGTGACCGCCTCGTGGCTCTGCGGTCCTGCATCGACAACGATCCCCAAGCAGCCATCCCCCTTCTGTTGCAGGTTGGAGAGCGCACCGACGAACCTGACGAGCTTCTCACGGCGGTGGGGTCAGCGCTCGCGTCCTTGTCGCATGACGGTTTTGAGGTGACCATGTTCGACATGCGAGACCTGGGGGACGTGGCGTTCGCTGCGTTCAACGACTGGATGCCGAGTCCGTAACAACTATTGAATGGGCTATTGTGAAAATTGACCGGGCTGGTGAGAGTGGAGCATCAGGCTTGAGGGGTCGGTCTCCCGACAGCTTCGAAGACCTGCTGGGCTTGCTCCGCAGATGAATTCGCCCTGCGAATCTCCCCCCACACCCAGCACACAGAGCGTAGTGGCAATCGTTCGCCTCGGATAAGACGTTCGCCACTGCCTCAGCCGTCTTCGCGTCGTTCTGTGACTGAGATTGGAGATCGCCATACACCGTCTTGGATGAAATTGTCGCCAAACCTGGTGCAGGCCGTTCGAGACCGCGACGCAACGAGCTTCGATCGAATCTTCGAGGTCTAGAGGAGAGCCTCGCGTTTGCGTCACACGAGCTTAGGGCCCTGCTGGTCGTCGGCTTCCTAGAAGACCGGCCTGCCGGTCGACAAGTCGATCGGCACTGGGAAGTACGAAGTTAGGGTGAGCCCGCCGCAGGGCCCCTCTGGCGCTCGAAAGAGCCCATGACAACGCGAGAAATCTTTGACACTCTAATCCCGAAGGGGGTTCACAGCACCGACCTCCGTGATGCCTTTGATGCGTCAGATCCTTTTTGGACCGAGCGGGCCGGTGGTTAGTCCACGCGCGACATCGCCCCAGGAGCCGAGGGAGCGCTCGCCCAAGCCGCGATCCATGGAAACTCGCTCGAGAGTCTAGGAGAGAGCAGCTTGTACCTGACTGACTTTTGCCGGCCTACAGGTCGTCGACCACGCCCACGATCCAGGTTTTGAAGTAGCGAGCAACGACGTAACTTCCTGCCGTTGGCGGTGACTCTTCTTGCATCCTCGGACGGAGCAACATCGAACAAATGACAGCCAAGATGACAGCCAAGCCCATGGACCTCTACGGACGGGAGCGGACCACCACGGACTGCCGAGGTCATCGATTGAACCTAGGCGGACATCTACGGACGTCACTGGATGCCAGCCCCGCGGTCTTCAAAACCGTTTGCGGGGCGCTGTTGAGGCGTCCTGGGTGGGTTCGATTCCCATCCATCCCCGCCAAATTCCAGACTCATGACAGCCAAGATGACGGTGGTGCTCGCGCAATGTGTCATGGCGTGTCACGGTTAAGCTGTCAACCAAGCCGTCAGCCCCAGGCGGCCGCTCCAGCCACGAGCTACCAGCGCTAGCTGTCACGGAGGATGTATGGCGGAAAGGAGAGGCTTCGTGCTTCGACCCGGAGAGGGGCGTGCCATCGATCTGGGGAACTTTCGGATGTCGCTGAAGGCGGCAGGACACCAAACCGATTCAGCCTTTTCGCTGCTCGAAGCGACCGAGCCGGCTAATTTTGGGCCGCCGCTTCACATCCACCATGACGCTGCCGAGGCCTTCTACGTTCTCGAAGGCCAGTACATCATCTTTCTCGACGGCCAGGAGTACGCGTGCCCCG
This sequence comes from Candidatus Dormiibacterota bacterium, assembly GCA_036491815.1. Classification (GTDB taxonomy): domain Bacteria; phylum Chloroflexota; class Dormibacteria; order Dormibacterales; family Dormibacteraceae; genus DASXBE01. The sequence continues at coordinate 28,332 of DASXBE010000176.1, read as the reverse complement.
CTGGGTCCTTCATTTTCATACCGGCGGGCGTTCCCCACGGGTTCAGGGTTGGCAAGGTGGAGAGTCGAAAGTTGAATCTCTATTTGCCTGCGGCAATGGTTGGGTATTTCGATGACCTGAGTGAGGCCATTAGTAGCGGCAGTGCCGACGACGAGACACTCGGCACCATAGCCGAACGATCTTCGATGGAAGTCATCGGTCCGGTTCCTGAAGGCTACCTTTAGGCCGAGCTCGATAAACCATCCTGGTGCTCGTGCAGGGAGTCGAACCCTGAACCTTGGGATTAAGAGTGTGCGCACATCACTCTCCTGACGTCTCCCGCCACGTTCCGCCCGGGGCGCGCTGCTCGTGGGCGTGTTACGACGAGGAGCACGACCGGTTGGACGGGCAACGGCAGCACACGGTGCGCTACCTGGGGAGTGAGGCCGCTCCGACCCGCCGCTTCGCTCGAGCCTGGTTCCCGTGGTCGATGAGGAGAGGAGCGATCAGCTCGGCGGCACGCCGGGCGCCGTCCGTCTCAACAGGCCTGTAGTCGACCTTTGCGCCGAGCCTGTGCCGCATCTCCGCCGCCAGCCGTTCGGGTGTCGCGTCCTCGTACGGGGTGGGCGGAGGAGCGCCATAGTTTCGCAGCCGGTGCGCGACGTGGAAGTTCTGCTCGAAGTGCTGCCGCAGCGGCACATATATGAAAGGACGACGGGTCGCGACCAGCTCCATCGTGGTCGAGAGGCCGCCCTGCACGACCGCGAGGTCGCAGCATGCCAGCGTCCGGGAGAGGTCATGGACGTAGCCCGTGACCTTCAGGCCGTCGAGCGCCGGAAACTCGCGGGGGTCAATGCGCGGCCCGCAGACCAGCAGCAGCTCGGCCTCAGGCTCGTCCGCGCGGAGCAGACGAAACGCCTCCACGATGCGGTGGAGCAGGTGAACGCCCACCGCCGACCCTCCCGCCGAGGCGACAATCAGCGGGCGCGCCGGGTCGTATCCGAGCTCGCGCCGAAGCGACGCCGCATCCGCCAGGCCGCGAGGATCGAACGGGATCACGTAGCCGGCGAACGCGAAGCGCTCCTCGGTCCAGGTCCGGATCGAAGGGAGGCCGGGTCCGAAATTTCCAGCGACTACGTCATCGGGGTTGCCGATGAAGATCGAGAGGTCTCGCAGGCCCGGGTTGCGTTCGACGTGCTCGATCATCTCTGCGTTGTAGTCGGCCGTCAGGTACGCCTCGCGCTCACCGCCGGAGGGCATGGGCAGGTAACCGACGAAATCGCTCATCCAGACGTAGGGGGTCGTCTTGAGCTCGGGGTTCTCGTGCAGGAAGTGGTCGACCTCCCAGGCCTCGTCGCCGATCCAGACGTCGAAGTGCTCGCGCGTCACGACGTCGTGGAACACCATGAAGTTGGCGCAGAGGATCTCGTCCATCCGGCGGAGCATGTTGAAGGCGTGCAGCTCGTGGTCGCCTGACTCCGCGTCGACGTGTAGCGCCTCCGCCGCCAGCTCCGCGCTCGCGGGATGGACGATCTCGCCGCACTTTTCGAGCAGGGTGGTGAGCGGCGGCTGCGCCAGCCATTCCACGCGCAGCCCTGGCACGGCGCGTCGCAGCTCGCGGGCGACCGCCACGTCACGCCAGGCGTGCCCGAGCCCGATCGGCGAGCTGACGAGCAGCGCCCGAGGCGGTGTGCCGCGGCCCCGGCGCGGCGTGGCCGGAGAGGGCAGTCCCGCGAACTCGGCGATCAGCCGGTTGACGCGCACCGGCTCGCGCGCGTTCGGGATGTGGCCGGCGCCGCTGAGCGTCACGAAGCGTCCGCCTGTCAGCTCGGCGGTGGCGACGCCGCGGTCGAAAGGCTGGCAGTGGTCGCGATCACCATGCACGACGAGCACTGGACACCGCACCCGCCGGCAGAGCGCCTCGACCTCAGCCTTCGTCGAGATGTCCCGCGCGAGGTCCATCAGGTTCAGCGCCACGTCGCCGTCGAGCCCGTAAGCGACGGCGTCTTCGATGTGCTTGGTCGAATGCGGCTCCGGGAACATCTCGCCAAACCAGAACTCGAGGAAGCCTCGGAAGTCGCGATTCATGTAATGACGGTTGTGCTTGAACCAGCCTTCGTTGGAGTCGAGGACCTGGTCGAACACTTCCACTGCGGCCGCCCGAAACGGGAGGGGCGGCACGAGAAATGGAACTCCCGGAGCGATCGCGAAGATGCCGAGGACGCGGTCTGGGTCGGACGCCGCCAATAGCAGAGCCGGAAACACGCCGTCGCTGCAGATCGCCACCAGCAGCGCCGCTCGCGTACCCGTCGCGTCCATCACGGCCCGGCAGTCGTCGACATACCAGTCCTCTTGCCACAAGCCGGTCGCCTCGGGATGATCCGACAGGCCGTTGCCGCGGCCGTCGTAGGTGATCACGCGGAAGTGACGCGCGAGGTAGTGGACCTGCGCCTTCCAGAGCCGCGAATGCGAGATCGGGTTCGCGGGCATGAGTACGATCGTCTTCTGCCCCGCGCCGAAGACCTCGTAGTGAATGCGCAGCCCGTCTTTGGCGACGGCGAAGCCCGAGGCGTCGGGCTGCCTCGCGCGCGTCCCTGTTTCCGTGACCGTCATCGGAGACCTCCAAGTGTGAAGGAGGCGGGCGGTTTGCAACCGCCCGCCTGATGGTTATGGCCGCGCTTCGTAGACGAGGTTGAACGGCGTCTCGCCCACACGGCGGAACCGCGTGAAGCCGGCCGCGGTGACGACGTCCTTGATCCGCTTCTCGCCGGCCTGAGCGCCGAGCGCCAGCCCGACGTCCTGCGACAGCGAGTTGGGAGTGCAGAGGAAGGTGGAGAACGCGTAGTACGCGCGGCCGACGGGGTTCAGGTTCGATTCGACGGTGTCGCCGGCGATCGGTTCGACGATCAGCCATGTCCCGTCCGGCGCGAGCGCTTGCCGCACGTGCCGGGCCGCGCCCACCGGGTCGCCCATGTCGTGCAGGCAGTCGAACATCGTAACGAGGTCGTAGCCGTTTCCGGGGAACGAGGCGGCGGGAGCGACCTCGAAGTGGACGCGATCGGTGAGTCCGGCCTCCTTGGCCTTGTGCCGGGCCAGCTCGATCGACCCCTGGTGGTAGTCGTAGCCCGTCACCTTCGAGCGCGGGTACGCCTGCGCAATGAGCCGCGACGAAGCGCCGAGGCCGCAGCCGACGTCCGCGACGCTCGCCCCCACCCGGAGCTTCTCCTCGACGCCGTCCAGCGCGGGGAGCCACGAGGAAACGAGGTTGGCGTTGTAGCCGGGCCGGAAGAACCGCTCGCACCCGGTCGGCACGCCGGGGTCGTGCTCGTGCCAGCCATAGCCCGCCCCGCTGCGGAAGATCTCTTCGATGTGCGGCGTGGCCTTCAAGGTGGCGGTCGCGAGCTCGAACGCTCCGCAGACGAAGGCGGGGCTGTTCTCGTCGGCCAGCGCCATCGCCTGCTCGGCCGGCAACGTGTAGCGCTGCGTAGCCGGGTCGTACTGCACGAACCCGCCGGCGGCCTGCGCGTTGAGCCATTCGCGGACGTAGCGCTCCGACGTCGAGGTCTTCTCCGCCAGCTCGGCCGGCGTGATCGGCCCGTTCTCGGCCATCGCGCGGTAGAGGCCGAGCCGGTCCCCCACGACGATCAGGCCGGCATTGACTGTGGCGCCGAGCTCACCGATGACCTGCCCTAGAAACGCCATCAGCTTGTCGTTGTCGACGACCGGTGTTTGAATTGCCATTGCGGCACCTCCTGGATTTGGGATGCGCCGATCGTCGGGCCGAGCCCCGTCCGATCGCATCAGGGACCCCACCTAGTTCTTGCCGGTGACAAGCTAGTGCGGTGCTTCTGGGCCGGCAGGACGAGCTGCGAACGATCGACCAGGCGCTGGCGGCCGCCAGGCTGGGCAAGAGCGCCCGGCTCGTCATCCACGGCGAGCCCGGCATCGGCAAGACCGCCTTGCTCGAGCACGCAGTCTCCGAGGCGGGCTCCATGCGCGTCCTGTCGGCGGCCGGTGTCGAGTTCGAGGCCGACGTGCCGTTTGCGGGCCTGTACGAGCTGCTGCGCCCAACCCTGGCGCTCGTGGACCGCCTTCATCCGATCCATGCTTCCGCCATCAGGTCGTCACTCGGGCTCGGGGAGCGGATCGAGGCCGACCGCCTGATCGTTGGCGCCGCGGTGCTCGACCTCGTTTCGGCCTACGCCGAGGAGGCTCCCCTGCTCGTCGTCCTTGATGACGCCCACTGGCTCGACCGCGCGTCGGCCGAGGCGATCTTGTTCGCGGCGCGACGCCTGGTGGCTGACCCGGTCGCGGTCCTCATCGCGGTCCGGGAGGGCGAGGAATCGCCGTTCTTGAGCGCCGGGCTGCCGAGCCTCCGGCTTGGCGGCCTGGACGCGGTCGCGGCAGCCGATCTGCTGCGAAGCTCGGGGGTGGCCGATCGATCGGACAGGCGGGTCGACCGCCTGCTGCGGGCCACCGGCGGCAATCCACTCGCCCTGATCGAGCTCGCCCGCGGCTCGCCCGACATGCCTGATTCGCCGCTGGGCGACCTTCCGGTGACCACGACGGTCGAGCGGGCCTACCTTCGGCGGGCGGTCGGGCTGTCCGAGGGAGCCCGCGCAGCGCTGAGCTTGATCGCCGCGTCGGGCGTCGCGGGCACAGCGCAGATCCGGCGAGCGGCCTCGCTGCTGGGGATTGGTAGGGACGACCTGGAGGCGGCCGAATCGGCGAGCAGCTTGATCGAGGTTCACGCGGATCGTCTCGCGTTCGTCCATCCGTTGGCTCGCGCGGCCATCTATCACGCTGCCTCGCCCTCGCAGCGCCGCGCCGCCCATAGGGCCCTGGCCGCGGTCATGACCGACCCGGACGAGGCCGACCGGCGTGCGTGGCACCTGGCCGCGGGCGCGGACGGCTGGGACGCAGAGGCGGCGGAGGCACTGGACGCGGCCGCACAACGAGCGCGGGAGAGCACCGGTTACGACGCTGCGGCAAGCGCTCTGGCAGAGTCGGCCCGGCTGACGGAGCCGGCGGAGCTGCGGGCGGAACGCCTGTTTCGCGCCGCGGAGAATGCTTGGCTCGCAGGTCGCGCCGAGCAAGCGCTCGAGCTGCTGTCGGGAGCGCGGAAGCTGGCCCGCGGAACCGAGCTCCGCGTCGACATCGACCAGCTCCGGGGACACATCGCGATGCGGCGGGGTGCTTTGGCCGACGGTTACCAGACGCTGACCGCCGCAGCGGACGCGATCCAGCCGCTTGATCGCCTGAAGGCGATTCGAATCCTCGCGGACGCCGCACTGTCTTCGTTCGGCGCGGGCCATCCGGCCGAGATGCTGGTCGCCGCCTCGCGGGCGCTCGAGCTGCTCACCCCGGAAGACCCGCCTGAGGCGGCGATTCCAGCCCTCGTGGCGTACGGCTCGCTGGCGATCCTGGCGGGCAAGGGCGCAGACGGGCCGAGGCGGCTGCACGAGAGCATCGAGCTGTTCGACCGGCTCGCCCCGGGCACAGTCGACCCGCTGATCCTGATGTGCGCCGGCACAGTGGGCCTGTACTTGCGCGAAGCAGAGGCCGGGCGCGAGCTGCTCGATCGCGCGCTGATTCAGGCGCGCGAGCACGCGCCGACGGCGGCCCTGCCGAACCTTCTCTTCTATCTGGGACGAGACGCGGCCGCGACCGACCGTTGGCCGCTCGCCCGGGCGCAATACGAGGAGGCTGCGCGCATTGCGCGCGAGACGACTCAGTTCACGTGGCTCGCGGGCACCACCGCAGGGCTGGCCTGGCTCGACGCGCTCGAAGGCGCAGAGGACGAGTGCCGTTCGCACGCCGCCGAGGGACGGGAGCTTTCCGAGCGGTACGAGATGACCTTCTACAAATCGTGGTGCATGGTGGCCCTGGGCCTGCTGGAGCAGGGCCTCGGGCGGCCGGATCGCGCCCTCGAGCACTTTCAGGAATGCCTGCGATTCCTGCAGGAGGTGTCGATAGACGATCCGGACCTGTCGCCCGCGCCGGACATCGTCGACGTGCTGGTCCATCTCGGCCGTGCGGCCGAGGCGCGAGAGATCAACGCGGCGTATCAGCAGAGCGCGCTGGCCAAGGGACAGCCGTTTGCGCTCGCACGGGCGGCTCGGGCGCGCGCGCTGCTCGCGGGCGAAAGCAGTTACAGCGCCGAGTACGAGGATGCGCTGCGCCACCACGAGGCCACGTCGGACGCGTTCGAGAAAGCGCGGACCGAGCTGTACTTCGGTGAGCGGCTGCGCCGAGGCCGCAGACGCATCGACGCGCGCCGGCACCTGCGCGAGGCGTTGAAGGCGTTCGACCAGCTCGGCGCCGCCCCGTGGTCGGAGCGCGCGCTGGCCGAGCTGCAGGCGAGCGGCGAGACGGCGACTGCACGCGGGGACCGCTATCGCCAGCAGCTGACTCCACAGGAGCTGCAGGTGGGGTTGATGCTCGCGGAAGGAGCCACGACGCGGGAGGCCGCCGCGCGGCTGTTCTTGAGCCCGAAGACCGTCGAGTATCACCTGCGCCACGTCTACGACAAGCTAGAGGTGCGCACGAGGGAGGACCTTCGCAATGCGTTGGTCGGACAGGCCCGGGCTCGGACTGCTGTCAAGACGCTGATGTTCACCGACCTCGCGGGATCCACCAACCTGGTCGAGGCGATCGGCGACGCGGCGTGGCAGAACCTGAGCACGTGGTTGGACAAGGAGATGCGGCGGACGTTCGAAGACCACAGGGGCCGGGAAATCGACCACGCTGGAGATGGGTTCTTTGTCGTGTTCGACGTGGCCGCGGACGCGATCGGCTGCGCCATCGCAGTCCAGCGCCGGCTTGACTCGCATCGCCGGCAGCACGGGTACGCACCGCAGATGAGGATCGGAATCCACACCGGCGAGGTGAGCGAGGCGGAGTCAGCGCTGCGCGGTGTCGCCGTGCATCGCGCGTCCCGCCTGTGCGCGGCGGCTCATCCGGACACGATCCTTGCATCGCGCGAGGCTGTGCAGGCGAGTGGTAGAAAGCCAGGTGGCATGCGCAAGCTGGTGCTCAAGGGAATCAAGGAGCCGGTCGAGGCGGCCGAGATCCATTGGGAGGAGATCGGAGCCAGGCGGCCGTGAACGATCTGGCGGGCATTCGACCTGGGGCTAAAGAGGGCAATCGGCGCCGCGACCCGGCCCTCCAAGGACATAGCCTTCCGGTAGAATCTCTGACTTAGGTCAGAGATGTCCGACGCGACGGCGATCCAGCGGGTCAGGTCCTTCAACCGCACCGTGGCGGAGCGGATCGGCACGCTGAACGACCACTTCCTCGGTCGCGGCCGGCCCTACGGCGAATCGCGGATGCTGTGGGAGATCGGACCGGATGGCGCCGAGGTCCGGGTCCTGCGTGCGCGGCTCGGACTTGATTCGGGCTACATCAGCCGGGTGCTCCGGGCGCTCGAGAACGCGCGACTGATCAGGGTCGAAGTCAGCGGCGACGACGGGCGCGTGCGCCGCGTGCGCCTCACCGCCGCGGGGCGGCGTGAGCGCGCAGAGCTCGACCGGCGCTCAGACGCAGTCGCCGCCTCCCTGCTCGAACCCCTGTCGGCCAACGGCCGAGCATCGCTCCTCAAGGCGATGGGAGAGGTCGAGCGGCTGCTGCAGGCATCATTGGTGGAGTTCGCCGTCGAAGACCCAGGCTCTAAGGATGCCCAGTGGTGCCTCCACCAGTACTTCTCCGAGCTGAACCGGCGTTTCGACGCCGGCTTCGACCCGACACAGGGCATATCGGCCGATCCGCATGAGCTCTTGGCGCCGCGAGGCGCCTTCGTGATCGCGCGGCTGAGCGGACGGCCGATCGGCTGTGGAGCCCTGAAGTATCACGGCCGCGCACCGGCCGAGCTGAAGAGGATGTGGTTGGCGCCAGAGGCGCGCGGGCTCGGCCTCGGGCGCAGGCTGCTGCATGAGCTCGAGCGGATCGCACGCATGGCCGGCGTCCGCGTTGTCCGCCTGGAGACGAACCGCTCGCTGAAGGAGGCGATCGCGCTCTACAGGAGCAGCGGCTACCGCGAGGTCGCAGCCTTCAACGACGAGCCGTACGCTCACTTCTGGTTCGAGAAGCGGCTGCTCGTGCGGCGACCGGCACCGAGAAGTAGCTCATGACGTATATGAAGGCGAGGCTGTTGCGCTCGGTCAGAGGAGGCGGCTGACTAGGGGACTCACGAGGCCTCGGGTGCCGATGCGAGAGCGGCGACGCTTCGTGGTCGGTCGGGGATGCGGGCGCCGAGTCCAAGCAGGACGGCTCCGGCCAGCGCCGCGGCAAGCGCGCCGCCCCACCAGATGGCGTCTGGCGAAGTCTGTAGGAGAAAGCCACCGATCGCCGGGCCGAGGGCCAGGGAAAGGGTGAAGGTCAGGCTATAGAGAGACAGGTAGCGGCCGAGCAGATGGGCTGGGGCCATGTCCGCGACCAGCGGTCCGAGAACGACAATGTGTACGCATTCGCCGATCGCGAAGACGATCGCGACGCCGGCGAGGAGACTGGCCGCAGCGAGCTCCGAGTAGATGAGCGTCGCTGGCAGCACCGCGAGCAGGCTGACCGCAAAAAGCGCGCTTGCCACCGCGAAACCATGCGCACGTCGCATCCGTGCCACCAGGCGCACGGCCGGGATCTGCGCGATGACGACGAAGGACGTGTTGGCGAGTATGAGGATCCCGATCGCGGCCGGGCCGAGCGGTGTGTGGGCCTTTGCAAATGGAGGCAAGAGGTTGGAGAAGAACGTGTGGCCGACGACGACGAGCACGATGTTGGCTGCGATCACAGTGAGGAACAGCCGATCTCGAGCGACGCCGCGAAAGCCGGTTCCGCGGGCGTCTGTCGCTGTGGCGGTCACGGCTCGCGGGCTCGGAACGGCAGCGAGCAGGATGAGCGCGAATCCGGCGAAGGTGACAGCGTCGAAGAAATACAGAATTTGAAACGAGCTGAGCCGCTGTGCGGCTGCGACGAGGAGGCCGGCTACGGTCGCGCCGGCGCCGATGCCGACGTTGCCAGCGACGCGGTTAAGGGCAAAGGCGGCCGCCCGCTGCTCGGGTGTAACCAACCTGACGAGCAACGTCCGGGTGGCTGTGCCTGCCGCGCCGTTCCCCGCACCGGCGACGAGTGCGAAAGCGAAGGCCAGCCAGGGACGGTCGACGAAGGCGAAGCCGGCGTAGCCAAGGGCTTGCGCCAAGCTTCCTGCGACCACGATCGCTTTGGCGGAATACCGGTCGAGCAGCGCTCCCGTCGGCGGGGTGGTGATTGCGGCCGTCCCCATGATCGCCGCGAGGACCAGCCCGGCTGTCGACGTTGAAAAGCCGCGGATCTGGTGCAGATAGATGATCTCGAATGGAAGGATGAGCCCGTAACCGAAGTAGTTGAGGGCGTTTCCCCCTTGAAGGATGAGCACGGGGCGAGAGAGCCCGGTGCGCCAACCCGCGATGAGGTGTGAAAAGGGGCGGCTCATCCGCCTAAAGGCCGCGCCGCCGCGAGAAACATTCACGGGGACTTGTCGAGACGCTCATCGGTTTTTCTTGCGGGAGCGCTTACCGTCCCTCAAGCCGTCACGATCTGACCGTCGCGCTCCACCCTCGTGAGCAGCTCTGCTGCTGTCAGGTGCGACGCCTCGCATCGCGAGCAGGGCAGCCGCCGCAGCTTTCGCATTGCGCGCCGCGCCCGGGTCCCGCCGAGACCCACCGACGGCGTACGCGCCGTCGACGAGCAGGGCCACTTGCGCGCCCAGGTCGGCGCCTTCCAGGCCCACCTCGGTGAGCAGTTGGCGAACGAGTCGCTCCCGAGCGCGCAGATGCGCCAGCGCGGCCTCGCGAACAGGATGGCCGGGGCGGTTGATCTCGAGCGATGCGTTGATGAATGCGCATCCAGCTTTTGTTCTCGTGCGGAGGGCGTCCTCGATCACGTCAAAGAGCGCCAGGATCACTGGCTCGCCGGTCTCCTCGGAGCGGCGCCTCGCGTTCGTCTCGAGGCCAAGCAGCGCGCGTCGATCTCGGTCGTTGAGCGCTTCGGCGACGAGCCGATCCTTGGAGCCGAAATGCTGGTACAGGGTCCGCTTCGTCACTCCCGCTCGCGCGGCGATCGCGTCCACTCCCGTGCTGGTGATGCCGTGCTCGTAGGTCAGCTCGTTGGTCGCCCCAAGGAGCGCGTCGTGGGCCGTTGGTCGATCAGTCATGTTGCCAGTATACATACCGATCGGTATACTGCACGCCAAGGAGATTGCAGGGGAGGAACGAAGTGTCAAAAGTTGAAGAACGTCTCGCCGCCCTGGGTCACACGTTGCCCGATCCCGGCCCGGCCGTTGCCAACTTCGTGAATGCGGTCCGCACCGGCAACCTTGTCTTCATCTCGGGCCACGGACCGCGCCGCGACGGCGAGTACGTGTATCGGGGCAAGGTGGGCAAGGACGTCGACGTCGAGACTGGTCGGAAGGCGGCTCAGCTCGTGATGCTGAACTGCCTCGGCAGCCTCAAGCAGGAGATAGGCGACCTCGACCGCGTCAAGCGCGTGGTCAAGCTGCTTGGCATGGTCAACGCTGTGCCCGAGTTCACCGATCACCCAAAGGTGATCAACGGAGCATCAGACCTGCTGGTGGCAGCATTCGGCGAAGCCGGAAGGCATGCACGCTCCGCTGTGGGCATGGGCTCGCTCCCGTTCGACATGACGGTCGAGATCGAGATGATCGTGGAGGTGTCGTAGCCGATGTCGCGTCCGCGAGCTGCCCATGGAACGGCTCATGGAGCCCATCAGCCATTTCATGGACTCAAACCTGGAGGAAAACAAGTCGCGCATGCCACTCGTGGCGTGAGGATGTTTAACGAGCTCTCGACACCCCTCATCGCCGACGCATGTCTGCGGCGAGGCGTATCGCCGCGCCTGGCGCCGCCCGGGATTGCAGCCGTCGCTGCCGGTGCAAGGATCGCCGGACGTGCGCTCCCCGCCCGCCATTACGGCAGTGTCGACATCTTTCTCGAGGCCCTCGGTGCGGCGCGGCCGGGCGATGTGCTCGTCGTGGACAACGCGGGCCGAGCGGACGAGGCGTGCGTCGGCGACTTGACCGTGCTCGAGGCGCAGGCGGCCGGCATCGCAGCGCTCGTCGTCTGGGGAGTGCACCGGGACACGCCCGAGCTGCGCGGGATCGGGCTCCCGATCTTCAGCTATGGAACCTACCCTGCCGGACCGCTGCGACTCGATCCCCGGGAGCCCGGCGCGCTCTCGAGCGCACGCTTCGGGGCACACGTGATCACGACTGACGATGTCGTGTTCGCCGACGATGACGGTGTCGTCTTCGTTCCTGCCGACCGCGTCGATGAGGTGGTCGACGCCGCCCGGGCAATCTGGCAGGTCGAACGCGAACAGGCGTCGAGGATTGTTGCCGGCGAGACGCTGCGTACGCAGACATCGTTCGATGAGTACCTGTCCCGCCGTGCGGATGATTCGTCGTACACGTTCCGACAACACCTGCGGCAAATTGGCGGCGCCATCGAGGAATGACCACGCGGCCCGACCTTGAGCGGTGCGCCGTTCAAGCGACGTCGACTCGGCCCTATGGCCGAGTTTTGACGCCTACGGGCTGCCGCCCATATGGTCCGTCACATCGTCGCGTGAAATGCCGTGCCGTTCGCCGAATTCCTGAAGCTGCTTGAGGTCAAACTCATCGGGCATTTCCCTCAACGCATCCTCAACCGCCTGCCTCTTACCCAGGCGACGCAGGAGGTCAACCAGCCACTTCTTCGTATATGCCACTTGAATCCAAATCCGATGACGCCGCTCGATCGCGATCCGAGAAGACAGGTCGGCCCTGACCAGGCCGGGTCCATGCGATTCTACGCGCGACAGATCCTGCCGGAGATCAAGGCGCCAGCGGCCCGCGCTGAGCGTTTCCACAGCCCTGTCGGGCCCCAGGCGAGCGGCGCCGGCCGACACCCTGTTTGTCGAGGCGAGACTCCAACTCAGGTCCATTCAGCATCTCGCCCTGGTTGACCTCGGCGCCCCGACGGCGCTGACCGCGGACGATCTCAGTTGCGATCGTTTTCTTCAGCATGACTTAACAGGAGCCCAGGCGTCCGCTCGTCGCGGGGGCGGGCAAACCGAGCGCAGAGTGGTTCAGCGCGGTAAAGGTATGTTTAGAACCGTCGGTTGACTTGCTGCCGGCGCATAATTCCGACGCTGATGACCTCCACATACTTAACGACCCCAACGAGGCCTCGCGGGCCCTTCCGCACGGCCGGGCTTACGGGGTGAGCCTCGCCGCCGGGGTCAAGCTCGGACCATACGAAATCGTCGACCGCATCGGGCGCGGAGGCATGGCGACGGTGTATCGGGCCTACCACCGTGGGCTCGACCGCCAAGTCGCGATCAAAGTCCTCTCTGAGCTCTTCGCGGATGACGCCGAGTTCCGGGAACGCTTCCTGCTCGAAGCCAGGTCGGTAGCGCGGCTCAAGCACCCCAACATCCTCCAGATCTTCGACTTCGACCAGGTTGAGGACACGCCGTATCTCGTCATGGAGCTGGTGGACGGAGGAACGCTCTCGCAGCGTCTCGGCAGTCCAATCGACCTGCGCGAGACGGTGGGCCTCCTCGGCCCCGTCGCCAGTGCTCTGGATTACGCCCATGCGCACGGCATCGTGCACCGCGACATCAAGCCATCGAACATCCTCATCCACAAGGACGGAACCCCAATGCTGGCGGATTTCGGGCTGGCGAAGCTCGCGGACTCGGCCCGCAAGCTGACCAGCTCGCGCGTCGTGCTGGGGACGCCTGAGTACATGTCGCCCGAACAGAGCTCGGGTGGGCACATCGGTCCTGCCTCGGACCGATATTCGCTCGCCGTGGTCGCCTACGAAATGCTTACGGGAAGGGTCCCATTTCAGGCGGATACGCCCGCGGCGATACTCCTGGCTCACATTGGCGCCGTGCTTCCCCCGGCATTCGAGCTGCGTGGGGAATTGTCGGCACACGTCGACGCAGCACTGCAGCGCGGCCTTGCCAAGAGGCCGGAGGATCGCTTCGGGAGCTCGGCCGATTTTGTTGCGGCTCTTACTCCTGCCGCATGGCCGAGCACGATCGGCGAGGACGTGGAGCGGCCCACGCCCGCGTTCCGGCTGGCCGCCGCCACGAGCAAGACGGTGTCCGACGTCCTCGTCGTCGACGATGCACGGGCCAACCGCGAGTTGATCGAGGCGTGCCTCTCGGGCGTCGAATGCCAGGTCCGCACTGCCGCGGACGGGCCATCCGCGCTCGCCGCGATGGAGGTGAAGGCCCCGGATCTGGTCCTCTTGGACGTCCAGATGCCTGGGATGGACGGCTATGAAGTGTGCCGTCGGATCAAGCGAGACCCCAGGTGGCAGCTGGTCCCGGTCGTCATGATCACCGCTCTGGACCGGACCGCCGACCGCGTGGAAGCCCTCGAGGCCGGCGCCGACGACTACATGTCGAAGCCCGTCGAACGAGTTGAGCTCGTCGCTCGCGTGCGTTCGGCCCTCCGCCTGAGGGCGGTGTACGACTCTTTAGACAGCGCCGAGCACGTGATTTTCACGCTGGCCAATGCGGTTGAGGCAAGGGACCCCCACACCGAAGCTCACACACAACGCGTGGCAAGCTCGGCGCGGCGGCTTGGACATCTGCTCGGCTTGCCAGACCGCGTACTGGACACCCTCTACCGGGGCGGTCTGATCCACGACATCGGCAAGATCGGCGTCCCGGACTCGATCCTGCTCAAGCCGGGGCCGCTTGATGAAGACGAGGCCGCAGTCATGCGATCACACACCGAGATCGGCGCTGAGATCGTTTCGCCGCTGCGCACCGGCGCTGAGCTGATTCCAATCATCCGCCACCACCATGAGCATTTCGACGGGACCGGATATCCCGACGGCTTGAGCGGCAATGCCATCCCGCTGGCCGCTCGAATCGTCGCCGCCTGCGACGCCTACGACGCGATGGTCAACGACCGGCCATATCGGCGGGGATTGCCGAGCGCCGAGGCCGTGGACAGACTCACCCGAGGGTCTGGGCGGCAGTGGGATCCGGACGTGATCGCGACGATTCTGGGCATCATCAGGTCGGGCCGCCACGAGGGGGTGGCGTGAGCATGCCGCACCTGCAGAGATGAACGACGCCACGGCCTTCGTGCAGAACGCCGACGCCGCCGCGTTCGTGATCCTGGGCCTCGCCACCGTGATTGGCTGGCTGCGGGGCCGCGAGCGCAGCCTGGGCTACCTCGCGCTGGCGATAGTCCTGCTCTCAGCAGTCGTCGTGCTTGGACGCGTTCCGAGCCTTCTGGGCTTCAACCCGGCCGCGGTGAGCCAGGTGAGCCTGATCGGTTTCATGGCTTCGGGATATGCGCTGCTCCGCTATCGAGGTTCCCTCATCGCCCTTCGACCTGGCTGGCACCGCGCTGTGGTCATCGCCATGGTGGCCGCGTGCACCGGTTTCCTGCTGGCCGAGGCCTTGAACCTGAGCACCCTGGTGCGAGGGCTCACCGGTCTCGCCCTCATCGTCATCTGGTTGGCCGTGGTGCTCGAGCCAATCACCCGTTTCTGGCTTGTCTCGCGCAGGCTTCCCGCGGTGCAGGCCTGGCGCCTGCGCTCGCTGACCCTCGGTTTCGGTGGGTTGGTCGCCGTGCTGGCGCTTGCAATCGCCGCGAGCGCAGTCGCCAGGAATCCCGCGGTCAACGTGATTGCCGGCCTGGTGGTCCTCGCCATCGTCCCGCTGCTCTACGTGAGCTTCTCCCCACCGGCGTGGTTGCGCCGGCAGTGGCGAGCCCCCGAAGAGGAGGGCCTCCGCGCATTCATGGAGCAGCTTCTGGTCGACGACGACCGCGAGAGACTCGCCAACCGCGCCCTCGAGTGGGCGATTCGCCTCGTCGGCGGTGCGGCAGCCGTATTTTTTGACGGCGCCGGTCGGCCTTCTGGATGGATCGGGGTCGACGCCGACCAGGTCGCCGAGCTCGGCGCCCAGCTCCCGACCCTCGTTCGGGGAGTCAACCGGATCAGCCTCGGGGGCGTTGCGGTCACCCTCCTCGAGCTGCCCGTCAAAGGTCTGATCGGGACGACAGACCTGGTCATCCTCGCCGGCCCGTTCAGCCCCGGCTTTGGTTCCGAGGAGATGAGTCGTGTCCAGCAGGTGATGAGCGCGTTCATCACGGCGTTGGATCGCAGGCACCTCATGGTCCAGCTGGCTGAGGCCAACGCCCGACTGGAGGAGGCAAACCGCCACAAGAGCGCCTTCCTCGCCAACATGAGCCATGAGCTGCGGACGCCTCTCAATGCGATCATCGGCTTTTCGGAGCTCCTCACAGACGGCGATCAGAGCAAGTTTGACGAGGCCACACGCCAGCGCTTTCTGGTTCAAATCCTGGCCAGTGGCCGGCACCTCCTGAGCCTGATCAACGACATTCTCGATCTCTCCAAGGTCGAGGCCGGCCAGATGGAGCTCCGGCCGCAGGCCGTTGGGGTGCCTGAGCTCGTCGACCAGGTGGCCAGGACCGTGGAGCCGCTTCTGGCCAAAAAGAGCATCCGGCTCCAAGTTGCGGTCCAGGCGGCGGGAACCGTCGTTGCCGACCCGGGCAAGTTGAAGCAGATGCTGCTGAACCTCGTCTCGAATGCAATCAAATTCACTCCTGACGGGGGGACGGTCACGATCGCTGCTCGGAGGCTCGAGACGACCCTCGAGCTGTCCATCGAGGACAACGGGATTGGCATCGCGCCAACCGACCAGGCCTCGATCTTCACCGAGTTTCACCAGGTCGACCACGGACCCGGAAGGCACCACGAGGGCACCGGCCTCGGGCTTGCACTGACGAGGCGTTTTGCCCTCCTGCACCATGGCGACATCAGGGTCAGCAGCGAAGTCGGAAAGGGAAGCACCTTCACGCTCAGCCTTCCGCTGCAGGTCGCAAAAGAGAGGCCAGTCGATTCACCCGATGTCGTGGCCAAGAGAAACGGACACCACGCCGGACCGCTCGTGCTCGTGGCCGAGGATGACCCCGCGTCGGCCGAGCTCCTCACCAGGCACCTCACCGGGGCCGGCTTTCAATCGCTGGTCGTCCGTACCGGACCCGATGTCATCGCTAAGGCCAAAGAGCTGAAGCCGGCGGCGATCACCCTCGACATCATGCTTCCGGAGCTGGACGGGTGGGACGTGCTCACCAGGCTGAAGATCGACCCCGCCACCAGCGAGATACCAATCTTTGTCGTCAGCATCGTCGACAACCCTGAGCTCGGCCTGTCGCTTGGGGCGATCGACTACTTCGTCAAACCGGTCGACGCCAAGGACCTCATCAGCCGCCTGAACGGGTTCTATCTGAAGCACGCAGTCGGCAAGGGCGAAATCCGAATTCTCGTGGTGGACGACGAGCCGGCCAATCGTGAATGGCTGAGCCATGTGCTCGAGCCGGCCGGGTTCAAGGTTGAGCTTGCGGCGGGCGGCAAGGAGGGCGTTGAGCTGGCCAAGTCCACCAAGCCCGATCTTGTGCTCCTGGACCTCATGATGCCGGTGGTTTCGGGGTTTGACGTCGTCGAGGCGCTTCGAGCGGACGATGGCACGCGAGAGACTCCGATCATGATCCTGACCTCCGCCAACTTGAGCGAGTCGGACAAGCGCCAGCTCAACGGGCGGGTTTCAGAGATCCTGTCCCGAGGCTCGGTGGGTGCGGCGGAAATCACCTCGCTCCTCCGTCGCGTCATCGCCGACCACACTCCGGTCCCGGCGTGATCGAAACGCGCCGCGTCCTGGTGGTCGAAGACAACGACGTGAACCAGATGCTGGTTCGCGCGGTGCTTGAGCGCGAGGGCTACACCGTCGAGATGGCCGGCTCATCACCGGAGGCGATGGATTCGGTGCGCAGGAGCTTGCCCGATCTGATCCTCATGGACATACAGCTGCCGGGCGAAGACGGCCTGGCCCTGACCCGGCGCCTCAAGGCCGACCCGCTCACGGCACGCGTGCCTATCGTCGCCCTCACGGCGCACGCCATGGAAGGTGATCGGGAGCAAGCTCTGCTCGCCGGCTGCCATGGATTCATCTCCAAGCCAATCGACACCAGGCTGTTCGGTCCGCAGATCCGGCAGTTCATCTCGGGCGGAGCTCAGGCGTCGGAGCGAGAGGACGCGATTTGAAGGCGGAAGCCCCACGGATTCTGGTCGCGGACGACGACCAGCCGAGCCTCGAGCTCGTGACCTATCTGCTTCAGTCTCGCGGCTACGACGTGGCGACTGCGACTGATGGAAACCGCGCCTTCGAAATGGGCAGCAGTGGGGAGTACCGGCTGATCATCCTGGATGTCCACATGCCGATGTACGACGGACTGGAGGTGCTTCAGTTTCTCCGCAAGAGACACCTCCTGCATCCGGTCAAGATCATCGCGCTGACCGGCGATCCATCGCCCGAGGTGCGCGAGGCGCTCGAGGAGATCGGCATTGACAGCTTTGTTCTGAAGCCCGTCGACCTCAAAGCCCTGCTGCGAGAGGTCAGCCGATTGTTGACCCCTCCAGACTGAATCTCAAGCTCGGCGAGCCATGCGAGCACAAGGAGACTCAGCCGCCAGCCGGCGGCAGGCGACATCCGAGGGCCATGGCCCCAAAGCCATGGCCCCATGCGCCGGATCGTGAGTTAGACGCTCGGATTCGCGATAGGCCTGCCGCGCTATTTCTGCGCCCTGACGCGATCCAGCGCGACGATCTGTATGAGGTTGCCGCAGGTGTCGTCCAGCATCGCGATGGTTGAGCCGGTCACCTTGGTTGGGGGCATCGTGAAATTCGCACCGAGGCCCTTCGTCCGGTCGTGCTCAGCTTGCACGTCGTCCACGTAGAACATGGCCGCGGGCTGGCTCTGCTGGAACTTGGCCTGCTGATAGGCCTTGGCCGCTGGGTCGCTGTTCAGCTCGAGGTGAAGCTCCGCGCCGTCCGGCTCCTCCGGCGAGGCCACGGTCAGCCAGCGGTAGGGCCCCTGGGAGACGTCGGCCTTCTTGACGAAGCCCAACACCTGCGTGTAGAAGCGCAGTGCTCGGTCCAGATCATCGACGTAGATGCTGGTGATCTTGATCCTCATGATTCTCTCCTTGTGTTTCAACATTCGACTGGGGTGACGTCATCACCCACGTTAGGCGTGGCGGGTCGCTCTTGCTTCTTCATTCCTGACCGATCCTGGGCGGTCGCGCCAGCAGATTGGACGGGTCAGTTAGTGCTCCATCGAAACCATCTGATGCCGATTCCCGCGAACAGGACGGAGTACGCCAGGCTTGCGAGCAGCGCCCACCACGTTTCGCCATTCCATGAACCGGGCTGCATCGCGCTCGACAGCAATGAAACGACGACCCCTCCAGGCGACCAGCGCGAGATCATTTCGAAATCGGTCCCGAAGATCGTGGAGTGACCGAACAGCCCCAGTGCCACCAGTGGCGCGAAGGCCAAGGGTGTCAGGGCTGTGACGGTGTCCGCGGATTTGATCAGTCCGACGAGAGCTTGCCCAATACCGAGGAACACCGCTGAGCTCACCAAGACGACCACGAAGGTGAGCAGATACGCCTCGGAGCTCAGCGAGAATCGTTCGAGGACATAAGCCGCCACCAGCACGACGAGAGCAAGAGCCAGCATGGCAACGACCTGGATCGCAAGCCGGCTGGCCAGGATCGTCCACGCGGGTGCCGGGGTGGCGCGAAGACGCTGGAAGACCCCCCGCTCGCGATCTCTTGCCACCGTGAGCGAGTAGCTGATGACACCGACCGCGGCCATACCGAGCGTGAGGGCCGACGCCACGCGCGTGTCGGCAGGACCGAGCTGAATCCCGCGCTTGTTGTTGAAGAGGGCGTAGAGCAGGACGATCGGAAGCACGAAGCTTGCGATCAGCGCGCGCGCGTTACGCACCTGAACGGTCGCATCGGCCTGCAAAAGGGCTTTGAAGATGCCCGACAGCGACGAGGTCGCTTCCATGCGAGTCCGCCCACCTCGCTTCGTGTCACTCACGGATGTCGCTCCCCGTCAGGCCAATGAAGACATCCTCAAGGGTCACCTCGCCTCGGGCCACGCTGCGCACGCTCGGGTCGTCCTTGTGCTTGTCGATCAAACCGGCCGGCGTGTCCTCGGTCAGGATCCGTCCGTTGTCCATGATCGCCACCCGGTCACACACGGACTGTGCCTCCTCCATCGAATGGGTGGTCAGAAGAATGCCGCGGCCGCTCTTGCGGTTTTTCTCTATACGGTCCCAGAGCTGGCGCCGGGCTTGCGGATCCAGGCCGGCGGTCGGCTCGTCCAGCAATACGAGCTCGGGATCGTGCAGGGTTGCGATCAGCAGGGACAGACGTTTCTGCTGGCCGCCGGAGAGCTGGCTGAAGTGCCTTGACGCTTCGTCACCCAGGTGCAGCTCGGCCAGCGAGTCGGCGATCTGCGCGTTGGACAGCGACACTCCGTACAGGCCGGCAAAGAGCCTCACGATCTCGCGGATGTTGAGCGCCGCATGAAAGCTGGTGGTTTGAAGCTGGACCCCGATCCGCGCCCTGGCCGACGACGGGTTGGCGCGCGCGTCGATCCCATCCACCAGGATCGAGCCTGAATCCGGCCGGACCAGCCCTTCGATCGCGCTGAGGGTGCTCGTCTTTCCCGCACCGTTGGGTCCCAGCAGGCCGAATATCTCCCCATGTCCGATTCGAAGGGATACGCCCCTGACCGCGCGCTTGGCGCCATAGCTGACCTCGAGATCCCGGACCTCGAGGGCGTTCAGAACGGCGGTTTCTGAGGACAAGAGCAGACCTCCTTGTGGGCACCCCGGCGCAGGTGCCGCGCTCGCTCCTGATTCTGAGCCCTGGGTGGAGAGTGGGCGACCCCACACTGTGGACCTGGCCTAGACTCCGATGAGTTTTCGGCGGCCGGAAGTCAGAGCTGACATGGAAACGCGCACGCTTCACACCAACCAGGCGGACATTGTTTATGACGTCGTGGGGCCATTACCGACCGCGGCCGGCCGCCCGCCACTGATGATGATCGGGCAGCCTATGGATGCAGGCGGCTTCAGGACCCTGGCCTCGTATTTCCCCGACCGCACCGTGATCACCTATGACCCGCGCGGGATCGGCCGCAGCACCCGCTCGGATGGCCGGGTCGACAGCTCGCCCGAGGTCCAGGCCGGCGACCTGCACGCCCTTATCGGAGCACTGCGCGCCGGGCCGGTCGAGATGTTCGCCAGCAGCGGCGGGGCCGTGACCGCGCTCGCGCTCGTGGCGGCGCACCCCAAGGACGTCGTCACCCTGGTGGCGCACGAGCCGCCGCTGACCGCTGTGCTCCCAGATTCGGCCGCCGCCGCGCGCGCGGGCGCCGCGTTTCGGGAGGCGTATGCCGCCAGGGGGTTCGGTGCCGGCATGGCGGCCTTCATCGCCATGACGTCCTGGCGTGGAGAGTTCACGGAGGACTACTTCTCCCGGCCGGCCCCGGATCCCGCCCAGTTCGGCATGCCGGCCGGCGATGACGGCTCGCGCAACGACCCGTTGCTCTCGGAGCGTTCGGAGCCGGTCATCAGCTATCGACCGCGCTTCGAGGCGCTGGCCGCGGCGCCGACGCGCATCGTCATCGCTGTGGGCGAGGAATCAATTGGCACGTTCACCGGCCGGGCCGCTGTGGCCACCGCAGAGCTGCTGGGTCAGCACGTCGCTGTGTTTCCAAGTCATCACGGCGGCTTCGCGGGCGGTGAGTCTGGATACCCCGGTCAGCCGGAAGCCTTCGCGCGCCGGCTCCGCGAGACGCTCGACCACGAAACCTGACGCGCCGACCTCACAGCTGCGGCCTAAACCCGCACGAGCTAGCGGCTGACGGGCTGCGCCGACAGGTTGCGCTTCCACAGGTCGAGCGTTCGCTCGAAATGGCGCTCGGCGGCCTCGGGGTTGTAGACGCTCAGGTCCGCCATGGCGAACCCGTGCGCGGTGCCTGGCAGCCGCTCCACCACTCCTCGGACTCCTTGGCGATCGAGCTCGTCGCGGAATCGGTCGATCGACTCGGGGGTCGCCGTCCGGTCCATCTCGGCGAAGGCGAAATAGACCTCGCCGCGCACGCTGGCCAATTCCTTGTGTGGTGAGTCGGGCTGGTCGGTGACCAGCGCACCCGGATGGATTCCAGCGGCCGCCACGAAGTCCTCGGCGAGTGCGGAGGCTGCATGCAGCGCGATCCGCGCTCCCATGCAGTAACCGACGCAGACCCTGGCTCCCGAGCCGGCCGCGGGGTCGTTGGCGATGACATCGAAGATGGCCTGGGTGTCAGACATCGCTCGGTCGGGGGTGGCGCTGGCGGCCGCGCCCCGCAGCCTCTGGCCCTCCGGCCCGTCCATGCCCTCAGACGCGATCTTGGAAAAGTCGAACGACAGGTGGTCGCCTGCTCGGTAGTACAGGTCCGGCGCCACGCAGTAGTAGCCTCCGGCGGCGAATCTCGCCGCATTCTTCTTCACCTGGTCGCGGTAGCCGACTCCATCCATGTAGAGCACCGCCACGGGAAACGGTCCTGGACCGTCCGGCCGGGCGATAAACGTCGTCATCTCCCCATCAGGCGTGGGAACGCGGATCTCTTTCTCGACCATCGTGGCCTCCCAGTTTGGAATCTGATCTGAGCTTACGGGTTCCAATAGGTCCCTACACCTCGCGCGGGCGCGCGACAATATCCGCGTGACACTGATCGCTGAGCTCACGGCGCTCGAGCAGGCGCTCGACCACATCCGCAACGCCCCGAGGGATGCGGGCACTGTCGAGCTCATCGTCTGCCGCCCAGAGGTTGATGTGCGGCAGGTCCTGACTGAAGCTTCGCTCGACCTCACTGAAGGCCTGATCGGCGATTCTTGGCGGTCGCGGGGCAGCAGCCGGACGCCGGACGGAGGGCCGAACCCGCAAGCCCAGATCACCGTGATGAACGCGAGGGTGGCTGAGGCGGTCGCCGGCGGGCTGGACCGCTGGCCGCTCGCCGGTGACCAGCTGTACGTCGACTTCGACATCAGCCGCTCCAACCTCCCGACCGGCAGCCGGATCCAGATCGGCTCGGCTGTGATCGAGTTCAGCGAGACTCCCCATACCGGCTGCGCGAAGTTCTCGGCTCGTTTCGGAGTCGACGCTCTGAAATTCGTCAACACTCCGCTCGGCCGTGAGCTCAGGCTGCGTGGAGCAAACTGCATGGTTGTCGTGCCAGGCGTAGTGCGTCAGGGTGACGCGATAAGGAAGCTCCCGCACTCCACGTGAGCCTTCGGGGGGCCGCACCCGTCCCATGTCCTCCGCCCGCGGGGACGTAGGTGGCCAGGATGCCGCGACGCGCCGAGCCAAGACCAACCGGCCGCCCCGCCATGCTCTTCGACCTCGACGGCACGCTGATCGACAGCGTGTACCAGCACGTCCTCGCCTGGAGGGAGGCTTTGGAGTCGGAGGGCATCGAGCTTTCGGTCTGGCGCATCCACAGGCGGATCGGCATGAGCGGCGGCCTCTTTTTGCGTGCCCTCGTCCGCGAGACCGGGCGCGAGCTGACCGAGGCCGAGGGGGATCGCCTGCGGGCTCTACATTCGGAGGCGTACCGCCGCCGGCTCGACCAGGTGAGGCCGCTTCCCGGAGCTCGGGATCTCCTCGGCCTGCTGTCCCGGGCCGGCGTGCCGTGGGCGATCGCGACCAGCGGCGGGCAGGCGACGGCGACGCCGTCGCTGGCCGGTCTTGGGATTCCGGACGGGGTGCCGGTGATCACGCGGGACCAGGTCGCGTACGCGAAGCCAAACCCAGACCTCTTCCTGGCCGCGGCCGCGGCCCTCGGCCGCCCGATCACGGAATGCTTTGTGGTGGGGGATAGCATCTGGGATCTCCTCGCCGCGCAGCGCGCCCGCGCGCTGGGGATCGGGCTGCTGTCAGGCGGCTACGGGCGGGACGAGCTCGAGCGCGCGGGGGCCTACCGCGTTTACGAGGACCCGCGCGACCTGATGGCGCACCTCGACGAGCTCGGCATCAGGTCGGCTGGCTGAGTGGCCCTGATGGGCTTGCGCGAGGTGTCCCGTTCCGTTCCTGCGACCGCTCGGACATGAGCGACCATACCGTTGTGGGTCGCCCAGCTCATACGGCCACCACCGTGCAGGCGAACGGTCTTCTCATCACGGAACACGAGTTTTCCGTGCCGCTGGACCACAGCCGGACGGACGGCCCGCGCATCGCAGTCTTCGCGCGCGAGGTGGGCGACCCGGACGGCACCGACAGGCCTTTCCTCGTCTTTTTCCAGGGCGGCCCGGGCATGGAGGCGTCGCGGCCGACCCGACGACCCACCTCGCCGAGCTGGCTCGACCGCGCGCTCCGGGATTTCCGCGTCCTGCTCCTGGACCAGCGGGGGACCGGCCGATCCGCACCGGTCGGGACGCTTCCGGGCCTCACTCCCCAGCAGCAGGCCGACTATCTGGTCCACTTCCGCGCGGACTCGATCGTGCGCGATGCCGAGTGGATCCGGCAGGAGCTGGGCATCGAACGCTGGAGCATCCTCGGCCAGAGCTTCGGTGGCTTCTCCGCGATGACCTACCTCTCGATTGCCCCGGAGGGGCTGAGGGAAGCACTGATCACAGGTGGCCTGGCGCCGGTCGGCCGCCATACCGACGACGTCTATGCCGCGACCTACCGTCGCGTCCTCGATCGCAACCGCGAGTACTACGCGCGCTACCCCGAGGACCGAGCACGCGTGATCCGGCTGCAGGAGACGATCGAGGCCGAGGACTACCGCCTCCCCTCCGGCGACCGCCTCACGTCGCGCCGCCTGCGTCAGCTCGGCCAGATGCTCGGCATGAGCGATGGAGCCGAGCAACTTCATTACATCCTGGAGCTCTCGCCCGAATCCCCCGCCTTCCGCCACGACGTGGAGTCAGCCTCGCCCTTCTCTCGCAATCCGCTTTACGCGGCGATCCACGAGTCGTCCTATGCCGACGGTTGCGCCACGCGCTGGTCCGCCCAGCGCTTGCTCCCGGCCGAGTTCGAGGCGCCTGAGCTGTTCACCGGCGAGCACGTATACCCCTGGATGTTCGACGACCTCTCCGCCCTCTCGCCTCTGAAGGAGGCCGCGGCAATCCTCGCCGACCACGTATGGCCGCGGCTTTATGACCCGGCGGTCCTCGAGGCGAACGAGACACCGGTCGCGGCCGCGGTCTACGCCGGCGACATGTACGTCGAGCGGGTGTTCTCGGAGGAGACCGCGCGGCTGATCCGCGGCGCGCGGACCTGGGTCACTAGCGAATACGAGCACAACGGTCTGCGGGCCGATGGCGAAAAGGTGCTCGGACACTTGCTCGAGCTCGTGCGCTCGCGCGCCTGAGCGCGGCTTGATCGTCGTCGTGATGGGCGTCACCGGCGCCGGCAAAACGACGGTGGGCCGGCTGCTCGCGACCCGCCTGGCCGTTCCTTACGTGGACGCCGACGAGCTGCACAACCCCCAAAACCGGGCCAAAATGGCGGCCGGCCATCGCCTGGACGACGGGGACCGCCTCCCGTGGCTGCACTCGATCGTGGAGTGGATCCGCGCGGTCGACGCGACGGGCGGCAGCGCGGTCCTCGCCTGCTCGGCGCTCAAGCAGACCTACCGCGACGTGCTGCGCGAATCCGGCGCGCAGCTCTTCTTCGTCCACCTATCCGGTGATCCCGAGCTCATCCGGAGGCGGATGGGCCAGCGGAGCGGACACTTCATGCCGGCCTCGCTGGTCGACTCTCAGTTCGACGATCTGGAGCCGCTCACAGCCGGTGAGCCCGGAATCAGGCTCGACGTTTCGGCGACGCCGGAGGCACTCGCCGATGAAGCGCTCAGGTCCCTGGCGCGTCTGCCAGGCGAGGATGCTGGCCCTCCAGACTGGGGGAGGTCTCCTTCAGACCCATCGCCATAGCCGTGGCGGCACCGTCGAGGCCGAGCGCATCCTGGATGCGGTGCGCGAGCGTCTCCGGGGTGGTTCTCGATTTGACGAGCCACTCCCTGGCGCCGGCCTCCAGCGCGCGGCCGACCGCTCCATCGGCTTCGCCTGCGTAGTTGCTGAGCATGATCACGGGTACGTTCACGAGCCGCTCGTCGAGCCGCATGTTCTCGATGATCTCCACTCCCGTCAGGGTGCCGGCAAAACGCCAGTCCAGCACCGCGACGTCAGGCACATTGGTCTCGAGGCGCTCGAACATCGCGCTGGCGTCCGGGAACACCTCAACCCGAAAACCCCTGGCCTCCAGGCCGCGCCGGTACATGTCCGCCTGCGAGGGATCGTCCTCGACCAGCACCACGAACGGGCCGACCCCCTGCCTCGTCTCGCCGTCCAACCCAGCCATCCCGCCCTCCAACAGTACGACTAGGGATAATAAAACGCATAACAGGATTGGGGTGCTCTTGGCTCAAGCACCTTGGGTTTTCGGACGGTTTGGCGAGTCGCTAGCCGCGGGCCTTGCGCCTTCCTGTGCCGGGCCGGCGCTTGGCATACTCGAGCTCGGGGCCCCAATCCTTGCCGCGCCCTTCCGGCGTGCGGTCCAGGACGTGCCATAGGGGCCACATGAAGTCGACGTGCCGCATGTCCTGCCCAGCGTCCGGCGTCATGTAGAAGAGCTCGCTGCTCCACACGTGGTGGATCTTCTTTCCCTTCCGCGCGAAGACCGAGGCGATCGGAAGCGGGCTGCCGTCCTCTGTGACAGCGTTGTAGTCGCGCGCGTAGGTCGTCTTGGCCGATGACAGCAATCGGATGTTTCGCCACCCGCGCTTGCGCCCATGCGCGCGAAACCTGGCGATCGGCGCGGGTGCCACGGCCGCGATGTTGATCCTCTGCGAGATGTGGAGGGCGGCGCCGTCCACCGAGTCGATGATCGAGGTGCAGGAGGGGCACGCTGCGCCGCTGGGCTTGCCGTCCTCCGGAAACATGAAGCTGTAGAGGAACAGGGTGTCCTTGCCGGCTTCGAAGAGATCGGACATCAAAATGGTCGTCGAGCGGTTGGAACCTGCGTCCAAACCCGTGAAACGGTAGTCGGTCGGCACCTCGCCGCCGAGGGGCAGGGCGCGCAGCTGCTTCGCCACCGCCTCGGTGTGTCGCCGCAGCTCGCGCTCCGATTCGAGCAAGGCCATGCGAGCCCGGCGATATTCAGCCGTCTCACCGGGAAACCGTTTCGAGTGCAGGGCTCTGGCCATCGGGTTGCCTCCTGTTGCCTGTTGACTGCGAGCACGGTGAGCGTAAGCCGCGCGCGGGCCCGGCGTGTCATCCGTCGAGTCTCGTTAACCCTCCGGACGCTGTCCGTTAACCGTTACCAGGTAGCTTCCAAAGGCGGTTGCCGTCCAGTCGGGTTTGGGGGTGGTACAGATGCGAGCGCGAACGATTCTGCCGGTTGTGTTGCTGGCCGTCTCAGCCTGCACCTCTTCCACCCCGACGACGATCACGAACACGGCGAATGTCGCCGCACCGAAGCTGCCTGTCGTCGCGGTGCCTGGATATGAGGTCAGCGTGTTCACGCAGGCGGACTCGAGGCTCACCGTGGCCAATCCCGACGCGATCGAGGTCGATGGTGCCCACGTCTTCATCGACTACCAGAACGTGACCGCCAAGGACTGCACCGACGCCGCCACGGCGTCGAGCACCATCGTCGAGTACGACATGAATGGCAAGATCGTGAGCCACTGGTCGATTCCGGGACACAGCGACGGAATGCGGATCGATCCGTCGACGCATCTGCTCTGGACGACATCTTGCGAGGACGGGAGCCCGAAGTTCGCGACCATCGACCCGTCCGCGGGAACGGTGACCTCGTACACGTTCCCGGCAGCCCCACACGGAGGGGGCTATGACGACCTCTACTTCCTGAACGGGTCTGCCTTCATCGCGGCTTCGAACCCAACCCTCGACAGCAGCGGCGCGAACCCTAACCCGGCCATTGACAAGATCTCGCTCAGCGGCGGAAAGATCACCCTGACGCCAGTTCTGGCCGGCAACGCGAGCGCCGCCGACCTGCTGAACAACAACGCGGTCGGTTCGCTGACGCTGACCGACCCGGACTCGCTAAGCGTTGACAACAAGGGCCAGCTGGTCCTGGTGAGCCAGGGCGACAGCGAGCTCGTCTTCGTCAACGCTCCGGGCACCGCGCAGCAGAAGGTCTCCAAGATGACCGTCGGCACACAGCTCGAAGACACGGTGTGGCCGACCGGTCCCGGCCGGCTGCTCGTGGTCGACGGCGGATCCGGCGTGACCTACTGGATCAAGAGCAATTTCGCCAGTGGGGACATCTACACGCAGTCGCCGAACGACTCTGGCGTGGACAACTTTGTCGCGACGATCGCTCCGGCCACAGGCTTCGAGACGCCGATCGCGGTCGGCTTCATGAAGGCCACCGGCATGGTTTTCGTGCCGAACGCCTAGATCGAGGTCGTGGTGGCGGACGCGGGGTCGCGTTCGCCGGCGGGTGGTCGGTGCGGCTTCATGCCCTAGCGCGCTGTGCCGCCTCGGGTGGCTGACGACGGTGGCCGACCGGCAGTGACAGCGTCAGCCATCAACCCGGCGGGATCAAGCAGCCGCGCTCAATCGACAAGAAGCGCCCCGTCGGCCTCGAGAGCCTGTATCCGGGCGTTCCAGTAACCCAGGCGCGCGCGAAAGCGCTCGACCTGTGCCGTGATCACGGGCACGTTGGACAGCTCAACCTCTCGGCGTGTGCGCGGCGACTGTTCGACCATCAGTTCCTGGATCCGCTCGAGGACCTTCTCCTCCATGGCCAGGATCTCGAGATAGATGCCTCTCCAGTAGACCGCTTGTGCCATCGATGCGGCTGTGGGATCGCCTTCGCCGTCCATCCCCTGGCTTGGATCGCCGCCGCGCGCGGCAGCGACCACATCCGGGCGCAATCGGTCGCGTCTGGAGAGCGTCATCAGACAGTGTCGCGCGCGCCACCGTAAGAAGGTCAGTAACTTTCCCGGGAGTTCACCGGCCTGCGAACGCGGCTGGACGGCCATCAAGGCGCGGCATCAGCGCCCGGCGGCCGCTGTTGCGGTAGCTGTTATGCCCTTCTGGGACAATTGGTCCCGAATGGCGGCCGCAGTCGTGGTGAGCCCGGTGCGCCGTCCTCTGCCCCCGGGTGTGGGTGGCGAGGCGGTCGTGGAGACCCACGGCCTGACCAAACGCTACGGCACGGGCATTGTTGCTGTGGACTCGCTCGACCTGAACGTATACCGCGGAGAGGTCTACGGATTCCTGGGACCAAACGGGGCCGGGAAGACGACCACATTGCGGATGCTCCTGGGGCTGATCCGGCCGACCGCCGGAAGCGCGAAGGTGGCGGGCGCCATGCCCGGAACGCCCGCCTCCCTGATCAAGATCGGCGCCATAGTCGAAACGCCCGCCTTCTACCCCTATCTCTCCGGTCGC
>DASXBE010000175.1:0-2817 GCA_036491815.1 Candidatus Dormiibacterota bacterium | reverse complement strand
CGGACCTTCTCCAGCGTGGCGCCCAGGTCCTCGAGGACGTGCGCGGCGATGCCCTCGCCTTCGATGAGAAGCCCGAGCAGCAGGTGCTCGGTCCCGACATAGTTGTGGCCCATCCGGCGCGCCTCCTCGAAGGAGATCTCGATGACCTTCTTGACGCGCGACGTCGGGATGATCTGCTGGATGATGATCCGCTCGTTGCGGCCGAGCACGGATTCGATCGTCTGGCGGACCTTTCCAATCTCAACGCCCAGGTTGTTCAGGACCTTGGCGGCCAGGCCTTCGCCTTCGCGGAGCAAGCCCAGGAGGAGATGCTCGGTGCCGATATAGCTGTGGTGCGATCGTTCTGCTTCTTCTTGGGCGAGCGTCAGAACTTTCTTGGCCCGCTCAGTAAATCTCTCAAACGGATACAAGTCCTTACTCCTTCCTGGGATTTACGACTTGGTGGGGCCAGCACCTCCTCAACGGTTTGGTACCCGAAGGTACTCTCGCACCTAATATAAACTTCCGACTCGGCCAACCGATTTCTTTAGCCTGAGGCGCCATGAGCGGCCTTCTCGAGCGCCTCGGCGGGTACTGCCCGGCGGCCATCGCCCTGGCGCTTCCCACGCTCTTTATACCCACGGCCGTCGGCTTTCCATCAGTGGTGGATTCCTACATCCTCCCCCGGGCCTCCCTGGTCCTCGGCGGCGCTTTGCTGGCGACCGGCCTCGCTCTGCTCCTGCCGCGCGGCCCTGGCCTTGGAATGCTCCGGCTGCCCCTGGCCATGGCGGCCGGCGCGGCTCTGCTCGCCTTCATTTTTTCAATCTCATGGCCAGCCAGCCTCGCCGGGTCATACACACGGTACGAGTCGCTGCCCATGAGGCTGGGATATCTCGGTCTCCTGGCGTCGGCGGTCTGGCTCCTGCGTAGCTCGCGGGCACGCGAGACGGTGGTGCCCGCCTTTGTTTTCGGCGTCACGGTCGCGTCGATCGAAGCCCTTCTCCAGTGGGCGGGCAAGGCCCCATTTCGCCCCGACGGCAACCTCGGTAACGCCAACCTGTTCGCCGGCCTCGTGGTGCTCGCCGTGCCCCTTGCCGTGGCAAGAGGCCTCCGGCCAGGCCCGTTCGTGGTCGCATGGTGGCTCGCCCTCCCGATTCTGGTCGGAGGTCTGCTCGTTTCGACCTCCCGCAGCGGCTACCTTGCCCTGCTCGCCGGATGCCTGGCGCTGGCTGTATTTGAGGTCCGGCGGCGGTTTGCCATCCACAGGGCAATCGTGGCCGGCTCGGCTGCGGTCTCGGCCCTCGCACTGGCTGCCGCGATGCTGGCCATCGCCCTGGGACCGCTCAACCGCCTCAACGACGACCCCGCGTCGCTGCGGCTCCACCTCTGGCAGGACGGCCTTCGGATGATCGCGGCGCGGCCGCTGACCGGCTGGGGCGAAGACACCACCGGCCTAGCCTTCGGCCGCTTCCTGAGCCACGACTACGCGTCGCTGGTGACCTTCGACCGGGTCCACTCCGGGCCGCTGGATCTGGCGGCGACCGAGGGGCTGCTGGGCCTGGCCGCGCTCACGTGGGTGCTGGTCGTGGTGATGACTGGGGCTTGGCGGGCGCGGTTTCCGGGCGACGCCGCAGCCCTGTTGGCAGCTCTGGTCGCGTTCAGCGTGTGGGTTTCGTTCAATTTCGATTGGGCGCCCGCGACGGGGGCGTTCTGGCTGCTCGCCGGCACGGCGTGGGCGTGGGTGCGGGCGCCTGAAGCGGCCGAGGTGCGCGCCGCAGAAGGGCCCGCCGCGAGCCACGCCCCGGGCTGGGGCCGGTCCGCCGTGGCGCTCGCCTGTGCTGTCGCTGCGCTTCCGATGGCGGTTTTCCCGGTCGTGGCCGACTCGTGGTACTACCAAGGCAGGGCCGACCTCTCGGTCAGGGTCGACCCACTGCAGGCGCGCTATCACTGGTCGCTCGGTGAAGCCCTGGTGGCGAACGGCTCGGTCTCCCGGGGAATCGATGAGATGCGGCTGGCTGCGGACTATGGCGAGACCGAGCCAGGTCTGTACGTCGAGCTCGGCGACGCCGAGAGCCGGGTGGGTGACAGCGCCCGCGCCAGACAGGACTACCGGCGGGCTCTCGAGATCGACCCCTACTACACCCCCGCCAGCCAACACCTGGCCGCGCTCAAAGGCTGAGCCGCCTGCGAGACCCCTTTCGGGGCCCTCCCTCTCCCGCGGCTCCCTCCCCCGAGCCGAACACACCGTGCCGGGGGCAAATGAACCAGATCGGCCCGCGACGGCGCAACCCAGGCTGTAAAGACGGCGACGCCAGGCGAGGCGTTGGTTTGGCTTTAGCCCTCGCCGTCCAGATCGCCGTACTCGGTCGGCCGCTGCTCGGTCCGCCCGGCGAGGTTCGCCGGTGGCGCCGACAGCTGCTTCAGGCTCAGCGAGATGCGCCGGCGGGCGGTGTCGATCCCGATCACCTTGACCTGCAGGCTCTCCCCCACCTTGAGCACGTCCTCCGTCCGCTCGACGTGATCCCAGGAGAGCTCCGAGATGTGCAGCAGGCCCTCGATGCCCGGCATGATCTGCAGGAAGGCGCCGTACTTTTTGGTCTTGGTGACCTGACCCTCGACGATCGAGCCGATCGGCATCGACTGGACCAGCCGCTCCCAGGGATCCTGCTGCAGCTGACGCAGTGACAGCGAGATCCTCGTCTGCTCGGGGTCGAGCTTGATCACCTTGACGGTGACCTCGTCTCCCAGCTGGAGCACGTCGGTGACCTTGGACACCCGATCCCACGACAGCTCCGAGATGTGGATCAGGCCATCCGCGCCGCCGATGTCGACGAACGC
>DASXBE010000174.1:0-1619 GCA_036491815.1 Candidatus Dormiibacterota bacterium | reverse complement strand
TCCTCTGCGGTCGGCGCGAAGTAGGTCGCCAACGCGATGAAGATCGTCCGCGAGGCGCTCTTCCACCACGACTCCACGTCGCGGACCGAGAGGAGGATGGGCGCCTCCGGGAAGGCGTCGCTGAGCTCGCGCCAGAACGGGGCCGCCGGCCAGTCGACGGCGGCGACGTAGCCGTCGAAGAATGCCTTCCAATCGGGTTGTTTTCCGGCGTAGGCGTCGCCCCACACGTCGGGGTCGGCCGGTCGTTCTTGCACCTCGTCCATGTGGTAGCAGCGCCCGTCGAGCAGGTCTTGCAGGGCAAGTTTGAGCGACAGCGTGCCCGTTCGCCCGAGGCCCGCACCGATGATCCGAAGTCCCATGACCGCCCTTCCGTCATTGAGGAGAACTCGCCAGTCCCGCGGAGGTTACGTCACGGGTCGACGCCGTCATAGGGTCGACAGTCACAGGAACCGACGAGCCGAGCCGGTCCCGATGCGGTCAGGTCGCGCCGAGGCTCGCTACCGCGCGTTGGAGCAGGTGCAGATCGCGCTGGCCGGGCAGGCGGTCCACCCGGCGATCGATCCGCTCGAGGATCTCCCGTCCCTTCTGGCCGTCGAAGAGGTAGTTCACGAGAAAGCCGACCTCCCTCTTGGGCATGACGCCCGAACCCACCGGCCGCCACCAGTGCGACAACGCGAAGCGGGTGAGCCGTTGCGCCTTGGGGCTGCCGGCGAGCCGGCGTGACGCCTCGGAGGCGTAGAAGTCGATGTGCGTGCCCTCCTGCTTCATGATGCGACGGAGGAGTTCGCGCAGTGTCGGGTGTCCTGAGGTCTCCGAGAGCCGCGCGTACCCGGCCTGGGTCGTCCACTCGTTCACCGCGCCCCAGGTCATGTGGAGCGCGACGAAAGCTCTCCCCGCGAAGGCGGCCGAGGCGATCGTGCTCAGCGTCGTGACCGCCTGCCGGCGCCGGTGCCCCTGGCGCAGGGCGGCGACCCGAGGCGCCCCCGCCACCTCGCCGTGCGCCTCGAGGACTGCGCCGATCGCCTCGCCGTGCCACATCTCCTCGTAGGCCCAGCACGAAAGGAACGACGTGATCTCGGGATCCTGGTGGGCCGGGGTGAGCAACAGATCGCGCAGGTAGCACACCGTGTGGTGCTCGATGTCGTGCATGTAGCGCAGCGACCGCAGCACATCTGGTGCGAGGGGCTTGTCCCTGAAGTCGCCGAACTCGATGCCCTCGAGATCGAGGCGCCCCGCTCGGGCCTTGTAGGAATCGATGGTGGTACGCATTCCGCCTACTATTCGAAGCAAAGGCTTTGCCTGGATGAGCCGATCGGGTCATCCATCGGGGGGGACGGTTCCGAACAGGGTCGTAGATGCGCGACATCGACGAAGTCAGCGATGCCCGGCTGGTGACCTCCATCGCCCGATACAGCGAGGTGGCTCTGGCCGAGGTCTATCGACGCCACGGCCGCGCGGTGTACGGCCTCGCGCGTCGCGTCTTGCAGGACACCGGCGAAGCCGAGGATGTCACCCAGGAGGTGTTCCTCCGGCTCTGGCGGGAGCCGGACCGCTTCGATCCCGGGCGGGGATCGTTGCGCTCGTTCCTGTTGGCCCAGGCGCACGGGCGGGCCGTGGAC
>DASXBE010000173.1:0-15092 GCA_036491815.1 Candidatus Dormiibacterota bacterium | reverse complement strand
GCGGCGGACAGGGTCGCGGTCGGCCAGACGATGGGGCGCACCCCGCGCAGCATCGTCGCCATCGCCGACGGTGAGATCGGCTTCGCCCATGTTTCGGTGATGGCGCGCGCCGCCGATGCGCTCAAAGGGCGATTTGATGAGGCGCCGTTGCTGGAGTTCGCCCGCGAGCACTCGCCTGGGAAGTTCCACTACTTCTGCCGGCATGCGCGGCATGCGGCAGACCCGAACGGTTTGGTGGCGGAGGAGTCCGAGCAGGTGGAGAACCGGCGCCTGTCGTTGAGCACCTGGATGGATGGATCGATGCTGCTGAGCGGGGTGCTCGACGGATTTGGCGGCGCCGCTTTGCGGGCCGCGCTCGAACCGCTGGCTCGCCGATCCGGGGAGCGTGACCACCGCGAGCGCGAGCAGCGGCTGGCGGATGCGCTCGTGGAGCTCGCGAGCGGCGGGACGGAGCGGGCTCAGCTCCAGGTCACGAGCTCGATCGAGACCCTGATGGGACTGGCCGGCGCGGCCGCGGCCGAGATGGACTTCTCGTTGCCCATCTCCGCGGCGGCGGTGGAGCGCCTGGCGTGCGACTGCGCGGTCGTCCGGGTGCTGCTCGACTCCGATTCGGTGGTGATCGATGTCGGTCGTTCGAAGCGTGTCGTTTCCGGTCCCGCCCGACGCGCCTTGAACGCACGCGACGGCTCGTGCCGCTGGCCTGGATGTGAGAGGCCGGCTGCCTGGAGTGCCGCGCATCACGTCGTGCACTGGATTCGTGGAGGGACGACGGACCTCGACAACCTCATCCTGCTGTGCCATCGGCATCACCGGATGGTCCATGAAGGGGCGTGGCAGCTGGTTCGCCTCGCCGACGGGCGGTTGCTGACGATTCCGCCGACTGTGAGATTCGGCCCGCCGTCGCGTGGACCGGATTAGGCCGACGACTCCTCGTAGCCGAGGTTCGGGCGGAGCCAGCGCTCCGCCTGAGCGAGCGTCATTCCCTTGCGGCGGGCGTAGTCCTCCACCTGGTCGCGGCCGACCTTGCCGACCATGAAGTACCGCGACTGTGGATGGGCGAAATAGAGGCCGGCCACGGCGGCGGTCGGCGTCATCGCGCCGGACTCGGTCAGGTCCATGCCGATCGATCGGGCGCCGAGGAGATCGAAGAGCTTGTGCTTCTCCGAGTGGTCGGGGCAGGCCGGGTAGCCGAACGCGGGACGGATGCCGCGGTACTTCTCGCCGATGAGCTCGTCGCTCGAGAGTCGCGGGCCGGTCTCGTACCACTCGCGGCGCGCCACCTCGTGGAGGTACTCCGCGAAACCCTCCGCGAGGCGATCGGCCAGGGCCTTGACCATGATCGCGCGGTAGTCGTCGTGCTCCGCCGTGTAGCGCGCCGCCAGCTCGTCGACTCCAAGACCCGCGGTCACCGCAAAGGCGCCGAGGTGGTCGCCCTGACCGGCGATGAAGTCGGCCAGCGAGCAATACGGCTTTCCGTCGCCATGATCGACTTGCTGCCGCAGCATCGGAAAGCGGACCCCGTTGTCCAGCACGATGTCGTCGTCTTCGGCCCTTGCTGGCCAGTAGCCGTACACGCCTTTGGCCTTGAGCCAGCCGTTGGTCTCGATCTCCGCGAGCAGCTCCTTCGCGTTCTCGAAGAGCTCCCGGGCGGCCGCTCCCTGTGATGGGCTCTCGAGGATCGCAGGGAACTTTCCCTTGAGCTCCCACGCGTGGAAGAAGAAGGTCCAATCGATGTAGGGAATGAGAGTGGCGAGGTCGGGCTCGACGATCCGAGCTCCGGTGAACGGCGGCACCGGGAGGTCATCGAACGCCAGCCGCATGCGCTTCGCCCGGGCCGCCTCGATCGTGAGCAGCGGCCGCCTCGTAGTTGTGTGCTGCGCGCGCAGCTTCTCCTGCAGCGACTGGTTGTCCCGGTCGAAGCCGTCGCGGCGGCCAGCGTCCAGGAGGTCGGACACGACGCCGATCACGCGCGATGCGTCGAGCACGTGCACCGTCGAGCCGTCGTAGGCGGGCGCGATCCGGACGGCGGTGTGCTGCTTGGAAGTGGTGGCGCCGCCGATCAAGAGCGGGATGGTGAAATGGCGGCGCGTCATCTCCTTGGCCACGACCACCATCTCATCCAGCGACGGGGTGATCAGGCCTGAGAGGCCGACGACGTCGGCGTTGAGCTCGACGGCGGTGTCCAGGATCTTCTCCACGGGCACCATGACGCCGAGGTCGAAGACCTCGTAGTTGTTGCAGGCGAGGACCACACCGACGATGTTCTTGCCGATGTCGTGCACGTCGCCCTTGACCGTCGCGAGCACCAGCTTGCCGCGCACGCGCTGACCGCCGGACGCCTCCTTCTCGGCCTTCATGAACGGCTCGAGGTACGCGACGGCGCGCTTCATCGCCCGCGCGCTCTTGACGACCTGCGGGAGGAACATCTTGCCCGCGCCGAACAGGTCGCCGACGACCTTCATGCCGTCCATCAGGGGGCCCTCGATCACGAGCAGGGGTTTTCCGTACTTGCTCCGGGCTTCCTCCGCGTCCTCCTCGATGAAAGCGACCTCGCCGTGCAGAACCGCGTGGGCCAGGCGCTCCTCGACGGTGCCCTCGCGCCATGCGAGGTCGACCTCGCGCTTGGAACCCCCGCCGGAGATCGACTTGGCGAACTCGACCAGTCGCTCGGTGGCGTCGGGCCTTCGGTCGAAGATGATGTCCTCGACCAGTTCCAGCAAGTCTTTCGGGATGTCCTCGTAGACGACGAGCTGGCCGGCGTTCACGATCCCCATGTCCAGGCCGGCCCGGATGGCGTGGTAGAGGAAGGCCGAGTGGATGGCCTCCCGCACGCGGTCGTTGCCGCGAAACGAGAAGGAGAGGTTGGATACGCCCCCCGAGACATGCACCCGCGGGAAGCGCCGCTTGATCTCGCGAGTGGCCTCGATGAAGTTCTTGGCGTAGCCGTTGTGCTCCTCGATCCCGGTGGCGATGGGCAGGATGTTGGGGTCGAAGATGATGTCCTCGGGCTCAAAACCCGCCCTCTCCGTGAGCAGCTGGTAAGCGCGGCTGCAGATCTCGACCTTGCGGTCGAAGGTGTCGGCCTGGCCGGTCTCGTCGAACGCCATCACCACCGCCGCCGCGCCGTATTCGCGGACGAGGCGCGCCTGCTCGAGGAACGCATCCTCGCCGCCCTTGAGGCTGATCGAGTTGCACACGCCCTTGCCCTGCAGGCACTTGAGCCCGGCTTCCAGGACCGTCCACTTGGAGCTGTCGACCATGACCGGGATGCGCGCGATCTCGGGCTCGGTCGCGATGAGGTTGAGGAACCGCACCATGGCAGCCTCGGAGTCGAGCAGGTCCGCGTCCATGTTCACGTCCAGCAGGTTGGCGCCGCCGCGCACTTGCTCGAGGGCAACCTGGACGGCGCTGGTGAAGTCGCCCCCCTCGATCAGGCGGCGGAAGCGGATCGAGCCGGTGACGTTGGTGCGCTCGCCGACGACGACGAAGCCCGAGTCGGGGTTGATCTCAAATGGCTCCAGCCCGCTGAAATGCGTGCGGTGGACGGTCGTTGGAACCTCGCGCCGCGGAACTTCGCTCATGGCCTCGCGGATCTGGCGGATGTGCTCGGGACCGGTGCCGCAGCAGCCCCCGGCCGCGTTCAGGTAACCCGCCTCGGCGAATTCCTTGAGCAGGCGAGAGGTGGTCGGCGCTTCCTCGTCGTACCCGCCGAAAGCGTTGGGCAGGCCGGCGTTCGGGTAGCACGTGACGTAGACCGGCGCCACCCGCGACAGGGCCGCGATGTACGGGCGCATCTCGGTCGCGCCGAGCGAGCAGTTGATGCCGGCCGCGAAGGGTTTCGCGTGCTCGATCGAGGTCCAGAAGGCCTCGACCGTCTGGCCTGAGAGGTTGCGGCCGCTCCGGTCGACGATCGTCACCGAGACGATCAGAGGAACTTCGGGCGCGACCTCCTTGACCGCGGCGATGGCCGCCTTTCCGTTGAGCGTGTCGAAGACCGTTTCGACCAGCAGGAAATCCACGCCGCCTTCGACCAGGGCCCGCGCCGCCTCCGCATAGCCGTCCCGGAGCTCGTCGAAGGTCACGTCGCGATATGAGGGGTCGTCCACCTGTGGAGAGAGCGAAAGCGTGACATTGGTCGGCCCGAGCGATCCCGCTACGAAGCGATCCTGGAACCCATCGGCTGCCTGGCGCGCAAGCCGTGCGCCGGCCAGGTTCATCTCGTAGGCGAGATCGCCGAGCCCGTAGTCCTTCTGCGACACCCGGGTCGCCGTGAACGTGTTCGTCGTGATGATGTCGGCGCCGGCCTCGAGGTACTCGCGGTGCACCTGCGTGACGAGGCCGGGTTGGGTCAGGCACAGCACGTCGCTGTTGTTGCGGAGCGGTTTCGGGTGATCGCGGAACCGCTCACCCCGAAAGTCCTCGTCTTCCAGGCCCTTGTGCTGGAGCATCACGCCCATCGACCCATCGAAGATTGCGATCCGCTGCCGGAACAGCCGATCGAGACGCTCTCGGACCGAGGTGGCGACCGCCATGGTGACCTTTAAGAGTACGGAACCGGCGCGCAGGCTCCGCTACTGGTCGCCGACGGGGCTCCAGACCTGGAAGGTGCCATCGTCGTAAAGCAGACGCCGCCCACTCGCGGCGAGAGTCGCGATCGCCGCGTTCCGCTGGTCGGGGTGCGTTGGGCCGCTGAGGTAGGCATCCCGCTGAAGGACCACGTAGCACGTGTCGTCCAGGCGATCAGGAAAGTCATTGATGATGTGGCGGTTGGCGAGCCAGACCGCCAGGCCGTCGTCCGCGTTGACGTGCGCATCCGCGGGGATCATGGCGGTCGCCGTCATCAGCTCGGGCACGAGGTTAGGCTTCGAGTAGAGGGTCGTGTTGCCGCCGAGCGCCGGCGGAAAGCGCCCGGTCCCCCAGCCGAGAACGAGCGCGGGCACCATCGCGAAAAGCGCGAGAGCCGGCGCAAAAGCTGGCACGCGCAGCCCGCCAGGGAGCGGGCGTCCCTCCACCAACGCGCGGGCGCCCACGCCGCCGGCGACGATGAGCGGGAACAGCAGCAGCAGCACGTAGTGCAGGTTCAGCACGTTTTGCGGGTTATGCCCGCTCAAGACATCGGCCAGGTATGGAGGGATGGCGAGCAGAAGCCACCGCGGCGCCAGCAGCGGCAGGCCGCACATTCCGGCGACGATCACCGCCAGCACCGCCAGCGCGCCAGGCCGAAAGAGCGCGCCGAGGACGTTGCCGGCGTTCAATGGGATGCTCGGATCCAGCCCGATGAGCCATCGGTAGTACACAAAGTCGGTGTAGCCGCCATTGCGAAAGTGCTGCTGCACGATCCCGGTGCCGATCAGGAACCATGCCGCCGCCAGGTAGACGATGAAACGCCAGTGCCGCCGGACTCCGGGCGCGCCGTACGCCGACATCAGGATGCCAATGACACCGACCGTGTAGACCTGGTCCTCCTTGCAAGTCAGCGTCAGCAGGCAGAACACCCACATCGTCACGCGGTGTCCTTTGATTCCAGCCCACGCGGCCATGAGAGCGAGGGCTAGCGCCATGTTCTCCGGGTGAAAGAAGTCGCGCGCCGCCTCCTGGGTCGCCGCCCAGAAAGGAATCGGAGCCGCCAGGGCTACCGCGAGCCACGGCGATTCGGGGCGTCCCGCCGGCAGGATCGCGCGAAAGAAAAGGTAGGCAGCCGGGGCGGTGGCCGCCAGCCCGGCGGAGGAGAAGATCAAAAGCACGGCCGGGCTGGCCCAGACCTTTTCGACGGCGGCCAGGACCACGAAGACGAGCTCGAAGTGAATGCCTAGAAAGTTGGCTCGGGCGAAGCTCGAGTAAAAGCCCTGGCCCTGGGAGATGTTCCAGATGACCTGCTGGTCGTAGGCGAGGTCCCAGGCGGATGCGGTCATGCCATACAGACGCTGCAGCTCTCCGTGCAGGGTCCAGGCGAATGCCACCGCCGCCGCCAGAACCGGGACCATCGGAAAGATCCACCACGCCGCGGTCTGCGCTCGCTCACGATCTGCGCCGACGCTCATCGCCTCCACCGTCATGAAGTGCCGAGCTTATCAAGCGGCAACCTCGCCCCTAAAATCGCGACATGGCCACCCGCCTCCGCCACACCGTCGCCATCGCGCCCCGGCTCTCCGTGATCGTGCTCGTCTACAACGAGGTGGAGAGCATCGGGCCGCTGCACGAGGAGCTGATGGGCGTGCTGGAGGCGCTCGACTTCTCGTTCGAGGTGGTCTACGTGGACGATGGCAGCCGGGACGGCGGGACCGAGAAGCTCGGCGAGCTCGCGTCCCGAGACGCAAGGGTCCGGGTGGTCAGCTTTCGGCGAAACTTCGGCCAGACAGCGGCCGTGCAGGCGGGGATCGACCACAGCCGCGGGGACATCCTCATCTTCATGGACGGCGACCTGCAAAACGATCCGCACGACATTCCGAGGCTGCTCGAGAAGATCGATGAGGGACACGAGGTCGTCAGCGGGTGGCGCAAGGACCGGCACGATGCGAGGTCGCGCGTGCTGCCATCCCAGATCGCCAACTGGCTCATCGGCAGGGTCACGGGAGTTCGCCTGCACGACTTCGGCTGCACCCTGAAGGCCTATCACCGCGACGTGATCCAGGACGTGAAGCTGTACGGTGAGATGCACCGCTTCATCCCCGTGTACGCGTCGTGGGTCGGCGCCAGGATCACGGAGCTCCCGGTCAATCACCGGCCGAGGTCGTATGGCAAGTCCAAGTACTCGCTCTCGCGCACCTCCCGAGTGCTGCTCGACCTGATGACGGTCAAGCTGCTCGGCAGCTACTCGACCAAGCCCATCTACTTCTTCGGCTTTGCGGCGTTCGGGCTGTGGGCGATCTCGCTCGTCTTCGCTGCGATCGTGATCATCCAGAAGCTGCTCCCTCCGTATCCATACGCGCACAACAACCCGCTGCTGCTGCTCGCCGTCTTCCTCGCGATCGTCGGCGTGCAGTTCATCCTGATGGGGCTGCTCGCCGAGCTGTCGATCCGCACGTATCACGAGTCCCAGGGCAAGGCCACGTACGTGGTGCGCGAGATCATCGAGCGGTCGCCGCGCGGCAGGGACGCGGTCACGAACGGGAGGCCGTCCGTCCGGAGGGGCTGAGATGTGCGGGATCTGCGGGGTGGCCGGGGGGGACCCCGATGCCGGCCGGGGGCTGGTGCAGCGGATGTGCTCGGCAATGGTCCACCGCGGGCCGGACGATGAGGGCTCGGTGCACCTCGACCACGTGACGCTCGGCATGCGCCGGCTGTCGATCATCGACGTCGAAGGCGGCCATCAGCCGATCCACAACGAGGACTCGAGCGTCTGGGTCGTCCAGAACGGCGAGATCTTCAACCACCTCGAGCTCCGCGAGCAGCTGCTCGCCACCGGGCACCGTTTCGCGACGCGGTCGGACACCGAGGTCCTCGTGCACGGTTACGAGGAATGGGGCGAGGGGATGGTCGAACGGCTCAACGGCCAGTTCGCCTTCGCCGTGCTCGACCGCCGGTCCCACGCGGTGTTCCTGGCCCGCGACCGGATGGGCATCAAGCCGCTGCACTACGCGATCGACGGCGGGCGGCTCGTGTTCGCATCCGAGCTCAAGGCGTTGCTCCGCGACCCGGCCCTCCGCAGGGGGGTGGACCCCTCGGCCCTCGACGACTACCTCGCGTACGAGTTCGTCCCCTCGCCCAAGAGCATCATCCGCGGCATCCACAAGCTGCCGCCCGGGCACACGCTCACGTGGTCGGTGGACGGGGCCTCGGATCGCCTGCGGCGCTACTGGGCGCCGCGCCTCAATGACGATCGCCGCCTCGATGGGCGCCCACTGGACGCCGGCGGTGAGGTTCGCCGGCGAACCCTGGAGGAGGATTGCGAAGAGCTGAGGGCGGTCCTGCGTGATTCCGTCCGCAAGGAGCTGATCAGCGACGTGCCCGTCGGCGTGTTCTTGTCGGGCGGCATCGACTCGAGTGCAGTGGCCGCGATGATGAGCCAGCTCGGCGGGGAGGTGAAGAGCTTCTCCGTCGGCTTCTCCGATCGCTCGTTCGACGAGTCCGGCTACGCGCGCACGGTCGCGCGGCACCTGGGGACCGACCACCACGAGCTGACGCTCGAGCCTGACATGCTGCTCGGCCTGGTGCCGCGGCTGCCCGCGCTCCTTGACGAGCCCTTGGGCGACGCCTCGATCATCCCCACCTACCTCCTGTCCGCATTCACGAGGCAGCACGTGACGGTGGCCCTGGGCGGCGACGGCGGCGACGAGCTCTTCGCGGGCTACCCGACCATGCAGGCACACCGCCTGGCCAGCTACTACCTCCGCGCGCCGGCGTTGGTCCGGCGCGGCCTCATCGAACCCGTGGTGCGCCGCCTTCCGGTGTCGCGCGACAACCTGAGCTTCGACTTCCGCGCCAAGCGGTTCGTCGGAGGCGCGGCCTATTCGGTGCCGGAACGGCACCAGCGTTGGATGGGTTCGTTCAACGC
The DNA here is from genome assembly GCA_036491815.1 of Candidatus Dormiibacterota bacterium. Classification (GTDB taxonomy): domain Bacteria; phylum Chloroflexota; class Dormibacteria; order Dormibacterales; family Dormibacteraceae; genus DASXBE01. The sequence continues at coordinate 6,598 of DASXBE010000173.1, read as the reverse complement.
GGAGGAACGCACCGCGGTCCTTTCAGCCGACCTGCAAAGCGAGGTCGCCTCCGATGGCGGCGCTCCACCGGTTGAAGATGGGGCTTCCGACACGCTCAACCGCGTGCTGCTCCTCGACATGCGGCTGTACCTCGAGAACGACATCCTCGTCAAGCTGGATCGGGCCACGATGATGGCGTCGCTCGAGGGGCGTGTGCCGCTCCTGAACAACGATTTCGTTGCTTACGCGACCGGCCTCCCACTGCGGATGAAGCTGCGCGGGCTGCGCTCGAAGTTCCTCTTCAAGCGGGCGCTGAGAGGCATCCTGCCAGACGAGATACTCAACCGTCGCAAGAAGGGCTTCGGCATCCCGGTGGCCCACTGGTTCCGCGATCCTCTGAAAGATCAGATGCTGGACGTGCTCGCGCCTGAGCGCATCCGAAAAGAGGGTTTCTTCGATCCCGCGGCGGTGGGCAGGCTGATCGAAGATCACCTCGAGGGCCGGCGCGACAACCGCAAGCAGCTGTGGACCCTCTTTGCGTTCGAGATGTGGCACGAAGGCTACGAGGCATCCGGCCGCTAGGCCTACGACTCCCCGGGCGAGCGCCGCGGCCGGCGCCACCAGATTTGCTATATTCAACAGGTGCTGAACGTACAGGATGAACCACCCGCCGGCTCCGACGCACGGCTCCGGATCGCCGACGAGTTCGGCCACGCCTGGGCTCGGTATGGTCTGGCGCTGACGATGGGGCGCGTGTTCGGGCTGCTCCTGGCGAGCGATGGACCGCTGAGCCTGGATGAGATCGCGTCCGAGCTGGGAGTGAGCAAGAGCGGCGCCAGCGTGGCCGCGCGCGAGCTGGAGCGCAGCGGCATCGCGAGGCGCCTGGGCACGCCGGGCAGCCGTCGCGTCATGTACGAGGCGGCCCGCAGCATGGAGCCGTCGTTCGACGCCACGTTTGCCCGCATCCGGGAGGGTCTGGAGCTGGTCTTGAGGTCCGAGCCCCTGCTGCGACCCGGGCCCGCGCTGGAGCGCATGCGGCTGATGCGCGAGCTCTACGAGTTCTGGCTGACAGAGATCGACGGAGTCAAGGAGCGCTGGAGGCGCAGGAGGACGGCGAAGTGACTGATCCGATCATCGACGTGCAGGGTTTGACCAAGAGCTACGGCGGCAAGCGAGGCATCGGCGGCGTCTCGTTCCAGGTCGCCGAGGGCGAGGCCTACGGATTCCTGGGGCCAAACGGGGCGGGCAAGACCACCACGATTCGCGTCCTCATGGCGCTCCTCCGCGCCGACCACGGAACCGCTCGAATCGCCGGCCTCGACGCCTGGAACGACTCGGTGCAGATCAAGCGGATGGTCGGCTACCTGCCGGGCGAGCTGTCGCTCGACCCCGGGCTCACCGGGCAGCAGATCCTCGAGTACTTCGGACATCTTCGCGGCGGCGTCGACCAGGCGTACGTGGCGCAGCTCGTCAAGCGGTTCGACCTCGATCCGACCCGCAAGTTCCGCCACTACTCCAGCGGCAACAAGCGCAAGGTCGGGCTCGTCCAGGCCTTCATGCACCGGCCGCGGCTGGTGGTCCTCGACGAGCCGACCAGCGGGCTCGACCCGCTGAACCAGCAGGAGTTCGGTCGCCTGGTGGCGGAGGTGCGAGCCGAGGGCCGCACGGTCTTCCTCTCGTCGCACATCCTCAGCGAGGTGGAGCAGACGTGCACGCGTGTGGCGATCATCCGGGACGGGAAGATCGTTCGCGAAGGCGGGCTGGCCGAGCTCAAGGACATCAAGCTGCACGAGGTCACGATCGCCTTCGCCGAAGCGGCCCCCGCCGCCGCCTTCAACGCGGTCGAGGGCGTGGAGAGGGTGGAGGCCCTGCCCGACGGCAAGACACTTCGCCTGACCGTGCATGGCGGCGTCGATGCGGTGATCAAAGCCGCGGCGCAGCACCCGGTGCTGGCCTTCACCACCCATGAGCCGAGCCTCGACGACATCTTCCTGCGCTACTACCAGACCGAACGGAGCCCCGAGCCCGTGCCTGCCCATGTTTAGGAGCGTCTACCTCAAGACGCTGCGCGACTACCGCGTCCCCATCCTGGGCTGGGGCCTGGGGATGGGAGCCCTGATGCTCACCATCTTCACCGCCTTCCCGTCCGTGGTCGCAACCCCGGAGGCGAGGGCTTCGGTTGTCGCCTTGGGTCCCAGCTTCGCCTGGATCGCCGAGCCGATCAAGCTCGACACGCCGGGCGGCTACGCGACCTGGAAGTACGGACTCACGCTTCTGGTGGTCGTCCTGTGGCCGATCCTCGCCCATACCGGCATGCTGCGCGGCGAGGAGGACAGGGGCTCTATGAACGTCCTGCTCTCGCTGCCGCGAGGTCGCGTGCGGGTCGCCCTCGAAAAGGTGGCCGCGATGTGGACGGCCCTGGTCCTGATGGCAGTGATCATCGGCCTCATGGCCTACACCGGGGCGGCCAAGGTGAATGCCGGCCTGAGCCTTCCCGATGCCGTGCTCTTCGGCGTCAACCTGGCGGTGATCGGCGCGTTCTTCGGGAGTCTTGGCCTCGTGGTCTCGCAGTTCACTCAGGAGCGCCGCCCGGCGACGGGAATCACGTCGGGGCTTCTGCTCGTCTTCATCGTGATCGACATGGTGCACCGCGTCATCCCGAACACCGAGTGGCTGAGCCGGCTCTCGCCCGTGTACTACTTCAACCTGAGCAAGCCCCTCGTGCCCGGATACGGCCCGAACCCGGGCGCGATGGCCTTTCTTGTCGCGATGGCCGCGGTGATGGTCGCGGGGGGCGTCTGGCTCTTCTCCCGCCGCGACATCGGCGGGGTGGTGCCGCTCCCGGCCAAGCTTCACCTCCCTCGGCGGGCTTCTCAGTCCGAGCGGTCGGCTCTGCAGGGCGGCTGGTCGCTGCGCTCCGTCTACTCGCGCAGCCTGGCGGTGATCGCTGCGCCCACTTTCTGGTGGACACTCGCGATCGCGGGGCTCGGCGGCTGGATGGTGGTCATCGTCAAACAGGCGGAGGTCCAACTGAACAAGCTCTTGCAGGGCTCGCCGCTGATGCAGCAGATCCTGCACGTCGGCGGAAGCGGGGGCACCAGCGCCACCATCCTGAGCTCGCTATTCATCTTCCTGCCGCTTCTTCTGATGGCCTTCGCCGTCACGCAGGCGAGCCGGTGGGCCGCGGACGAAGAGGACGGACGCCTGGAGCTCGTGCTGTCGACACCGCAGCCGCGACTGTCGGTCTTGATGGCCCGGTTTGCCGCGCTGGCCACGGCGACCGTTGTCATCGCGCTGGTCACGCTGGCGGTCACGGTGGTCGCGTCAGGCGCGGAGGGGGTGCGCATCGATGACGGCAACCTGTCGGCGGCGATCCTGTCCATGGTCCCGATGGGCCTCCTGGTGGCCGCCCTCGGCTACCTCTTCGCGGGCTGGCTGCGCGCGGCGTTCGACACCGGTCTTTTGAGCTTCCTTCTGGTGATCTGGTTCTTCATCAGCTTTGTCGGCCCTGGCCTGAGCTGGCCAGAGGCGACACAGCGGCTTTCCGCCTTCTACTACTACGGCACGCCCCTGCTGAACGGCCTGCCCGTCTGGGACACCGTGCTCGTCATCGCGGTCGCGGCGACAGCGCTCGCGCTCGCCGCGGCGCGCTTCGTGCGCAAGGACATCGCGGTTTAACCCGACGCCTGCGCACGGTTCACGAAACTTAACAGTTCCTTAAGAGGCGACCGATTCTTGGCGCATTAGCGTTCTCCATCAGCTGGGGTGAGGGTTGCTTACGGCAACCTTTCTGGAGGGCAGGGAATTGAAGAGATTGATGGCCGCCGCAGCCGCGGCGATGGGTGTCGTGCTGGCCTCGGCTCTGCCCGCCTCGGCGTGCCTGACCTACTGCGACTGGGACCCCGTCGTGGCCGTCGTCACGCCGGGAGGCCATCTCGCCCTCGTCTATGACAGCGTCTGGACCTCCTCGCCGCTGGAGCTTGGCCTGCCGCTCGAGAGCTACACGACGACGCGGGTCTACGACTCGGCCGGCCGGCCCCAGACCGCCGTGGACATGACCATCTACGTGCCCGCGGGTCTGTTGTTCAGGTTTCCGACGCACGACGTGGTGACGACCGGGTTGCTTGGCTCGGGGCAGGTGCTGGCGAGCGCCTACGGTTCGAGCGGCGCGCCAGTCCACCTCAAATTCACGCTGCCCGAGGCCTGAACCATTGGCGCCAAGGCGCCGTTCTGAGCTCTACCGCCTCTGCGTCGCCCTCGCGGCGGCAGGGGTCCTCGTGGGGAGCGCCGCCCACCTGCTGAGCTACCGGACCGACTGGTGGCTGGTGGCGACCCTGGGTTTCACGGGCCTGGTCGCCCTTCGCTTTCCTCTGCAGGTGAGCCTCGCCGAGAAGTTTCACGTGGCCAGCGCCGTCTTCTTCGCCGCGGCCCTGCTCATGCCACCTCTGCAGGCGGCGGCGCTGGTCGCGATCACCGTGGCCCTGGACACGGGGCTGGCGGCTTCCCTGAAGACCCTCCGGACTCGTGAGAGGCCGCCGCTCCGGGCGGTCGCCCTGTCCCTGCTGTTCAACTCCGGTCAGCTCTACTTCGCGGTGCTGGCGGCGGGAGAGATCCTCTCCGCAGGGGGTGTGTCCGCTGCCCGCGGCGTGCCGTCGACCGGGCAGGCGGTGGCGCTTGTTTTGGCGGCGGTCGCGATGTACGGGACGAACGTCCTCCTGGTCGTCACTGCGGCGGCCCTCGCCATGGCGCGCCATCCCCTGAGGGCCTTTCACACCACGCACCGGATCATGTACGCGCAGTTCGCCACCCTGTACGTGGTCGGCGCCGCGGCGGCATTCGCCACGGCGCGCCTGCCCTGGCTTCCGGTTTTCGGGGTGGTGCCGCTCGGGCTTGCGTACTTCTCGCTGCGCCATCGGATCGAGCTCCGCCGGGAGAGCCGGCTGGCGATGGAGCGCATGGCGGAGGAGGTCGATCGCCGTGACCCGTACACCTTCCAGCATTCGCAGCGAGTCGCCATCTACTCCCACGCGATCGCCAAGGAGCTGGGCCTCAGCGCTGCGGAGATCCAGCTCGTGGAGCTCGCCGCCAAGGTTCATGACGTCGGCAAGATCCGCATCCCCGACTCGATCCTCCTCAAGCCCGGACGGCTCACGCCCGAGGAGCGCAAGGTGATGGAGACGCACGCCAGGCTCGGCGTCGACATCCTTGCGCAGTTCTCGGAGTACGCGAAGGTGCTCGATCTGGTGCTCACGCATCACGAGCGCTACGACGGGGCCGGCTATCCCAACCGAGCGGTGGGTCGGCGCCTGCTGCTGATCGCGCAGGTCATTCCCGTCGCGGACTCGCTCGACGCCATGACCAGCGCCCGCGCCTACCGCGGCCCGCGAAGCTGGGGCGCCGCGATGGAGGAGCTGCGGCGCGGGGCCGGCTCACAGTGGAACCCGCGGGTCGTGGACGCCGCGCTCAGGTCGCTCTTTGAAGACGAGGCGCCCGCCGTCGTGCCCCGGTCGGCATCGACGGCGATTGCCTAGCGGCTACCTCACCGGGCCGAAGCGAACGTCGTGCCGGAGCCCGGGTGCAAGCAGCTCAAGCAGCTGCACAGCCTCTGCGGCGATCGGGGGCTGGTCGCTTTTTGCGATGGGCTTCTTGAACGGGGCGATCGTGATCCGTATCACGCCCTTCTCTTTCAGCGGGATCCACATGGCCCGGACGAAGCCGTCGACCAGCACTGTGCCCTTCATGATCCCTGGCGGGCTGAAGAGGCCGAGGTGCTCGCCGGGCGCCATGATCCGCGTCCGGTCGGCGTGCCCGAGCAGGATGTTGTCGTAGTCCGGCAGGAAGCGCGGCGCCACGTCGATCCCGGCATCCGGGCGAGGCGACTTGGGCGCGTCGAACAGCTCGCCGCCGCCCTCTCGTTCGAACGTGGTGAGCTTTGGCCGGAGGCGCTCGAAGACCTCGCCGGCGGCGAGGCCCGACCACGCCCGGAAATCAGCCGGCGAGGCGGGCCCGAACGCCGCCAGATAGCGCAGGACCACCTGTTCGATCGGGTATGCCGGGCCTGGCGGGCGGCCGAGCCATGCCTCGAACGTGGTGAGCCGGACCATCCCACTGGCACCCCATAGCCCTTTCGGGGTCGTGAACACGAGGGGCACGACGTAGCGGACGCAGTAGGCGAGGGCCTGGGCGTCATAGCCGGGAAAGCGCTCGCGCAGCAGCTTGGCGAGCTCGGCGACCGAGCGAGGCCGCTCGTGCATCAGGGCGCGGCCGGCCTCCAGCGCTGGTGCGATCTCGGCCGCACTCAGGCCCCGGCCCCAGGGGCTGCCTTTGAAGAGGCCGCGTTCATGAAGCGGCTGGAGCAGCGGCTTGAGCCCGAACGCGTCACGGGCGGTGACGAGGTGGATTGTGTTTCGCATGAGCGAGAGGCGAATCGCGCGCCTCGTCTCGACGAGCTCCGAGAGCTCGTCAGTGCGAAAACCTTCGATCCGGGACCACAGCCCGACATAAGGGTGCTCGGGCACCTGCGCCTGCATTCCGACCAGGTGCTCGATCACCGAAGCCGCGGAACGGCGCTCGCGCTTCAGCAGCAGCTGGCGGGCCAGCAGTGCGCGGTTGAGCTCA
>DASXBE010000172.1:0-5096 GCA_036491815.1 Candidatus Dormiibacterota bacterium | reverse complement strand
ACGATCAAGGGCTACGTGGAGGACACGGGTGAAGGGCGCTGGACGGTGGAGGCGGCGATCGAAGAAGCGGTGCCGGTCCCGATCATCACGGAGTCCCTTTTCGCGCGCTTTCGCAGCCGGATGGAGAACACGTTCGGCGATCGGATGCTGGCCATGATGCGCAACGAGTTCGGCGGCCACGCGGTGGTCACGGACGCCTCGGGTAAAGCCGCGCCCAAGTGAGCGTCGCGGCCCCGAATCCCCTCGCTGAGGGGCTACACGACTACAAGGTCGCCGACCCGGCGCTCATGGTCATCTTCGGCGCCACAGGTGATCTGAGCGGGCGCAAGCTGCTGCCTGCCCTGTACAACCTGGCCAAGCAGCGCCTTCTGCCGGCCGGCTTCGCCGTCGTCGGCGGCGCGATCGACGACATGACAGATGACGCGTTTCGCAAGCACGCGGCCGAAAAGATCGCTGAGTTCTCGCGCACGCAGCCGATCGACAAGGGCGTCCTCGATGCGTTCCTGACGAGCCTGTTCTATAAGCGGGTCGACTTCAGCAAGCTCGACGACTTCAAGGCGCTGCAGAAAAAGCTCGAGGAGCTCGACGCCTCCCGCCACGTGGCGGGCAACCGGATCTTTTACTGCGCCACTCCGCCGCCGACCTACGAGACGATCGCCGAGCAGGTGAAGGCGGCGGCGCTCAACACGGGGAACGGGTACCACAGGATTGTCGTCGAGAAGCCTTTCGGCTCCGACCTGAAGTCGGCGCGCGAGCTGACGGCAACACTGCAGCGCGTCTTCCAGGAGGACTCTGTGTTCCGGATCGACCACTACCTGGGAAAGGAGACGGTCCAGAACATCATGGCGTTCCGTTTCGCCAACTCGATCTTTGAGCCGGTCTGGAACTCCAACCTGATCGATCACGTGCAGATCACCGCCGCGGAGGAGATCGGCATCGAGAACCGCGGTGCGTACTACGACCGCGCCGGCACCCTGCGCGACATCGTGCAGAACCACGCGCTCCAGCTCCTGTCCCTCGTCGCCATGGAGCCGCCCCTGGCGTTCGAGGCTAACGCCGTGCGCGACGAGAAGGTCAAGGTCCTGCGGTCGATCAAGCCGATCGCCGAAGCCGACGTCGCGCATGCCACTGTGCGCGGGCAGTACACGCGCGGCTGGGTGCTGGGCGAACATGTCCCTGGGTATCGCGAGGAGAAAAACGTCGCCCCTGGCTCCCTGACCGAAACCTTCGCCGCCCTGCGCCTCTACGTCGACAACTGGCGTTGGGCCAACGTGCCGTTCTACATCCGTGCGGGCAAGAGGATGCCCAAGCGGGTCACCGAGATCCGCGTCCAGTTCAAAAGGCCCCCACACCCGATGTTCGCCAAACAGGCCACGCAGGAGCTCGACCCCAACGCCATCACGCTCCGCATCCAGCCCGAGGAGGGCATCTCGCTGAAGTTCGGCTCCAAGGTGCCCAGCGCCGGCCTCCGGATCCGCAGCGTGACCATGGACTTCCAGTACGTGACCTCTTTTCTGGTCGAAGCCCCGGAAGCGTACGAGCGGCTGCTGCTCGACTGCTTGATCGGCGACCCGACGCTCTTCACGCGGGCCGACGAGGTCGAGGCGGCCTGGAAGCTGATCGACCCCGTCGAGGCGGCCTGGCGGGATGACCGGCCCCAGCTCGGCTCCTACCCCGCCGGCACGTGGGGGCCCCCCGCGGCGGCCAAGCTCCTCCACGACGACGGGCGTGAATGGCATCGACCTTGAGTGACCCGCTGACGACCCTCAAGGGCGAGCCGCAGGTGGTCTGGCACCAGACGACGGTGACGGTCGGCGCCGTGCTCGACGCGCTGAACACGATCCGGAACAAGTTCGCGCGTGAGGAGGCCGCCGAGGAGGACCAGCCACACCCTCGCAACTGCGTCATGACCCTGATCGCCGTGGCCTCGTCTGACGACGAGGAGAGGCGCGCCCAGCTCGCCTATCGAATGATCGGTGCGCAGCACCCCGCGCAGGGGATCGTGATCCGCGAACAGGCGGACGAGGCTGCCGCGGGGATCGAGGCCTTCATCAGCACGGACGTGCAGCGGCCGCCTTCGGCGTGCGCCACGCAGTGCGAGCTCGTGACCATGCGCGTACGGGGCGCCGCGGGGCAGCACCTCGCGGGCCTGATCGACCCGCTCACCACAAGCGGCGTGCCGACCTACCTGTGGTGGGTGGGGACCCCGCCCTTCGGCAGACGCGAGGTCGACGACGGTGTGAAGGTGTGCGACGCGTTGATCGTCGACTCGTCCCGCTTCGAGCGGCCGTATCACTCCTTTCTCGGCCTCTCCAGGCTGGCGGCGACCCGGCACCAGCGCCTCGGGATCGGCGATCTCCAGTGGTCGCGGCTCCGCCCGTGGCGCGAAACCATCGCGCAGTTCTTCTCGCCCGCCGAACGCCGAGCCTTTCTCAATGGCATCTCCTCGGTCGGCATCGAGTACGCGGGCGAGGGGCGCGGCAACAGGATCGCCGCGGCGGTGCTGACAGGCTGGATCGCCTCCGCCCTCGGGTGGAAGCTGCAGCGGGCGGCGGCGGGGTCAGGCGGGGTCGTGGCCGCGCACTACGTCGCGGAGGGGTGGAGGCCGATCGACCTGGCCTTCCGGTCCGTGAAGAAGGGGCACCTCGAGTCGGGCGAGATCACCACCGTCCGGATCGAGGGCGCCTCAGGCGGCCAGACGTTCAGCCTCACGGTCCAACGCGACCCGGAGCGCTCGCCGCTTCCCGAGCCGCCGGATCCCTCGTACAGCTCGGTGCACAGGCCCGGTGGTGAGGATGACGCGGGCGTGGAGCTTGCCGAGCGCCGCTCGGAGAGGCATCGCGAGGTGCTGCAGGGGAGCCGCGACGCTCTGCACCACACCGCGACCGGCCAGCCGCCGGGCGAAGGCACCCCACGGCGGTCGACGGTGGTCACGCGCGAGCGCCGCCGCGGCGAGGATCCGTCCCTGATCCTGCTCACGCTGATCGAGATCGGCGGCGGCGAGACGCTGCGGCACATCCAGCGGATCGATTCGGAGGACGACGCCACGCTGCTGCTCGACCTGCTCGCGTCCGGAACCCACGACGCCGTCTACATCCGGTCGCTCTCGGCGGCGGCCGACCTCATGCGAGCGGTCTGACGATCATGGAATTCACGGTCCTGCCGACCGCGGAGGATGTCGCGGCCGCCGCCGCCGCCGATGTGGCCGACGCGTTGCGGGAGGGGGCGCGCACCCTGGTGCTGGCGGGGGGATCGACGCCGCAGCGGTCCTACGAGCTGCTCGCGCACCTGGAGGTGGAGTGGGGAAGGGTGACGATCCTCTTCGGAGATGAGCGATGCGTTCATCCCGACCATCCGGACAGCAACTACAGGATGGCGCGCATCGCGCTGCTGGACCGCGTGTCGCCGGCCACCGTGTACCGGATGCCGGCTGAGCTCGGCCCCGACGAGGGGGCGGCCGCCTATGCCCACACGATCGCGGGTGTGATTCCGCTGGACCTCGTGATGCTCGGTGTGGGGGAGGACGGCCACACCGCTTCGCTCTTCCCTGGCCATCCACTTCTGGCTGCCACGGGACTCGTGGCCGGCATCCGTGACTCGCCGAAGCCGCCGCCCCAGCGGGTCACGCTGACGCTGCAGGCCCTTCGCTCGGCCAAGCGCGTGATGATCCTGGCCACCGGGGCGGGCAAGGCCGACGCGGTGGCCCGCGCCAAACGCGGCGAGGTGCCATCCGGGATGATTGCGCACGCGCGATGGCTGATCGACAGAGCCGCGGCCGGCCAGTGAAGATCGAGGTCGTCCCCTCGATCCTTTCAGCGGACCTGGGAAGGCTGGCGGAGCAGGTTCGAGAGGCTGTCGAAGGCGGCGCGGACCGGATCCAGGTCGACGTGATGGACGGCCACTTCGTGCCCAACCTGACTTTCGGGCCGCTCGTCGTCGAGGCGGTGCGTCGAGTCACGGACCTGCCCGTCGAAGCTCACCTCATGGTCGAGCGGCCGGAGCAGTTCATCGAGATGTTCGCCAGGTCGGGAGCGACCTTGATCGAGGTCCAGGTCGAGTCGACGACGTCCCTCTACCGAACCGTCAACGCGATCAAGGAGGCCGGCGCCCGGGCCGGCGTGGCGATCAACCCAGCGACCCCGGTCGAGGCGCTGAGCGAGATCCTGCCCTACATCGACCTGGTCAACGTGATGACGGTCGAGCCGGGGTTCGGCGGCCAGCGGTTCATCGCGCACAGCCCGGACAAGGTCCGAAGGGTGCGGGCGCTCTCCCGCGAGGTCGAGATCGAGGTCGACGGCGGAATCGATGCCACGAGCGCACCCCTGGTCGTCAAGGCCGGCGCGACCGTGCTGGTGGCGGGCAGCTCGGTCTTCGGGTTCAAGGGCGGAGTGGCCGCCGGCATCAGGGCCCTCCGCGACTCAATTGACTGACGAGTACAAGCGGGCGGCCGCGGAAAAGGCTCTGGAGCTCGTCCGGGACGGCATGCTGCTCGGCCTGGGGTCGGGTTCGACTGCGCGCTACTTCACCGAAGGCGTGGCACGCCTCGTGGCCGGCGGCATGAAGCTGCGCGCCGTCCCAACGTCCCGTGACACGGCCGAGCTCGCGGCGCTCGGCGGCATTCCGATCGTGACGGAGCTGATCGGGGAGATCGACCTGGTGGTCGACGGGGCCGATGAGGTCGATCCCGCCCTCAACCTCATCAAGGGGCGGGGCGGCGCGCTGTTTCGCGAGAAGCTGGTCGCCACGGCGACGCGGCGTTTCGTCGTGGTGGTCGACGAATCGAAGGTCGTCACTCAGCTGGGGGCCGGCGCGCTGCCGGTCGAGGTGCTCCCGTTCCTGTGGCGCAGCACCGCGGGGCGCCTGACGGCGCTCGGTGTGAGCCTGACGGTGCGAGGTGGGGAGGAGGCGCCCTACATCACGGACAACGGCAACCTGATCCTGGACGTGACGGTCGAGGGAGGCATCAAAGACCCAGCTGGGTTTGGAACCGAGCTGAAGGCGATCACCGGGGTGGTCGAGCACGGCCTGTTTCTCGGGATGACCGATACGTGCATCGTCGGGGGCCCCGACGGTCCCATCGCCATCGGGCGGCAGTC
>DASXBE010000171.1:0-5077 GCA_036491815.1 Candidatus Dormiibacterota bacterium | reverse complement strand
TGCTGGAAGCCCTACGGGATGCGCGGGTGGAGGAGCTCACGAGCACCGAGCCAAGCCTCGAAGAGGTGTTCCTCGGCTACTACCAGGAGACCACGGTCAAAGCACTCCGGCCGTGAGCACGATCAGGCTCGGCCTGCGCGTGGGCCGCTGGGGCGTCCTGGGGTTTGGCGCGCTGGCGTTCGTCACGACAGCGGTCCAGGCCCTCGCCTTCTACCAGGTGGCCGGCCACACGGCCGCCGAGCGCGCGACCTTTGCCCAGAGCGTCGCCGTGCTCGCGTCGCACTTCACGGTGGTTCTGCCGCCGCCGACGAGGCCGGACACGGTCGGCGGATTCGTCCAGTACCGGGGCTACGGCGGCCTGGCGATCCTGTTCGCGGTCTGGGCGCTGGCCGCGGCCGCGGGTGCCGCGCGCGGCGACGAGGAACGCGGTGTGGTCGAGGCAGTACTGGCGACCGGGGTCACCCGGGCGTCGCTCCTCGCCGCGCGTGCCGCGGCTTTCGCCATCGGGGCGCTGGCGGCCGCGGCCGCCGCCGGAGCAGGGCTTGAGGTCGGCGCGGCGAGCGGCGGCGAGTCGATCCCTGTCAGCTCGGTGCTGGAAGCGGCAGCGGCGTTGGCGGCCCTCGCGCTTTGCTGCTACTGCCTGACTCTGCTGGTGGCGCAGCTCACCGCGGCCCGGCTAACGGCGGCGGTGGCGGGAATCGTCCTGCTCGTGCTCTTCCTGGTCAACAGCCTGAGCCGGAACCTTGCATGGCTCGTTTCGGTGCGCTGGCTCTCCCCGTTCCGCTACTACGAGCTGAGCCGGCCCCTCGCGCCCGGCGGGCCGTTCGAGGTGTGGGCGACGGCCGTGCTCCTAACGGCCGCCGCGCTGGCCTGTGCCGCTGCCGCTCTTGTCTTCGCCCGCCGCGACCTTGGCTCCCCGGCGGTGAGGCTTTCGCACGCGGTGCACGCGGCCGGTTACGAGCCGAGCCGCAACCCGTGGTGGAGGATCCCCGTCGCCCGTGGTCTCTACGAGAGGCGGGCGGGCTTTTTCGCGTGGATGGTGGGCATGATGGCGCTCGGCGCGCTTTTCGTCGCGCTGACCAGGTCGGTCGTCCAGCCACTGCTGGCACTGCCGGGCCTCGAGCGGTTCTTCACCGTCTTCATCCGCGGCGAGCTCTACTCCTCGTTCTTGGGCTACATCTGGTTCAGCACTGCCCAGCTGCTCTTCGCCGCCTTCGCCATCGTGCAGGTGGCGCGCTGGACCTCAGACGAGGCGGAGGGCCGGCTCGAGCTGGTCCTGGCCACTCCTCGCTCGCGCGCTCTTGTCATCGTCGAGCGGGCCGCCGTCCTGGCGGTCGGGGCCACCTTGATCGCGCTGGCCTCCTGGCTTGCCGTGGCCGCCGCCGCCGGCTCCCAGGCGATCGATGTCGATCGCGGCCGGCTCATTCAGGCGTCGCTGCTCCTGGTGCCGTTCACACTCTTCTTCGCCGGGCTGGGATCGCTTCTCGCCGCGTGGATCCCGCGCGCGGCGGTCGGCCTCCTCGGCGGCATTGCGTTCGCGAGCTACCTGGCGGACCAGGTCGGCGCTCTTTTCAAGTGGCCGTCGTGGGTTCAGGACCTTTCCGCCTTCAGGCTTTTCGGCACGCCGCTGAGCGATGGCATCGACCGGCAAGGCCTGGCCCTGATGGTGCTGATCGCCATCGTCGGGTTTGGAAGCTCGATACTGGCAATGGAAAGGCGTGATGTCGGCTCGTGAGGCTCGAGCGTTTCAAATTGAGAGAACCTGCCGACCAAAATGCCAGGAAGCAACCGAAAGTAGCCAACCGGCTGAATAGGAGGTAAACTGCGTCGCCATGCCGCGATCGATGTGGAAAGGCGTCGTCTCCTTCGGGATGGTCTCGATCCCGATCCGGCTCTACAACGCGACAGAGTCGGGTGCGAAGGTGTCGTTCCGTCAGCTCTGTCCCGAGCACCACTCCCCCATCTCGTACAAGCGCTGGTGCGCCGAGGGCGACCACGAGGTCACGTACAGCGAGATCCAGCGCGGCTACGAGGTCGGCAAGGACAAGTACGTGATCATCGAGGACCAGGACTTGGACAACCTGCCTCTGCCTACCGCCCACGCCATCGACATCGAGGAGTTCGTGCCCGCCGACGAGATCGAGCCTGGCCTGTACTTTGACAACGCCTACTTCATCGAGCCGGAGGAGCTGGGCAAAAAGCCGTACCAGCTCCTGCGCAGAGCCCTGGAAGCGACCGGGCGGATGGCGATCGCCAAGATCGCGCTGCGCGACAGGGAGCACCTGTGCGCGCTGCACCCGAACGGCAAGGGGCTGCTCATGAACACCCTGCATTGGCCCGACGAGATCCGGTCCGAGGACGGCCTGAAGGGGCTCGAGGGCGAGGTCAAGATCAACCCCAAGGAGCTCGAGATGGCCAAGGCGCTGATCGAGAGCCTCGCCGACACCTTCGACCCGAGCCGCTACAAGGACGAGTACCGGGAGGCGGTGATGAAGGTCGTGCACGCCAAGATGGAGGGCGAGGTGATCGAGGCGCCGGAGGCGCCGCAGCCCGGCAAGGTCATGGACCTCATGGAGGCGCTGCGCGCGTCGGTCGAGCAGGCGAAGAAGTCTCGGGCGTCTCGCGAGAAGCCCGCGGCGGAAACGAGGAAGCGGCGCAAGGCATCCTGATCCGCTCGGGCCCACTAATCTGAGGCAGGTGCAGGACCCCGACCAGCTCCTGATCGAGCTGGAGAGCTTTCCGGCCGAGGTGCGCCCGATGCAGGCCGCGTCGGCCGAGGCGCCATTCAGCTCGTCCGAATACCTCTTCGAGGTCAAGTGGGACGGCCTGCGCTGCGTCATCTTCCGGGACTCGGACGGAAGAGTCCGGCTCCAGGATCGAGGGCTCCACGACCTCACGGCGGACCTCCCCGAGGTGGCGGCGGCGGCGAAGCGGGTTCCCCTGGGCAGCGTGATCGACGGCGAGCTCGTGGCCACCGACAACGACGGCAGGCCCGACTACCCGCGGCTGCGTGAGCGCCTGGCCGGCGGCGCCGCGCTGCGCGACACCATCCCCACCGCGTATCTCGCATTCGACGCGCTCTACCTCGAGGGCAAGCCGCTGATGCGCCAGCCGGTGATCAAGCGCCGAGCCCGGCTCGCCAGGGCCGTCGAGGCGGGCGGCCACCTCTTCGTGCCCGACCACATCGCCGAGGACGGCGTCGAGCTCTTCGAGGCGTGCCTCGAACGCGGCCTCGAGGGCGTGGTCGCCAAGCACAAGCTGAGTCCGTACGTGCCGGGCCAGCGAAGCCCGTTCTGGCTGAAGGTCAAGGCCGTGAAATCGGATGATTTCGTCGCGATCGGGTGGACCGGCGAGAGGCCGTTCGACGCGCTGGTCATCGGCTACCACGAAGACGGCCGGCTGCTGCCCTGTGGCACGGTTGGAGGAGGGTACGACGACGCGGCGATGGATTCGATCCGGAATGCGCTGAACGAGCTCGCGACCGATCGATCACCCCTCGAGCCGGCCCCCATCATGGTGCGGCCCGTGCACTGGGTCAGGCCCGAGCTCGTCGTCAGCGTCCGCTACTCGGAATGGTCGCCTGACGGGACTCTGCGCTTTCCGATCTTCAACGGGCTGCGCCCGGAGGTCCATCCCGCCGAGGCTGTTCGCCACCGCCCGCGGGTGGTCATCTCGGGCCACGTGAAACCAGGTTCCCTGGCGTACGACCTGACGCGATTTCCGTTTTGAGCGAGGCGAGCCCGGGCCTCGACGTCGTCACCGGGGCGTTCAGCTTCACCGGGAGCTTCATCGCGCAACGCCTGGCGGCGCAGGGCAGGCGCATCAAGACCCTCACCAACCACCCCAGGCGCCCGGGCGCGGAGCCGATCGATGCCGAGGTGGCCCCGCTCCAGTTCACCGACCGCGACGCGCTGGTCGAGAGCCTCCGCGGCGCCGACACCCTCTACAACACGTACTGGGTGCGGTTCCGTCACGGCCGGCAGAACTTCGGCACCGCGGTCGCAAACACAAGAGTGCTGCTCGGCGCGGCGCGGGACGCAGGTGTGCGAAAGGTGGTGCACATCTCCGTCAGCAACCCGGCCGAGGATTCGCCGCTCGACTACTACGCCGGGAAGGCGAGGACCGAGCGCGCGGTGCGCGAGTCAGGCCTGGCGTGGGCGATCGTCAGGCCGACGCTGATCTTCGGCACCAGGGACATCCTGATCAACAACATCGCCTGGATACTCCGGCGCTCGCCTGTCTTCGGCATCCCGGGGCGAGGGGAGTATCAGCTGCAGCCGGTGGCCGGCGAGGACGTGGCGGAGATCGCGACCTGGGCGGCAGAACAGGTCGACAACGTGACAGTCGACGCGGCCGGGCCGGACACGATCGCGTACACAGAGCTCGTCGAGGCGATCGCGATCGCGGTCGGACGGCACCCGCGCTTCGTGTACATCTCCCCACGCTCTGCGATCCGCGCCGCCCGACTCATCGGACGCGTGGTCAACGACGTGGTCCTCAACGGCCCGGAGCTGGAAGGCCTGACCCAGGAATTGCTCGTCTCGCACGAGCGTCCACGCGGCACGCGCCGGCTGGACAACTGGCTGTTGACCAACGCCCAGACGCTCGGCCGCATCTACGCTTCTGAGCTGGAGCGGCACTGGAGATGAGCACACCCGCCCCGCTGGCCGTCGAAGCACGTGGGCTGGTCAAGCGATACGGAGCCGTGGTCGCGGTCGACGGCGTCAGCTTCCAGGTCGGCCGGGGGGAGATCTTCGGATTCCTCGGCGCCAACGGCGCGGGCAAGACCACGACGCTGCGGATGCTGTGCGGGCTCGTGACGCCCACCTCGGGCGCTTCGCTGATCGACGGCTACGACGTCTTCAAGAACCCGATGGAGGCGAAGAGCCGGCTGGGATACCTGGACGAGGAGCCCTTCGTTCATCCACACCTGTCCGGTCGAGAGTTCCTTGAGTACATCGCCGACCTCTACCGGATGCCGCGGGGCGTGGAGCGGCAGCAGCGGATGGAGCGCCTGCTCGGCATCTTCGATTTGGCCAACCGCGAGGGCGAGCTCATCGGGGGTTACAGCCACGGG
>DASXBE010000170.1:0-2445 GCA_036491815.1 Candidatus Dormiibacterota bacterium | reverse complement strand
CGCGACCGGCTCGATCGGGCAGCAGGCCCTCGATGTGATCGACCGCAACCCGGGCCGCTTCCACCTGTTCGGTTTGACCGAAGGCGCGCGCTCCACCAGCCGGAAGGCGGACTACACGGTGCATGGTCGTTCGGGCGACGAGGAGTTCGATGCGCAGGTCGAGTCGATGGTGACCGACCCCCGGTGCGACCTCGTCCTGGTCGCCATCCCCGGCGCCCGCGCCCTCGCGCCGACGATGTCGGCTCTGCGCGCCGGGAAGGACGTCGCGCTGGCCACGAAGGAGGTCCTCGTCATGGCCGGGGCGCTGGTCATGAAGCTCGCCGGCGAGAAGGGCATCCGTCCCGTGGACTCTGAGCACAGCGCGATCTGGCAGTGCCTGTGGGGGGAGCGGCTGGAGAGCGTGCGACGCCTGGTCATCACCGCCAGCGGCGGCCCTTTCTGGGCTCAGCCCGACCTGGACCTAGACAAGGTCACGGTGGAGGAGGCGCTCAATCACCCGAGGTGGTCGATGGGACCGAAGGTCACGGTGGACTCCGCGACCCTGATGAACAAAGGCCTCGAGATCATCGAGGCTCATCACCTGTTCGGGCTGCCGCTCGACGCGATCGGGGTGTGCGTCCACCCTCAAAGCGTCGTCCACTCGCTCGTCGAGTTCGTCGACGGTTCGCTGAAGGCCCAGCTCGGCCGGCCCGACATGCGCCTTCCGATCGCGGTCGCCCTCGCCTACCCGGAACGGCTGCCGGACGCGGTCCCGCCGACCCCGCTCGAGGACCTCAGCGGTCTGGAGTTCCACGCCCTGGATGAGAAGCGCTTCCCCAGCGTCCGCCTGGCCCGAGAGGCGGCCGCGGCGGGCGGCTGCCGCCCGGCTGTGCTGAACGCTGCCAACGAGGAGGCGGTGAACGCCTTTTTGGCCCGCCAGATCCCCTTCAGCGGCATCATCCGCGCCGTCGAGCGGTCGCTCGAGGCGTTTGCGGGCTCCGGCGAGTCGCTGGAGGACATCCTGGAGGCCGACGCCTGGGCCAGGCGCTACGTGCAGGGGATCGCCATGCAGTCCGGTAGGCTGGAGGCCAAATGAGCGACCTGGCCGGCCTGCTGCTCTACGTGGTGGGCATCGGAGGCATGTTCCTCTTGCTCATCGCCCCCCACGAGGGCGGCCACTTCCTTTTTGCCAAGCTCTTCAAGGTCCGCGTGATCGAGTTCTCGATCGGAGCGGGGACCCGCCTGTGGTCGACGACCCGCGACGGCACGCTGTACGCGATCAGGGCCTTTCCGATCATCGGCTACGTCCGGATGGGCGGTATGGAGGCAGGCGATTTCGATGAGCCAAACGGCTTCCACTCGAAGCCGGCGCTGCAGAGAATCGCGATCCTCGTGGCGGGACCCGCGGCCAACTTCCTCGTCGCCATGATCATCGTCACCGGCCTCGGCCTGACCCAGCTCAACAGCGACCCGGCGAAGGTCCTGGGCGTGGTCGCGGGCTCCCCCGCCGCCTCCGCGGGCTTCCAGGCCGGGGACAGGATCCAGACCGTCAATGGACGGCGCGTGACCACGCCGGACCAGCTGAAGACGGCGGAGAAGGCAGCCCCCGGCGCCACGCTGGTCATCGGCGGGGTTCACGCCAATGGCAAGCCGTTCGACTATGTGGTCGTCCCGGCATGCGACCTGAGCCCGAAGACCGGCCTCTCGACGACCTGCCAGGTTGGCCTCGGCATCGCGAAGATCGTGACCCCGGTCTCGGCGGTGGCGGATGGCGCCACGTTTCCGTTCCAGGTTGTGGGCGGGACCGTCAGCGGACTATGGGCGCTGGCCACCGGCGCAGTGCCCGGCGGGCTGCTCGGCCCGCAGGGCCTCACCGGCCCCATCGGCATCGCCGACGTGACGGCGGGAGCGGTCAGCCAGGGGCCCGCCACCTACCTCTTCCTCGTCGCCCTCCTGTCCGTGGCGCTCGGCTTCACGAACCTGCTCCCGCTGCTTGCCCTCGACGGCGGGCGGATCGTGGTCGTCCTGGTCGAGGTGATGCGCAGGCGGCCCTTCGACCGCACCGCTGAGATGAACTTCCACCGGTGGGGTCTGGTCGCGCTCTTCGCCGTGGCCGCCGTGATCAGCTTCCTCGACATCCAGCGCATCGCCTCAGGCCAGTTCCCGGGGGTACGCTGATGGCCCACCCGATGGTGGTCCGGCGCAAGGCGATCCCCGTCAACGTGGGCGGCGTGGTGATCGGCGGCGCTGCACCGATCGCGGTGCAGACCATGACCAAGACGGACACCCGCGACGTCAAGGCGACCCTGCGCCAGATCCACGAATTGAAGGAGGCCGGCTGCGAGATCGTCCGGCCGGCGGTGCCGGACCACGAGGCGGCCGAGGCCCTGAAGGAGATCGTCAAAGGCTCGCCGCTGCCGGTGATCGCGGACATCCACTACGACCACACCCTCGCGCTGCTCGCGA
>DASXBE010000169.1:0-4114 GCA_036491815.1 Candidatus Dormiibacterota bacterium | reverse complement strand
CGCCCTGCACCTCGACGTGGTGGCTGTACGCGCCAAGCGGGGGATGAACCGTCTGCGGATTTCGAGAAGTCTTCATCCCCCGAATTATTCAGCTGTCGAGCGCCGGGAACCTCCAGGGCTGGCGCTCGCGCACGACGTCGTAGACCGCCGCCACGACGCTCTCGCGGTTCGGCTTGGTGAAGTAGTCGCCGTCCGGCCCATAGGCCGGCCGGTTCGGTGAGGCGGCGAGGGTGCGAGGTGTCGCGTCGAGGTGCCACCAGCCCTGCTGGACCTCGAGGATCTGCTGGAGCAGGAAGGCCGAGGCCCCTCCCGGCACGTCCTCGTCGAGGCAGATCAGCGCCCTCGTCTTCTCGAGCGACCGCCCGATCATGTGGTTGACGTCGAAGGGGTTCAGCGTCTGCACGTCGATCACCTCGCACGAGACGCCCAAACCCTCGAGCGTCTGCGCCGCGTCCAGCGCGATGCCGCAGCAGGCGCCGTAGGTGACGAGTGTCGCGTCGGTCCCCTCCCTCAGCACCTCGGGCACGCCCAGCGGCACGGTGAACTCGCCCACGTTCTCGGGGATTCGCTCCTTCAGGCGGTAACCGTTCAGGACCTCGATCACCACCCCGGGGTTGTCGCCGCGGAAGAGCGTGTTGTAGAAGCCGGCCGCCTGCGTCATGTTCCGCGGCACCGCGATGTAGACGCCGCGCAGCGAGTTGAGCAAGACCGACATCGGCGAGCCCGAGTGCCAGATGCCCACTAGCCGGTGGCCTTTCGTCCGGATCACCACCGGAGCCTTCTGCCCGCCGACCGTGCGCCAGTGGAGCGTGGCGAGGTCGTCGGACGCCGTCTCGAGCGCATAGAGGAAGTAGTCGAGGTACTGGATATCGCAGATCGGGCGCAGGCCGCGCATCGCGGCCCCGATCGCCTGGCCGAGGATGGTCGCCTCGCGGATCCCCGTGTCCGTCAAACGCAGGTCGCCGTACTTCGCCTGCAGGCCCTCGAACACCAGGTTCACGTCGCCGAGCCGGCCCACGTCCTCGCCGATGACGAAGATCCGCGGGTCGCGCGCGAAGCTCGCGTCGAAGTTGCGCAGCAGCACCTGCCGGCCGTCGACCCTCGGCGCCTTGTCCGCGTAGATCGGCGCCACGGCCGGCACCTTGAGCGGCGAATCATCCGAGCTGCTGTAGAGGTGCGAGTTGTAGCGCGTCATGTTCTCGCGCTGGTACTCGGCGACAAACCTCGCGAGCTCCATCCGCTCCGCCGATTCGATGCCGCGCAGCTGGTGCAGGGCGCGCGTCGCCGTCGACTGGACCAGTGAGCGCGTGACCTTGCCCGCCTCCTCGAGGCTCGCCGTGAGCCCGGCCACCTCAGGCATGTCGATCCGCTTCAGGATGGCGACAGCCCGGTCGCGCTCGACGCGGATCGGAGCCTGGAACGCATCCCACGCCAGATCCCTCGCGGCCTCGACCGCCTCCTTGTCCGCCGCCTCCCAACCCTCGATCTGGGACTCGCTGGCGTAGCCCACCTCGATGATCCAGTCCCGCATGCGTGCCACGCAGTCGTATTCGTTTTCGAAGCGCAGCCGCTCCTTCGACTTGTAGCGCTCGTGGCTTCCGCTTGTCGAGTGGCCCTGCGGCTGTGTCATCTCGGTGACGTGGAAGAGCGCCGGCCTGTGCTCGCGGCGGACCTTGTCGACGCCGGCCGCGTAGGTCTCGATGAGCGCCGCGTAGTCCCAGCCGCGCACGACGTGGATGTCGATCCCCGGCCTGTCGTCGGGGATGAACCCACGCATCACGTCAGAGATCGACGCCTTGGTCGTCTCGGCGGAGATCGGGACCGAGATCCCGTACCCGTCGTCCCAGACCGACATCGCCAGCGGCACCTGCAGCACGCCGGCCGCGTTCATCGCCTCCCAGAACAGGCCCTCGCTGGTCGCCGCGTCGCCGATCGTCCCGAACGCGACCTCGTCGCCATTGACCGAGAACCCGTCCTGCGCCGCTTCGAGCTGCGGGTTGTCGCGGTAGAGCTTGGACGCGTAGGCGAGCCCGACCAGACGTGGCATCCAGCCCGCGACGTTCGACACGTCGGCGCTCGAGTTCGGCATGTCGACCGGCCGCATGAATTCGCCCGTGTCGTCCAGAAACCGCGTCGCGAAGTGGTTGCCCATCTGCCGGCCGCCCGAGGCCGGGTCCGCCTCGAGGCTCGGGTTGCCGTACAGCTGGGCGAAGAAGCTGCGGACGTTGGACATGCGCGTGGCCCACATGAACGTCTGGTCGCGGTAGTACCCTGAGCGCCAGTCGCCGGGCCTGAACGCCTTGGCCATGGCAAGCTGGGCGAGCTCCTTGCCATCGCCGAAGATGCCGAAGGTCGCATTGCCGCGAAGCACCTCCGCGCGCCCGATGATGCTGGCCCGCCGGCTGCTGTACGCCAGCCGGTAGTCGGCAATGATGGCTTCTGCGGTCAGGGAAAGCTTGGAGTTGCGCAGCGTTTTCGCCAGCCGACCATACCTCCCTGAGGTTTGCCCATCGCGTAAATGGTTATCGCGCGGGGGGCGAAAAGTACACTAGCACGCGCCCGACGGGGCTCAGGGCGGTGCCGGCGCACCTCTCAAGCGGAGCTGGCGCGCTCCTGTTCGTCCTCGGGCTTCTTGGCGAGGAGGCCCGGCCGGCTGTTCTGCAGCGCCTGCTTCATGTGCACGTAGGCACGCGCGACGTCCCCCCGCCTCTCCAGCGCCTCGGCGTACACGCCGTGCACCCTGAGGAGGCGCTCGTGGGCGCCGAGCCGCTCGAGGGATTCGATGGCGACGTCGAACTCCCGGTCCGCCTCTTCGTGGGCGCCGAGCCGGTCGGCCACGAGGCCCAACCACATGTGGGCTTCGGCCACGTTCGGCTTCTCGTGCAGGCGTTCGGCGAGCGTCAGCGCCTCGGCCGCGAACTTGCCCGCCTGCTCGACGCTGCCCTCCTGCAGGCAGAGCTCGCACACGCTCAGCAGCATGTTGCTGCGCCCGACCTGAAGGTCCGTTTCGTCGGCCAGCTCGACCGACCGGTCGATGTGCTGCCGCGCACCCTTGAGGTCGCCCCGGGCCAGCAGGAGCAGGCCGAGGTTGTTCTCGGCGCGCGCGAGCGAGATCCTGTCGCGCAGCAGCTCGAACAGCGCGACCGACCTAGTCCCGTAGCGGCTGGCCGCGTCCATCTGCCCGACGTTCTGGTAGGCCATCGACAGCCCGGCGTACATCTTCGACAGCCGGCGCAGGTCGAACAGCGACCCGGCCCGCGCGATCGCATCCTCGAAGAACTTGACCGCCGAGTCCCAGTCCTGGTTGACGGCGTGGGCGCCGGCGACGATCGCCAGCATGCGGGCCTCGGTCACCGGGGGCACGGGGTCGAGGCTGCGGCACGCGAGCAGCGCCTTCTCGGCGCGCGCCAGCGCGTCGGGCTGCTGGGTCAGGTACGCGAGGGAGGCCTCGGCGCCCAGGCACTCGACGAGCATCGGGCCGTCGTTCAGCGCCTCGAAGTGGGCGCGTGCTTCGGCCAGCAGGCCCGAGGCCTGTTCCGGATGAGCGAGCTGCAGGTGCGCCATCGCGAGGAAGTAGCGGATCCGGCCGAGCCGGTAGGCGGAGCTGCCGAGGCTGAGCAGGGAGTTGCCGAGCACGATCGCCTGTTCATACTGGCCGTCGGCGATCTTCGCCTCCAGGTCGGCGACCGCGATGTGGCCGTCGTCGGCGGTGCCCGCGGGGTCGGCCAGGAAAAACTCCACAGGCTTGCCGGTCCGGCTGGCGATGTGCTCGAGGGTGGGTAGCGAGGGCCTGGTGCGCCCGGTCTCGATCAGGTAGATCGCCGGCGCCGTGACGTGCCCCTTGCCGACCTGGGCGAGGCTGAGCCGAGCTTCCTGCCGAGCTTGTTTGACCGCGCCCGGCCGCAGCGTGACGCCTGGAAGCCGGCGGCGGGGCTTGGGGCGTGCGTCGGTCGCAACGGGTGCGTTCTTGCGACCAGCAGCCACAGGGTGAGACTTTAATCGAAATCGTCACCGCCGTCGTAACGAAAGTTCGGAGAAACATTCATTTCATCCGTTCCGATCGTTGAATTGGCTCCCGGATTCCGCCAGAGCAGCGAGTCTGGACTTAACACCG
>DASXBE010000168.1:0-5087 GCA_036491815.1 Candidatus Dormiibacterota bacterium | reverse complement strand
GACTCAGATTCTCGAGCTCGGCCCCGGACCCTACGCCACGGTGCAGGGCCATTCCGCCTGCGGGTGGATCGACGAGGACCACCTGCTCGCGCCCGACGCGGTGATCCAGTTTCCAGCCGAGACGCCGGGCAACGCCCAGGTGACCGCGGCACCGACGGCGCTCGCCCAGAGCGGAGTTTGCGCGGGGAGGTTCCCGGGCACGCTCTGAGCGCGCCGCGAGCGTCCGCCGGTTCGCGTTCGAAGGCGTTGGGTATACTCCCTGAGCCGGTCGACATCGATCGAGTCATCACGCCCGGGGCAATGCCCTGTCCTTCATCCGAAGGCCTGAACCGGGCGGAAGTTCAACAGGGAGGCAATCGAACGTGGCTCAAGTGACCTTGAAGCAGCTGCTGGAGGCGGGCGTCCATTTCGGGCACCAGACCAGCCGCTGGAACCCCAAGATGCGCACCTACATCTTCACCGCGCGCAACGGCATCCACATCATCGACCTGCAGAAGACGGTCCGGCTGCTCGACGAGGCGTGGGACTTCACGCGCGGCGTGGCGGCGAGCGGCCGTCCGGTGCTCTTCGTCGGCACGAAGAAGCAGGCGCAGGAGACGATCCAGACGGAGGCCGCCCGCTGCGGCATGTACTTCGTCAACCGCCGATGGATGGGCGGCATGCTGACCAACTTCAGCACCGTGAAAAAGCGTATCGAGCGCCTCCAGGAGCTGCGCAAGATGCAGCAGGAGGGCCAGTTCGAGCAGATGGCCAAGAAGGAGGCGAAGCGTCTCCAGGACGAGCTGGACCGGCTCATGTTCCACTTCGACGGGATCGCCGACATGAAGCGGCTTCCGGGCGCGCTCTACGTGGTCGACCCGCGCAAGGAGCATATCGCCGTGACCGAGGCCAACCGGCTCAAGATCCCCGTCGTCGCGATCACGGACTCGAACTGCGACCCGGATCTCATCACCCACGTCATCCCAGGCAACGACGACGCGATCCGCGCCGTCAAGCTCCTGACGGGCAAGATCGCGGACGCGT
Source organism: Candidatus Dormiibacterota bacterium (assembly GCA_036491815.1). Taxonomy (GTDB): domain Bacteria; phylum Chloroflexota; class Dormibacteria; order Dormibacterales; family Dormibacteraceae; genus DASXBE01. The sequence goes on along the minus strand of DASXBE010000168.1, from coordinate 4,064 downwards.
GCCAGGAAGGCCGCCAGGAAGCGCAGGCGCGCGGCGAGATCCTGCCAGAGGTGGAGGACCGCGAGTTCCTCGAGACGCCGCGCTACGAGGAGATCGAGGAATACCTCGAGGACGAGGAGGACTACCTGCCGACCGTCTCGGAGGAGGAGTTCATCGGTCGGACCGTGGACGACGAGGAGGCCCGGTAGTGGCCGGGATTCCGATGGAGCTGATCAAGCAGCTTCGCGAGATGTCCGGCGCGGGCATGATGGACTGCAAGCACGCGCTCGAGGAGGCGGAGGGCGACCTCAAAAAGGCCTTCACGATTCTCCGCGAGAAGGGCATCGCGAAAGCCGGCAAGCGGGCCGGCCGCGCCACCGGCCAGGGCGTGGTCGAGGCGTACCTTCACAGCACAGGCGACGATTACCCCCCGCAGGTCGGCGTGCTCATCGAAGTCGACTGCGAGACCGATTTCGTGGCCAAGGGCCCCGAGTTCCGCAGGCTGGCGAAGGAGCTGGCGCTCCAGGTCGCGGGCTTTGAGCCGCGCTGGGTGTCGCGCGAAGACGTCCCGGACGAGGTGCTGGTCACCGAGCGGGAGGTCTACGAGGCGAAGGCTCTGCAGGACGGGAAACCGGAGCAGATCGTCCCGAAGATCGTCGAGAACCAGATCGAGGCCTTCCTCAAGCAGAACTGCCTGCTGGAGCAAGCGTACTTTCGCGAACCGAGCCACACGGTCGAGGACGTGATCAAGGAGCACATCTCGAAGCTCCAGGAGAACATCGCCGTCCGCCGGTTCTCGCGCTTTAACATCAGGGAGTCCTGATTCAAGAGGTAGAAGTGGGGGATCGTTCGCCGAAGTACAACCGCGTGCTGCTGAAGCTGAGCGGCGAAGCGCTCGGCGGCTCGCGGGACTATGGCATCGACCTGCAGGTCGTCGAGACCATCGCCGCGCAGGTCAAGCGCGTCCACCAGATGGGCGTGCAGACCGCGGTCGTGGTGGGGGGCGGGAACATCTTCCGCGGCCTGGCCGCCACCGAGCGGGGCTTCGACCGCGCGACGGGCGATTACATGGGCATGCTGGCGACGGTGATCAACGCGCTTGCCCTGCAGGACGCCCTGGAGCGAACGGGAATCCCCGCGCGGACGATGACCGCGATCCAGATGCCACAGGTCGCCGAGCCGTACATCCGCCGCCGCGCCGTGCGCCACCTCGAAAAGGGCCGCGTGGTGATCCTCGCGGCGGGCACCGGCAACCCGTACTTCACCACCGACACGACGGCCGCCCTGCGGGCGGTGGAGATCGAGGCGGATGTCATCCTCAAGGCGACGAAGGTCGACGGCGTCTACACGGCTGATCCCAAGCGCGACCCGACCGCCACCAAGTTCGAGCACCTTGGCTACATGGAGGTGCTGAACCGCGGCATCGAGGTGATGGACAACACGGCGCTCACGCTGTGCATGGACAACGACGTGCCCATCGTGGTGTTCAACCTTCTCGTCGCGGGCAACATCGAGCGGGTCGTGCTGGGCGACGAAATCGGCACGCTCGTCAGCGCAGTGCCGAGCGAGGCTGTGCCGTGATCGATCCAGTGCTGCGCGAGGCGGAGGGCAAGATGGCGAAGTCAGTCGAGCATTTCGCCACCGAGCTCTCGACCATCCGGACGGGGCGTGCCAACGCCGCTCTGATCGACAGGGTGATGGTCCCCTACTACGGCACACCGACGCCCCTGAACCAGCTCGCTCAGATCAGCGCGCCGGAACCCCGCCTCCTCGTGGTTCAGGTCTACGACAAGAGCCAGATGGCCGCGGTCGAGAAGGCCCTGCGCTCGGGCGATCAGGGCTTGAACCCCGCCAACGACGGCCAGGTCATCCGCGTGCCCATCCCGCCCTTGAACGAAGAGAGGCGCCGGGAGTACGTCAAGCTCGTCAGGGGAAAGGCCGAGGAGGCCCGGGTGGCGATTCGAAACGTGCGTCGCGACGAGCTCCACCGGATCGACCAGATGCAGAAGGCCGGCGAGGTGGCGGAGGACGAGGCGAAGCGGGCGTCAGCCCGACTTCAGAAGATCATCGAGGGCCAGATCGAGAGGATCGATGCGATGGCCGGCCGCAAAGAATCCGAGGTCATGGAAGTCTAAAAAGGTATGAGAGGAAACGCCGTTTCCTCTCATCGCGCCCTTGGCTTCGCCAAGGTCGCTGCTCTCCTTCCGGGGGATTGGATTCACTGATTTAGTTACTGCTCATCACGTCTGGAAGCATTTCGAACAAAGTTGCGGCCGAGGTGAACTCGGCCGCCCAAGCGACGCTGGCGACGCTGGTTTCGAGCGTAGTCGGTAGGCTTTCCGGACAAAGTGGACCCTCAAGTCCCGCGGCATATCGGGATCATCATGGATGGCAATGGGCGGTGGGCCCGCCGGCGCGGCAAGCCCGCCAGCTTCGGCCACCGCGCGGGCGTGCACGCGATCAAGCGCGTCCTGAACGCATGCGAGGAGCTCGGCGTCAACGTGCTCTCGATCTACGCCTTCTCGACCGAGAACTGGGCGCGACCGAGAGCCGAGGTGCGCGCCCTGATGAGGCTCTTTCACGAGACCATGCAGCGCGAGATCGACGAGATGCACCGGCGCGGCGTGCGCATCGTGGTCAGCGGGCGCCGCGACGACCTGTCGCCGCGGATGCGACAGCGGATCGAAGAGGCCATGAGCCGCACCGCCAGTAACACCAACGGGGTGCTCAACGTTTGTCTCAATTACGGTGGGCGGGCGGAGATCGTGGACGCGGTGCGCAAGATCGTGGCATCAGGGCTCAGCGCCGATCGGGTCGACGAGGATGCCATCTCGGCGCGGATGTACAATCCGGACCTGCCCGATCCGGACCTCATCATCCGGACGGCGGGCGAGCGCCGCGTCAGCAACTTCCTGCTCTGGCAGGGCGCCTACGCCGAGATGCTGGTCAGCGAGACGCTGTGGCCCGACTACGACGTGGTCGACCTGAAGGCGGCGCTCGACGACTACGCGCGGCGTGTGAGGAGGTTCGGCGGAAGGCCTGAGGACGGCGAGCCGGTTCGGGCATCCCTATGACGACCCGGGACGCACCGCTCACCCGAGGCTGGAGGCCCAGCCCTCTGATGGTGCGGATCCTCAGCGCGTTCGTCATCCTCGCAGTGGTCATCGGCCTCGCACTTCTGGGCACCTACGGCGCCTACGCGCTGGTCGTGCTGCTCGGAGGCCTTGCCCTGTGGGAGTTCATCGGGCTCTCCGACGGCATGGGCTCCCGCGCCCCGGCGTGGCTTCTGTTTCCGCTCGGTTTGTTCTTCGCGTTCAGCGGGACAGTACTGCGCCACGTCGACGTCACGCTCGTCCTGTCGCTGTCCTTGGTGGGTGGACTCGCCGCTTTCCTGGTGGTCCCCGGGCGCCGGCAGGGTCTCGGGCGGTGGGCGATGGGGCTGGCCGGCGCGCTGTACATCGGCATGCCCTTCAACTACTACCTGCTCCTGTACACGTCCAGGCCGAACGGCCTCGCGTGGGCCCTGTTCACGATCTTCGCGGTCGTCGTCAGCGACGCCTCCGCGCTCCTCGTGGGCAGCCGCATCGGCAGGCATCCGTTCTTTCGCTCGATCAGTCCGAGAAAGACACTCGAGGGTGCGGTCGCGGGCATAGTGGGATCGGTCCTAGTGATGTTGATCGGCGTTTCGCTTGTGCTGGGCCAGTCACCGCTTCACGCGCTCGCCCTCGGCGTCCTGATCGGCGTGAGCTCGGAGGTGGGGGACCTGGTCGAGTCCCAGATGAAGCGGATCGCGGAGGTGAAGGACAGCTCTCACCTGATCCCCGGTCACGGCGGAGTCCTGGACAGGCTGGACTCGATCCTCTTTCCGCCGATCCTCGTCTACTTCTACGTGTCGATGTTCCACCTCCTGGCGCGATGAGACCGATCAATGTGGCCGTGCTCGGCGCGACCGGCTCGATCGGGCAGCAGGCCCTCGATGTGATCGACCGCAACCCGGGCCGCTTCCACCTGTTCGGTTTGACCGAAGGCGCGCGCTCCACCAGCCGGAAGGCGGACTACACGGTGCATGGTCGTTCGGGCGACGA
>DASXBE010000167.1:0-13361 GCA_036491815.1 Candidatus Dormiibacterota bacterium | reverse complement strand
CGCCGTGGGCGTCGATGAGGCGACCGTCGACTCGGAAGGACGGCGGCGTGCGCTCGAGCACGGTTCCACGGTGCTCGCGCTCGAGCTGTCGAAGGAACGGGCGGCCGCCGAGGTCGAGCGCCGCTTGCGCGGTGACCTCGTGGAGGAGGTGCTGGCCGGAGGCCTGGAGGCCGACGAGGCCGAGCGGATCGCGCGGCAGGCCGAGCGGCTGGGCCACCGGCTGCCGCAGCGGGCGTGGGTCGTCGTCCTGGAGCCGGATGACGACGATACGGAGTCGTCGCTGGGCTCACGGGGGCGGCAGGACCTTCTGGCCGATGCGCTGGCGGGCCTCATCCGCTCGCGGCTGCCGGGTGCCCTCACCCTCGTGCGCAGCGCTTCCGCGGTATTCCTCGTCCCAGACGAGGTTGCTCCCGATCTCGCGACGGTGGAGAAGCTTGCCGCCCAGGTCCTGGCCGCGGGCGCCCCGGTGATGAAGCCCGGCACGGGGTCGGTGGGAATCGGCAACCTGGCGAATGGCGTGGGCGAGCTCGCCCGCTCGCACCTGGAGGCCCGCCAGGCGCTGCGTCTCACGCGCCGGGCCGGCGGGCACGGCCGCGTCGCGTCGTACCGGTCGCTCGGCGCCTTCCGCCTCCTGCTCGAGGTGCAGAGCCCCGAGGCCCTCCGCCGTTTCGTCGATGAGCTGCTCGGCACCCTCCTGACCTATGCGCAGTCCCGCGACACGCCGCTGCTCGAAACGCTGGAAGCCCTCGCCGCCGCGCGGTGGGTGCGCCGCGCGGCGGCCCGCAACCTCGGCATCCACATCAACTCGATGAGCTATCGGGTGGAGCGGATCGAGGGCCTGACCGGCTTGCAGCTCGACGACCCGGAAACTCGGGTGGCGATCAGCATCGCCCTGCGCGCCCGCGCGATGCTTGGGATGTAAAGAAAAAAGGCCCCGGCGTGGACCGGGGCCTGGTGGAGAGTGCTGGTTCGTCAGACGTCGCTGTAGAGCATGAACTCCCACGGGTGCGGCCTCAGCGCGACCGCGTCGACCTCCCGCTTGCGCTTGTACTCGATCCAGGTGTCGATCACGTCCTTGGTGAAGACGCCGCCCTCGAGCAGGAAAGCGTGGTCATTCTCGAGCGCGTCCAGCGCCTCGGAGAGCGAGCCCGGCACCGATTTGATCTTCGCCTTCTCCTCACCTTCCAGCTCGTAGATGTCCTTGTCCACCGGTTCGGGCGGCAGGATCTTCTTCTTGATCCCGTCGAGACCGGCCATCAGGCATGCCGAGAAGGCGAGGTAGGGGTTGGCCGCCGGGTCGGGAGAGCGGAACTCGACGCGCTTCGTCTTCGGCTCTGTCGAGTACATCGGGATGCGGACGCAGGCCGACCGGTTGCGCTTCGAGTACACGAGGTTGATGGGAGCCTCATAGCCGGGCACCAAGCGCCGGTATGAGTTGGTGGTCGGAGCGCAGATCGCGAGCAGCGCCGGCGCGTGCTTGAGCAGCCCTCCGATGTAGTGGACGGCGGTCTGGCTGAGCCCCGCGTATCCGCCCTTGTCGGCGAAGAGGTTCTCGCCTTCTTTCCACAGGCTCTGGTGGACATGCATCCCCGAGCCGTTGTCCTGGAAAAGCGGCTTGGGCATGAAAGTGGCGACGTAACCATGCTGGGCCGCGACGTTCTTGATGACGTACTTGAACACCATCATCTTGTCGCCCATCTTGGTCAGGGAGTCGAACCGCATGTCGATCTCAGCCTGGCCCGCGGTGCCGACCTCGTGGTGCTGGACCTCGACCTGGACTCCCGCATCCAGGAGCTTGAGCATGATCTCGGACCGAAGGTCCTGGAACTTGTCGGTCGGCGGCACCGGGAAGTAACCCTCTTTGTGCCGTGGCCGGAAGGCGAGGTTCGGCTCGCTGTTCTTGCCTGAGTTCCAGATGCCTTCTTCGGAATCGATGTAGTAGTAGCCGCTGTGCGCGTTCTGATCGAAGCGCAGAGAGTTGAAGAGGTAGAACTCCGCCTCCGGTCCCCAGTAGCTGATGTCCGCGATGCCCGTCCGGCGCAGGTGCTCCTCCGCCTTCTTGGCGATGAAGCGCGCGTCGCGGCTGTACGGCTCCCGCGTGATCGGGTCGACCACGTCGCAGATCAAGAAGAGCGTCTTGTGGGCGAGGACCGGGTCGATCGTCGCCGACTCTGGATCGGGCATCAGGAGCATGTCGCTTTCGTCGATGGCTTGGAAGCCGCGGATGCTCGAGCCGTCGAAGCCCAGCCCGTTGGTGAAGCTGTCCACCTCGAGCTCGGCGATGGGCAGGCTGAAATGCTGCCATGTGCCCGGTAGGTCGACGAAGCGCACGTCGACGACCTGGACCCCCTGCGCCTTCGCTCGCTCGAGCACCTCGCGCGGACTGGTCTTGCCCCCTGTTTTGCTCGCCGACTTCGTCTCAATCGCCATTGGCACCCTCCAAGCACCCGGATTCTGCGGGCCTACGGGGGGATCGTAGGAAGGCCCCGAGGCTCAATTCACGGTGGAACCATCACGAATCCGGGCGGTTGATTTCCGTGCGGGTCGCACGAGAGGCTTGCGCCCCCACCGGGCCGCGTTGGTGTGGTTCATACGAGTTAAGCGGCGACGATTCGTCGAGACCACACGTGTCTGCAGGCCCATGGCCTCACCTAGCCTGACCAGCATGCAGTCGGCGACACGTGAACCATCGGAGGTGAGGTCTTTGTCCGCATTCGACGAGCTCAAACTATCGATCGGCCGGCGCAAGCGCATGCTCGCGGCGGCCGCCGGGGTCGCGCTGCTGGCGGCCTTGGTGCCGGTGGCCGTGCTGGCCGACGACCCCACCGCTACGCAGGCCGCGGGCGTGGCCGCGGACACCGTCTGGGTGATCGTGGCCGCCTGCTTCGTGATGTTCATGCAGGCGGGCTTCGCGATGCTCGAGGTCGGGTTCAGCCGCATGAAGAATGTGGGCACGGTGGTCGCGAAGGTCGTGACCAACCTCAGCGTCAGCTCGATCGCGTACTGGGGGGTCGGCTTTGGTCTGGCCTTCGGCGCGGGCGGAGCCTTCGCTTTCCTCGGCGGAAGCGGCTTCTTTCCGACCTTCAGCCCCGGGTCGCAGATGAACCTGCCGGCGATCGCGGCCAGCACCGCGCCGGCAGCGGCGAAATTCTTCTTCGAGTTCGTCTTCTGCGCGGTGTCCCTCGCAATCGTGTGGGGCACGATGATCGAGCGGACGAAGTTCATCGTCTACATCCTCTTCGGCATTCCATTTGCCGCCTTCATCTATCCGCTCATCAGCCACCAGCTCTTCGGCGGCGGCTACCTGATGTCCACCCTCGGCTCCCAGGACTTCGCCGGCTCGACGGTGGTGCACCTGACCGGTGCCACCGCAGGCCTTGCCGGCTTGCTCTTGCTTGGCCCGCGCATCGGCAAGTACGAGCGCGGCCGCTCCAACGCCATCCCCGGCCACAACATGCCGCTGGCGCAGCTCGGCGTCCTGATCCTGTGGTTCGGCTGGTTCGGCTTCAACCCGGGGTCGACCCTGAACGCCACCAACCTGCATTTCGCCGATGTCGTCGTCGTCACCAACCTGGCGGCGGCCGGCGGCGCGGTGGCGGCTCTCGCGACGGTCTACTTCATCACCAAGACGATGGACGTCGGCATGATCGGCAACGGCGCCATCGCGGCGCTGGTCGCCATCACCGCCCCCTCCGGCTACGTCGAGCCCTGGGCGGGAATCGTGATCGGGATGGTTGCGGGCGTGATCGTGGTGGTGGGCGTGCTCGCCATCGACAAGTACCTGGACGACCCGGTCGGCGCGCTTCCGGCGCACGGCCTGGCAGGCATCTGGGGCACGTTGAGCTGCGGGCTCTTCACCACTCCGGCCCTGGCCAGGTTCAACGGCGTCGGGCAGGGCGGCCTCTTCTACACCGGCAGCTTCCACCAGCTCGGCGCCCAGGCGATCGCGGTCACGGCCTCGTTCGTCACCGTGTTCGCGCTCAGCTTCGGCCTCTTCTGGATCATCAAGCACACGGTCGGCCTGCGGGTCTCCCCGCGCGAGGAGATGGAGGGCCTCGACATCAGCGAGCACGGCATGTGGGGCTACCCCGAATCGTTCATGCCTGTGCCTGGCGGGGTCTACCGGCAGCCGGACACTCCGACCGTCAACCCGCACACTGCATCTGATCCCGTCGGAAGTCACGCGGAGGTGTCGCCGGCATGAGCCTGAACGGAGGAGCTCACGGCATGAAGATGGTGGTCGCGATCATTCGCCACGAGAGGCTGCAGGAGGTTCAGGACGTGCTGGACGAATGCGGCGTATCTGGAGTGACCGTGACCGAGGTCAAGGGTTGTGGCGCGCAGCGCGGCTACACCGAGAAATATCGGGGGGCGGCGATCCATATCTCGCTGCGGCCCCGGCTCAAGATCGAGGCCGTGATGCGGTCGGAGATCGTCCAGACCGTGGTCGACAAGATGGCGACGGCCGCCCGCACGGGTGAGGTGGGGGACGGCAAGATCTTCGTCATGGGAGTCGACGATGCGGTGAGGATCCGGACCGGCGAGCGGGGTCCGGAAACCGTTCAGCACGCCGAACGCGCTATGTGGGGGCACTGAAAGCCAACTCGTCGAGCCGGAAACGAAGAGGCCGGGGCATCGCGCCCCGGCCTTTTTTATCGGCCCTTACCTGGCGGCGACGTCCGCGGTCGCCCCGTCGGCGGGTGAGACAGGCACGTGCTGGTTGATCCACGCCCTGATCGGCGCCGGGCCGCCGGGGTAGCCGACCATCCGGTCGACGAGCTTGCCGTCGCGGAACAGACCGAGCGTCGGAATCCCCATCACGCCGTAACGGATGGCGATGTCCTGGTTGGCGTCCACGTCGAGCTTGCCGATCTTGACCTTGCCGGCGAGCTCGTCCGCCAGCTTCTCCACCGCCGGGGTCATCATCCGGCAGGGTCCGCACCAGTCGGCGTAGAAATCGACCACCACGGGCTCACTGGCTTTGAGCACGTCGGCCTCGAAGGTCGGGCCATCGAAGTGCTGAAGAGTGTTCATGACAGATACAAATCCGAAAGCCCGGGAGCTATTCCGGCACCGGCTCCAGCCATAATCGGGCCATGGCGACCGCCCAGGCCGAGCGTCAGGCGAACGCCCTGGAAGAGGCGTTCCGCCAGTTCAGAGCGAGGCTGTTCGAAGCGGCGCCCGGCCTCGTCACGTGGATCCTCCTGCTCGCCCCAGCCTGGATCCCGATCATCTTTCAGTCCCCGGGCGCGCTCGTCGTCGCGTCGGCCGTGCTCATCTTCGACGTGTACTGGCTCATCCGTGCGGTCACGGTGGTCAGCGGCGTCTACAGCACGATGTGGAGGATGCGTCGGGACATGGCCACGGACTGGCTGGAGCTGTGCCGGAAAGACAAGGCCGAGGGCAGGACCGACCCGCTCGATTACATCCACCTGTCGGTGATCCCGACCTACACCGAGCCGTACCACGTCCTCGAGCGCACGGTGCAGGCGATCGTCGATTCCAACTACCCGCCCGAGCTGAAGATGATCGGGATCATCACCCGCGAGACGGACAAGCCCGGCTGGGCGAACGTGGCGCGGCTGAAGGAGAAGTTCGGAGACAGGCTGCGAGGCTTCTACCACATCAAGGATCCGCTGGAGCCTGGCATCGTGATCGGGAAGTCGGCGGCCATGAACTGGGGCGGCAGGTGGATGGTCCGCGTGCTGACCGAGGAGGGCTTCGACCTGAACAAGGTGCTGATCACCGACCTCGACTCCGACTACAGGGTCCACCCGCAGTATTTCGCCTGGATCAGCTGGCATCACGCGCGTGAGCAGCTGCGCGATTACGTCATCTGGCAGCCAGTGCCGCTCTTCCACAACAACATCTGGCAGGTCCCCATGGCGGTGCGGATCATGTCCGCGAGCACCTCCCAGTGGCAGATGTTCCTTCACTCGCGGCCCCACCGCCTGGTCGCGTTCAGCAGCTATACCTGCAGCCTGCAGTTCGTCCACAAGGTGGGCTACTGGGACAAGGACGTGATCCCCGAGGACTCGCGCTTCTACTGGAAGGCGTTCTTCACCTTCGGCAAGCTGTTCTCGGTCAAATCGGTGTACCTGCCGATCTACGGCGATTCGCCACAATCACGCGACTACGCCGCGACGCACATGAGCCAGTACAACCAGATCAAGCGCTGGGCATGGGGCATCACCGATGTGCCCTATGTGCTCGCCCGGTTCTTCAAGCACCCCGAGATTCCGCTCTGGCTGCGCTTCCGCCGCTTCATGAACCTCTTCCTGAACCACCTGAGCTGGGTCTTCCTGCCGGTGCTGCTCATGTTCGGAGCCTCGGTTCCGCTGTGGGTCAGCGTCGACTTCTCCCTGACCGACATCGGGCAGACCCTGTTCTACATCTCGGGCATCCTGCTCGGCACGACGCTTTCCACGGTCATCTTCTTTCTCTACTTCGAGATCCGGATGCTGCCCCCGAAGCCGCCGGAGTGGCCGCTGTGGCGGAAGGTCGCCATCCATGCGCAATACTTCGCCTATCCGATGGTCGGCCTCGTGTTGAGCGTGCTCCCGGCGCTCGAGGCGCACACCCGGCTCCTACTCGGCCGCTACCTCGAGTACCGGGTGACCGAGAAGGTATGAGCGCGAGCCAGGACGACTCGGGCGCGCGGGCGGTGGTGTCGACCCTGCGCGATCTCTACCGCTCGGTGCACACCAGCATGCGGGAGCACGTGCGCGGCCTCGACCGCGGCACGCTCAACTGGAGGCCGCTGCCCAGGGCCAACTCGATCGCTGTGCTCGTTACGCACACCCTGGGCTCGGAGCGCGAGGCGATCCGCGCGGTCCGCAGGGTCTCGGCGGACCGGGACCGTGAGGCCGAGTTCAAAGCCGAGGCCGAGGCTGAAGACCTCGTCGCCCTGCTCGACCAGGCCGACCGGGACCTCGACGAGCTCCTCGTCACGGCGACCGCCGCCGACCTGAGCGAGCTGCGACCGAGGGGCGACCGTCCTCCTCGGCCGGGGCTCGAGTGGCTGATCTCCAACTACGGCCACGCGCGCGAGCACCTCGCACAGATCGAGCTAACGAAGCAGATCTACGACTCGCGGACCTGAGAGGACCGCTAGGCTCCGCAGACCGGTCCGGTGAAGTAGGGCAGGCAGAACTGTGGCCCCCCCAGGGCCCAGAAGGTCAGAAAGACGATGAAGCCCAGGCTCACCACCCAGATCGTCCCGGTGATGATGTTGCGCCCGGGCACCGGCCACCTCCTCCAGCCGAGGCGGCGCGCCACCCTCGGCCCGGCGATCGCATCGATAAAAGGCCACAGCAAAAGGGCGCCGACCGCAATGGGCGGGATCACCAGCGCCATGATCAATTCAGGGCCGAGCTTGAGGAACTGGAAGAGGAACAGGAAGTACCAGTCGGGCCGTGGGATGGTCACCGCCCGCGGGTCGGCCGACTGCTCCAGCTGGAGATTTTTCTGCACGAAGGCCGCCAGCAGCCCGACGGTGACCAGCATCACCACGGCGATGATCGGATAGGGCCAGAAGTGGTCCGGGAAGAACGGGTGGGTGTCCTCGTCAGGCATGTCGTCGGCGAGGTGATGGCCGGCGTCGCCCATCAGGATGGGGAAGAGGGCCAAGCCCACCAGCACGGGGTAGAGGATGTGGTCAGGGCCGATCGGCAATCGCTTCCACTCGGGCTCGAGCGTGTGACCGGTGTGGCTGTCCACCTCCACTATCTCGACCTCGTGCGCGGGCGCTGCGACGGCCGCCCCCGGGCCCTCTTTCTCGATCTCCTGGTCGCTCATCTCACATCGGCTCCGAGATGCCGTGCGCCCGGATGAACCGGAAGTGCACGTACATCAGGAGGACGATCACGGCCGGCAGCAGGAAGACGTGGATGGTGAAGAAGCGCTGAAGCGTGGCGGGACCGAGCGTCGCGCCACCCTGCAGCACGTCCTTGATGAAAGTCCCGAGCTGGGCCGGCGGGGCAGAGCCGGCGATCTTGATGGTGACCTCGGTCGCGAAGTACGCCTTGGTGTCCCAGGGCAGGAGGTAACCGGTCAGAGACAGAAAGATGATGCAGAGCAGCATGATCACACCGACCATCCAGTTCAGCTCGCGTGGCGCCCGGTAAGAGCCCGTCCAGTAGACCCTCGCCATGTGGATGACGACCATCACGATCAGGATGTTCGCGCCCCAGAAGTGCACCCCGCGGATCAGCCAGCCCAGGTACTGGGTGTTCTGGATGAACTCGACGCTGTTGTAGGCGGGCGATGCGCCCGGCACGCCGGCATCGGGCACGTAATAGAAGGAAAGGAAGATGCCGGTCAGGAGCTGCAGGATGATCAGGATGAAGACCATCCCGCAGAAGCAGTAGTAAAAGGCGTTCGCGAAGTTCGGCACGCGCTGATACAGGGCCTCATCGACCGCCTTGGTGAACGGGTAACGCTCGTCCAGCCAATCCACCACCGCTGTCTGGATCTCGCGCGGGTGAGGGATTGCCACTTCAGAAGCCCAGCACGAGGCCTTCGACCTCGAGCGTGCCGGCATCCTTGCCCTGCTTCCAGGTGAGGTGCGAGAGGGGGTAGGCCGCAGGCCCGTGCAGGACTGTGCCGTCGAGGTTGAAGCGCGAGCCGTGGCACGGGCAGTCGAAGCTCTTCGCCGCCTTGTTCAGCGCGATCGAGCAGCCGAGGTGCGAGCAGTTGATCGCGAACACGTCGACTTTGTTCGAGTGCTTGACTACGTAGCCGCCGAACGCGAGGTCGCCCGGGGAGTTGTCGCCCCCGCCGTCGGCCATGATGAAGGCGGAGTCCGGGCTTCGCGGAGCGTCGATCTTGACCGCGTCGCCATCCTGCAGCTGATCGATCGGCGTGCTCAGCGAAACCGCCAGCGACTGCTTCTTCTGGCCCTTCGGCGGAGCGGGCCAGAAGTAGATCAGCACCGGCAGCAGGCCGGTGACCACGGTGGCTGTGAGAAGGCCGGCGATCCACCAACCGAGAAAGGTGCGACGGGTGACTCGCATCGGCGCAGCAGCGTCTGCCATCCGGGTCAAATGTTAGCGATCAGCGGATCGCGGGGAGGCCGACCGCCTGACGGACCTCGGCGGTGGTCTGGCGGGCCACGCTCCGGGCCTTCTCGCTGCCCGCGTCCAGGATCGCGGTCACCCGTTCCGGGCTGAGCTCGGCGCGGACCTCTCGGAACGGGCGGAAGGTCTCGATCATCCGGTCGGCCAGCAGCTGCTTCTTCTCGTGGCACCCGATCTGTGCTTTCCGGCACAGGTCCCAGTAGTGCTGCCAGTCGTCGAAGAAGAGCTTGTAGAAGGCGCACACGTTGCAGGTTCGGGGGTGCCCGGGGTCGGCCTTGCGAGGGCGCTTCACGTCGGTGACCATGCTCAGGACCTGCTTGCGCAGGACCTCTGGCTCCTCGGTCACGCCGACCACATTGCCGACCGTCTTCGACATCCGCTGCTTGCCGTCGGTGCCCTTGATGAGCGGCGACTCCGTGAGCAGGGCCTGCGGCTCCGGAAAGATGGGGGAGTCCGGGGAATAGGTTCGGTTGAACTTGCGCACCACCTCGCGGATCAGCTCCAGGTGGGCGAGCTGGTCCTTGCCGACCGGGACCCCGCCGCCCTTGACGATCGCGATGTCCGCCCCCTGCAGGACCGGGTACGAGACCAGGCCCAGGTTGACGTTGTCCGGGTGCTTCGCCGCCATCTCCTTGAAGGTCGGGGTGCGCAGGACCCAGCTCAGGGGTGTGACCATAGTGAGCAGCAGCGTCAGCTCGGCGATCTCAGGCACCTTCGACTGCTGGTAGAGCACGCTGCGTTCGGGGTCGATGCCGACCGCGAGGAGGTCGGCGGCGAGGTCGAATACCTTGTCCTCGACCTTGTGGCCGTCCGGCTCGGTGGTCAGGGCGTGGTAGTCCGCCACGAAGTAGAAGCACTCGTACCGGGTCTGAAGCTCGACCCAGTTCTTCGCCGCCCCGAGGTAGTTCCCGAGATGGAACCGGCCTGTGGGCCGGATGCCGCTGAGGATCCTCGGCTGCTCGTTCACGTTCGAAGGAGTCTAACTAGGCGGCGGTTTAGGATTCCTTGAGTTGGCTGACCAAGATCCGCCGCCCAACGCGCCTGAGCCCAGCGTGGGTTTGGGGACGAGGGCACTTCGCAACACTGTCCTCGTCCTGACAGCGAAGGTCATAGGTCGCCTGATTGCGGTCGTCTCGGTCCTCTACATGATCCGGTGGCTGGGCAAGGACCACTACGGGACCTTTTCCGTGCTCGTGAACCTGACCGCGATCGTGAGCGTGGTCCTCGACCTCGGCTTCAACGTGCTGTTCGTGCGCGAGGGCGCAAGGCACCAGGCCGAGATCCAGCGCTACCTCCGCAACATCATGTCGCTCCGCCTCATGATGTCGGTCTTCGCGCTGCTCGTCCTCGCTGCGCTCGTGCTGCCCTTGGGGCTGGGCGACCTGTTGCTCCCAGGGTTCATCCTGATGGTGCTGACCTCGTACTCCACGCTGCTTCGAAACAGCCTGTATGCCGTCCAGCAGCTCGGTTATGAGGCGATCGCCGTCGTGCTCGAGGCGGCCATTCTGCTGGTGCTCATCCTGTATGGCGTTCGCACCCATCGCGGTGTTGGATATTTCGTCTGGGCGTACGCCCTCCAGTACGCGTTCAGCTGCGCCTACTTCGTGGTCGTGCTGATGGTCAAGCGCATCGCGACACCCGGGTGGAACTTCGAGACGGCGCTGCTTCGTGCGTGGTTCTGGAAGGGACTGCCGTTCGCTTTGACCTTTGTTCTCACGGTCCTTTACTTCCGGATCGACAACCCGCTCATCTACGTCTTCAAAGGCGAGGTCGAGGCGTCCTGGTACGGGGCCGCATACAAACCCATCGAATCGCTGCTCTTCGTCCCGATCTCGTTTCTTTCGGTCGTCTTCCCCGTCCTCGCGGTCTACCACCGGGAGCGGCCAAAGGAGATGCTCGACGCCGTCAATCGCTTCTTCAAGGCGCTGCTGCTCATGGGCCTGCCCACGAGCCTTGGTATCTTCATCCTCGCGCGACCGCTGACCCCGCTCCTGTTGGGACCCGGCCTGACAGAGGCCGAGCCGGCGATGCGAATCCTCGCCCTCGCGCTCGGCTTTGCCTTCATCAACAACGCTTTCATCGGCGCGTTGAACGCTTCGGACCGCCAGCTCTCCTTCACCTGGGCCGCCGGTTGGAGCCTGGTCGCCAACCTCGCCCTGAACCTCACATTCATCCCGTTGTTCGGTTACCTCGGGGCGAGCTGGGCCACCGTGGCCACCGAGATGGTGCTCGCCATAGCAGGCTGGATCCTGACCGCGCGCTACGTCGGCCGCGTGCCGGCCCTGAGGCTCAGTTGGCGGGTGCTGCTGGCGGGCCTGGTCATGGCAGTGGCGATCTTTCCGATGCGCGATTTCGGCGGACTGCGGATCGCAATCCCGGTCGTCGTCGGGGCGATCGTCTATGTGGCGGCGGTGCTGCTCCTTCGCGCTCTCGATCGCGACGAGATACGGTGGGCGCGGCGCGCTCTCGCCATGGCGCGTGGATGAGCGGCAAGCCGCTTTTCTTGAAGCCGCGCGGCGCCCAGCAGCCGGTGGCCTGGGAGGAGATCGCGGTCGACTCGCCCGAGGTCGGACCGGCCACCGCGCTCGAGGACGCCCAGTTCGTCGCGCTCGACGTCGAGACCACCGGCAACTCGCCCTTCCTGGTGCTCGAGATGGGTGCCGAGCGCTTCACCCTCGAGCGGACGCTGTCCTTCTTCGACACGCTGGTCGACTGCCGCGCGCCGATCAACCCATACGCCCGCAAGCGTCACCAGATCGACCGCTCGATGCTCATCG
Source organism: Candidatus Dormiibacterota bacterium (assembly GCA_036491815.1). Lineage (GTDB taxonomy): Bacteria > Chloroflexota > Dormibacteria > Dormibacterales > Dormibacteraceae > DASXBE01. The sequence goes on along the minus strand of DASXBE010000167.1, from coordinate 1,507 downwards.
GGGCACCCGAGTTCAAGGATGCGCGACGGGGCTTTTTGCAATTCGCCCGCGGCGCCGTCCTCGTCGAGCACAGCCACGATGCTTTCGACACGTGGCTCGTCGGCCGCGGCCTCGAGAGCCCGCTCGAGCACCCGATCATCGACACGTCGACTCTCGCCCGGCTGATTCTCGAGTTGCCGAAGGGGCAGACACCGGGCCTCGCGCGCCTCGTGCAGGAGCTCGAGCTCGACATCACTCCGGCGCACGCCGCGCTCGACGACGCACGCGCCACGGCCATGGTGTTTCGGGCACTCGTCCCGCGCGTCCGGGAAAAGTTCGGCTGGAGGACGGTGGGCGAGGTGCTGGCGGCGCTGCCGCGCCCCATGGTCGACCGGACGCAGCCTAATCGAAGAGCGTCATCTGCAGGTCGGGCTCAGGGTGCTCGAGACCAGACAGGCCAACCCCGATCAGCCGCACAGGCCTCGCCTCCACGTGCGACTTCTCCAGCGCCGAGCGCGCGGCGCGGAAGATCGTCTCGACGTCGTCGGTCGGGCTCGTCCGGCTCACCTGGCGGCTCACCAAGCGAAAGTCAGGGAGCTTGAGCTTCACGTAGATCGTCCGGGCGCGTACCCCGTCGACCTTCAACCGCTCGGTGACGCGGTCGGTGAGCTCGCGCAGGGCGAGCTCGAGCTCTCCACGGTCGCTCACGTCGTTTTCGAAGGTCGTCTCCGCGGAGATGGTCTTGGCGGGCTTGCTGCCGTCGACCGGCGAGCGGTCCCGACCCTGGGCAAGCCGCTGCAGCATCGCGCCACCCACCCCCAGGGCCTGGACCAACCGCTGTGTCTCGTAGGCGGCCAGCTCGCCCACGCTGCGCAATCCCATCGCATGGAGCCTCTCCTCCGTCTTGGGCCCGAGGCCCGGGATGACGCCGATCGGCAGGGGCGCGAGGAAATCCGCCTCGGCGTCAGGCGGAACGAGGACGAGGCCGTCCGGCTTGCGCGAGCCGCTCGCCACCTTGGCGACCAGCTTGGACGTCGCCGCGCCCACCGACGCGGTCAATCCGACCTCGGTGTGGATCTGGTATTTGATCCGCCGCGCGACCTCATCCGCGTTGGAGGTCCCGTGGCGCGTCCGGGCCGTGACGTCGAGGTAGGCCTCATCGAGGGCCACCGCCTCCACCAGCTCTGGCGACGTGAAGCGGCGAAAGATCTGGTGCACGAGGCGGCTGGCCTCCCGGTACCGCGGCCCGTCGGGGGCGACCACCTCCAGCTGCGGGCAGAGCTGAAGCGCCTCGTGGAGAGGCATCGCCGAGCGGACGCGGTAGGCCCGCGCCTCATACGACGCGCCCATCACCACCGCCCGGCGCGAGCGACCCGCCACGGCGACGGGGAGCCCTCTCAGCTTCGGGTCGTCCCGCTGGTGCACGGACGTGTAGAAGGCGTCGAGGTCCACGTGGAGGATCGTGCGGGGCCAGTTTTCGGGTCGCGGCATCTGTCGGCGCGGTCAGTCTGCCACAACAAGTTGTGGC
>DASXBE010000166.1:0-4158 GCA_036491815.1 Candidatus Dormiibacterota bacterium | reverse complement strand
GGGAGCGTCGCGGCATTCCTCCTCTACGACTTCTTTTTCGTTCCTCCGGTCGGGACCTTCAGCGTGCGCGGGCCGGCCGAGCTGCTCGAGCTCGTGGTGCTCCTCGCGGTCGCGCTCGTGACCAGCCAGCTGGCCGCCTCGCACCGTCGGGCGCAGTCGGCCGCCGAGACGCTGGCGGCGGATTCCCGCGCCCTCTACGACCTGGCGACCGCGGCGCTGCGCACGCCACAGGCCGCCAGCGCCCTTGACATGGTCGCCGAGGCCGCGATCCGTCTCCGCTGCGTCGACCGCTTCGCGCTCGTCGGAGTCGAGGCGGGCCAACCGCTCTTGCTCGGCGGCTCCCGCTTGACCGACGACGAGAGCCGGCAGGCGGCGTGGTCGTACGAGAACGGCCGCGCCATCGGGGTAGCGATCTCCGGTGGGGCTGTGAAGCTGGTCCACGCGCGGCCGCACCCAGACCCCACCGGCTACCTGCCGCTCGCCGGCGGCGTCGCCGTGATCGGTTTCCATCCCGAGGTCACGGAGGGCTCCGAGCTCCGGATGCTCGCCGCGCTCATCGGCCTCGCCGACCTGCTGCTGGACCGCCGCCGGGCCGGGCTGGAGGCCGGGCGGGCGCGGGGCCTCGAGGCTTCCGACCGCCTCAAGGCCGCCGTGCTCTCCTCGCTGTCCCACGAGCTCAAGAGCCCCATCGCCTCACTGCGCGCCGGGTTGACGGCGCTGACCGCTCCTCAGGCCGGACTTCAGGCGGAGCAGCGGCAATTGCTGCTCGACCTGGACCGGCAGGCGACAAGGCTCGACCACATGGTTGGCGACATGCTCGCGCTGTCGCGCCTGGAGGCCGGTGTGGAGCTGGACCGGGAGCCCCACCGGTTTGCCGACCTGGTGGGGAATTCCCTGCACGCCCTGCGCCAGGAGCTCGCGGGTCACCCGGTTTCCCTGGTGCTTCCCGACGACCTGCCGCCAGTCGAGGTCGATGAGCTCCAGGTGGGGCGCGTCGTCACCAACCTGCTCGAAAACGCGGTCGAGTGGGCGCCCGCCGCGGGCGCCATTGAAATCGGGGCGGTGGCCAGGGAGGGCTGGCTCGAGGCCTGGGTGGAGAACGAAGGCCCGGAGGTTGCGCCCGCGGATCAGGACCGCGTGTTCGACACCTTTTGGACTCGTCGTGCCCGTGGCAGCGGACTCGGGCTGGCGATCTGCAAGCGCGTGGTCGAGGCCCATGGCGGCGCGATGCGAGTCGAGAACCGCAGGCGCGGGCCTCGCTTCACCTTCACCCTGCCGCTGTCGCGCGTCCCGGCGTCGAAGTGAGCGGCCGCGTCCTGGTGGTGGACGACGAGGTGGAGATGCAGCGCGCCCTACGCACCGGCCTCGGCTACCACGACTTCGACGTGCGCGCAGTCGGCAGCGGGGAGGAGGCACTGCGCGAAGCGGCAGCGTGGAGGCCGGACGTGATCCTACTCGACCTGGGCCTGCCAGGCATTGACGGCTTCGACACTCTGCGCCGCCTGAGGCCCGCGACGCGGGCGGGCGTGATCGTCGTCAGCGTGATGCCGGGCGAGAAGGACAAGGTGCGCGCCCTGGACGCCGGCGCCGACGACTACATCGTCAAGCCATTCGGCACCGACGAGCTCGTCGCTCGGATCCGCGCTGTGCTCCGGCGCCAGGCCGATGTCTCCGCGGGAGAGCCGATCTTCCGATCGCAAGACCTGGAGATCGACCTGGCGCGCCGCTCCGTCTCGGTCGGCGGGCGCGCCGTGCGCCTAACGCCCACGGAGTACGAGCTTCTCCGCTATCTGGCCCTGCATGCCGGAAAGCCGGTCACTCACACCACTCTGCTCCGGCAGGTGTGGGGTGAGTACGCGATCGGCGACAAGTACAACACCCGATACGTGGTCGCCCAGATCCGCAAAAAGCTCGGCGACGACCCGGCGAACCCCAAGTACATCTTCAACGAGCCTGGAGTGGGTTACAGGCTCGAGGCCTGACTACTGCTCCGAGTGGCTGCGATTGAGGAGGTAGGCGGCAAAGAAGGCCACCGCGACCAGGCCGGGCGACCACCCTAGGCCCGGGCCGAACGGGTCGTATCGGGAGAGGTCCACAAAAACAGCGAGCCCGCTGATCGCGGCGAACGTGAGCACGATGAGCGCGCCCCGCACCGTTCCGTGCCGCGCGAAGAAGAGCTCGAGCTCCAGCTGCCAGCCCGGCCGGTGGCTCTCGTGTCGCACGGGAAGGTTGGCGGCGTGGGCCATGATCCGCTCCCGGCGGCCCATGCGGTAGCGGGCGCTGCGCGGCTGGGACTCGAACGGGACGTGGTCGACCTCGCGGTCGCGCGGCGGGGGGACCTCGAGCGGCTCCCACAGCGGCTGGTTCCGATAGAACCGATAGAGGACGAAGGTCAGGCCCCCCAGCAGCAGCCAGGCGATGAAGATGAGGGTGGAGTTCGAGATGTTCTGCGACATCAGCTGCGTGAAGATCGTTCCGATCGCGAGGGCCCCCAGGAGGGAGATCACAGGGATGCTGTCGCGCCCGAACCTTATGTTCCAGGGCATTCGGTACGGCCGGTGGAGGCCGGGCTCGATGAAGCGCAGGCGCATCACGGAAAGGTGCGCTGAACAGAACGCGAAGGTCGCCGCGAGCGCGTAGACAGAGCCGAGGAGGTCGATCTCGGCGCCCTTGACGAGGATGCCCGGCAAGACCAGCACCGCCGCCGCCGCGCCGAAGGCGACGATCGAGAAGTAGGGCGTCTTGAACTTGGGGTGCAGGGTGGCGAACTTCTTGGGCAGCAGGTCGGCGCCGGCCAGCGAGTAGCTGAGCCTCGAGATCCCGATCAGCCCGGCATTGGTGGCGATGACCAGGATCGTGAAGGCGAGGATGCCGACCCAGATCTCGGACCAGAACGCCAGCGCCTGGGAGACCCCGGAGAAGCCTGTGACGATCCCGGCCACAGGGTCGTCCTTCCACGTGGTGGCGAGGTCGGTGGTGTACACCCCGTTGACCAGGTGCACCGGGAAGACGCTCATGCCGATCGTGGGCAGGAAGGCCGAGACGAAAAGCACCGCCACGATGACGGCAAAGGTCGCTCGAGGCACGCTTCGTCCGGGGTTCTTGGCCTCCTCGGACATGTTGGAGATCGTCTCGATTCCCGTGTAGGTGACCATGGCGATGGAGATGCTGGCGAGGAAGTTGCTCCAGCTCGGAGCGATCCCGAGGTGGATGTTGCCCAGCACCGTGCGCAGGTTGAGCAGGAGGATGAGGCCGAGGATGACGAGGACGAGCTGCGTGACGAGGTCGGCCAGCGCCAACACGAGGTTGAGGGCGCTCGACTCCTGGATCCCGATCACGTTGACGATGACTAGAAACCCGATCAGAACCACGGTCGCGCCCACGTGCCATGCGTCGTTGCTCTTGAGCGTGGCGAGCAGCGGTAGGTACTTGCCGAAGACCCCGAGATAGCTGATCGCGAAATACGACGAGATGGAAACCGTGGCCGTGTAGTTCAAGAGCTGCACCCAGCCGACAAGGAAACCCACCGGCGCGTTGAAGGCGCGCCGCGCGAAGCTCGAGCTTCCCCCGGCGTGAGGCAGCGCCGCGGTGCCCTCGGCGTAGTTGAGGGCGGTACTGACGAAGATGAGGCCGGCCAGGATCAAGGCCAGCGGCGTCAGGCCAAGGGCGAAGGCTGCCGTGACCCCCAGGGCATAGTAGATGCTCGAGCCGACGTTGCCATACGAGGCCGCGAACAGGGCCGGCGCGCCCAGCGTCCGGGGCAATTTGGCGGGGCGTCGGACGAGGACGCGGAGGTCGCCCGGGCGCCGTCCGCGCCGGTGAACGGCCTCTGGGCTCATCGATGCCGAGATTAATTGATCCCGAAATAACCCATACGGCATTCATACGGATCTCGAGCCGGCGCCTACGGGGATCTCACAGCGGCGGGTCTAGGTTCGATTCATGCGCAGCTCGATGGTCAGGCGGGTCAGGACCGACCTCGACACGCTGCGCAAACACCTGGCGGCGCATCGGTCGGGGATCCCGGAGTGAACGCGCCCGCCGAGCGGACGCGCCGGCAGATCAAGTTCCGCGGCGGGAATCTCGGCGCCTTCCTGTGTTGGGCTGTCGTGTTCGCCGACATCGGAACGTCGATCTACTACGTCCCCGGAATTCTCT